>CAIWAH010000128.1 GCA_903910585.1 uncultured Verrucomicrobiota bacterium
CAGACGTGTGCTCTTCCGATTTGGGAGGGCGGAGTCGGTCGGTTACAATTCCCGTAGCGAATCCACCAGGCGGCCACGCAGGGAGCGGGAAGTTGCCCAGACCGTCCAGATCAGGCCGTTGGCCAGCACCAGGCCGAGCGTGACGGACAACGAGCGCCACGGAAAATCCGAACCCGGCGCGCCGAGCGAGGGCAGCACGGCGACCAGCGCGGCGACGAGTCCGACGCCGAGGCCGAGGAGTAGCAGCGCGACGTGCTCGGTGAGCACCAGCCGCCGGAGGGCCGAGGCTTCGAACCCGAGGGCAAGCATGAGTCCGAGTTCGCCCCGGCGTTCCTGCACGTTGCGCAGCACGACGACACCGAGACCCACGCTGCCGAGCAGCAGGCCGAGTCCGCCCAGCATCTGGAAGGTGTTCAGGTAGGTGTTCTGCACCGCGTTAAACTGCGCCAGCCGCCGCGTCGCGGGCGTCAGTTCCAGGCCAACGTCCTGCAGGGCGCGGGAAAGCGTGGCGGACACCGGGGCCACGGCTTCCGGCGGCGCGTCCACGAGGAAGCCGCGGTAACCGCTCTCGCTGGGGAACAGGCGCACGAAGTCCGCTTCGGCGATGAGCAGATTGCCCTGAAGGATCGAATTCGCGACGGCACCGACGATCCGAACCTTGAACGGCTGGCCGCGTTCATCGGTGAAGTCGAGCGTGCCGCCCACGGAACTCTTCAGCGCCCACTGGATCGAAGCCGCGTCGCCGATGGCATGGATTTCACGAGCTTCGGAAGTGGGAATTGGGAATTGGGAATTGAGCGCCATCCAGCCGTTGGTGACCGCCAGGCCTTTGAGAACTTTGGTGAACGTGAACGGGCCGCGCCCGGCGAGTTGCTCCGGTTTCACGCCGAGCAGGCGCGGGCGTTGGGCGCCGTTCAGGTTCAGGCAGCTCGCGTCGTCGCCATCACGGACGCGGAGGGGGACAAACGATACGCCCTTCAAGTCGCCCGGATTGAGGCCGTAGAATTCCTGCCCCTTTGTCGTGTTCAGGTCCTGGATCACGGGCAGGCTGCTTTCCCCCCACAGCGCAAAGCCGCCGGTGCCGGACTCGCGGCGGTCGGCGTTCCGGTTGGCATCGAGCTTCATCGCGGCGATGGCGACGATGAGGAAGGCCGCGCTCGCCAATAGCGCGATGGTGCCCAGCGACCGGGAGGGCCGGCGGGCAAGGGCGCGTAGCGCCAGCGAACGTAGGTCAGGCTGCCAGCCCGCCTGGGTCGTGCGTCCCAATGAGGAAGGCCTTTCAGTCAGCGCGATGCTCCGAATCCACACCCGCACCCAGAGCAGTCCGGCGATCAGCAGCGTGGCTCCGGCACCGAAGAACATTTCCGGCTTCGTCTCCCGGGTCGCCCACGCCGCAGCGACCATGCCGAGCGCCAGCACGCTGGCGATGAGGGCGACAAGCTTCGGCCGGCCCGAGCGGTCGGTGGTGAAGTTCAGGGCATCTTCGTTCGCGCCTTCGTTCAGCAGCGCGCGCGACGGCCGGCTGACCTGCTGTCGCAGGGCAAGGAAGAGCGTGCCCGCGGCGACGGCGATGCTCAGGACAATCCCGGTGAGCAACGTGACCGGAGTCAGGTGAAACGACAGTCCGGCCCCGGCGATGGCGTCGCGCCAGATCGTGGTCAGGCCCCAAAGCACGCCCTTCGCGTAGTAGATGCCCAGCACCGCTCCGAGAACCGAACCGAGCATCGCCAGGGCAAGTCCTTCGCGGAACAGCAGTCCGCGCACCCGGGCCGGCGGCCAGCCGAGCGCGAGCAGGATGCCGACCTCGGTGGTGCGCCGCTCCAGCGAGAACCGAAACAGCATGGCCGTGAGCAGCAGCGCCGAAGTGATGAGGAAAAAGCTGAAACCAATCATCAGGCCGCCGAAGTCCTTGCCTGTGCCGCTCTCGGCCGCGCGCAACGCCTCCTCGCGCACCGGCCGCCACACGAGGCCGACGTCGGCAGGATTCAGGTTGGCGCGGATGCGGGCGGTGAGGGCGTCGCGGAGTTCGGTGACGGAACCAGCAGGTGGGAAAGTGGGCGGGTGGGAAAGTGAGCCCTTACCACTTTCTCCCGAGCCCACTTTCTCACCTGCGACTTGAGAGGACGGGCTTCCCACAAACCACCGGATCGCCGTCAACTCGCCAAACCGGTTCGCCCACAGCTTCTGCCCGGCGGCGAGCGTGATGAAGGCCTTGGGCGTGCCGCGATGCTGCTTCCAGTAGGCTTCATCCTGGTCGCGGATGGTGTGGACGAGGTCAAAGCCGGCGTCCCAGTCGTGCGTGCTCTCGGCCTTTGCGAGGCCGGGGAACTCGGGCATGAGCGTGCGGTCCGCGTGTAGGCCGGCGAGCGGCACGACGCTGTGGACGCGGAAGGTGTTGGTGTGCTCCTGCAACTGCGTGCCGGCATCCACACGGTAGTAAGTGAGCGCCATCGAATCGCCCGGCTTCACTCCCAGGTCGTCGGCGAGCCACTGGTTCACGACGATCTCATCGTCCTTCAGGTCGGCGGGCGTGTAGGGCGCACCCGCAGCCGTGACCATCGAGTAGGGCGTCAGCTTGTCGCCGTGCGCGAGGCCGTTGACGAGGTAGGTGAGGAGCGGAGTGGGAGCCGGGATTGCGGATTGCGGATTGCGGATTGCGGAATCGTTGGTCAGCGCGGCGCGGACGACAGCCGGTTCGAGGAAGATGCGGCGGGTGATGAGTTCGGCGAAGAGATTGTTAGTGCGCAGGCTGAGTTCGAAGTCCGGGAGGATTGCGACTTCTGAAAGTCTCTCCCGCATCAGTTCGAGCCATCCGCCGGGGCGTTCACCGTCGGGTGGAACAAGGACCAGATTTGCGAGGCCTTCGAGCCCTACGGCCCTGCCCAAGGCATCGCGGGAAACAAAGGCGTTGAGGGTTTGAGCCTGATTCGCGAGCAGTGAAAAGTTTCCGCCGTGGCGTTCGGAAAGAATGCCGCCGACACGGAGGCGCAAGGTGACACTGAGATCGTCGCGCGGCGTGATGATCGCGTCCCGGGAGAGTGCGCTGGGCTTGTTGAAGCGGAGAATTACGGAGTCACCTGGAGTAGCCTTTAACTGCAGGGCTAGGCTGGGACTGAGCCAGACCTCGTCCGCCTTGAGCGTTGCCAGATGGCCGTCGCCAAAGTGGCTGGCATCAATTCCAAGAACGGTGATGCGGTTGGCCCGGGCAGCGCCGTCCTGCCGCGTGATCATGCCAGCGATTGTCAGCAGCGCGCTGGTGCGGGGGGTTTGAAGTCGCTCTGCGAGGTCAACGGGTTGGAAGCGGTCTGGGGTGAGGAGGGAGAAACGGGCGCCGGCCAACCGTTCCAAGGCCCGCTCCCGCAGACTCCCCTTCACCGAATCCCCCACGGCCAGCGCGCCGATGAGCACGGCGGCGGCGAGCGTGACGCCGGCGAGCACGCCCAGGTGCGAGCGGAAGTAGTGGCGCAACGAGCGCCGCGCGAGCGTGCGGAGGTTCATGGGGTTTGCGGTTGGCGAAGCCCGAATGCTGGGTGGAAGTGAACTCCAAAGCGGTCAGGCCAACGGCCTGAAACAAGACAGCCCAGGGCAACGCCCTGGGTTGGCTGCGAAAAAAGGGGGGTAAGCCCTGACAGGGCGGGACAAGGTTGTGCCGCCCCTTCAGGGCTGATCCGATTTTTGGCATGATCCCCAGGGCGTTGCCCTGGGCTGCCTTGTGCCGCTCCGTTGGAGCTGCCGAACGCGCGTCCCCCATCGCCAATCCCAAATCGCCAATCGTGATTCATGCAGAGCCTTCTCACGTCGGTTGTGGCCTAGACCAGTTTTCCGTCGCGCAGTTCCAAAATCCGGCCCATTCGCTGGGCGAGTTCTGCGCTGTGGGTGACGACGACGAGCGTGACGCCTTCCTCGCGGTTCAGCTCGACCAGCAACTGGCCGAGGTTGGTCGCGCTCGCGCGGTCGAGGGCGCCGGTCGGCTCATCGGCCAGCAGGAGCGCGGGCCGGTTGATCAACGCGCGGACGACGGCGGCGCGCTGGCGTTCGCCGCCGCTGAGCTGGCCCGGCAGGTGGTCGAGGCGGTGGCTCAGGCCGACGCGGTCAAGGAGCTGCCGGGCGCGGTGTTCGGCGTCGGCGGGCGTCTGGGCCGGGCCGGCGAGCGTCGGGAGCAGGACATTTTCCAGCACGCTGCACTGCGGCAACAGGTGATGGCTCTGGAAGATGAAGCCGATCTGCCGGTTGCGGAGCGCGGCGAGTTCCTGGGCGGTGAGCTGGGTGAGGTCGCGTCCGTTGAAGGTGATCGTGCCGCGGTCGGGCAGGTCGAGCGTGCCGAGGAGGTTCAGGATCGTGCTTTTGCCGCTGCCGCTGGGCCCGACGATGGCGACGCTCTCGCCGCGGGCGAGGCTCAGCGAGGCGCCGAGCAGCACCGGCACCGGCTCGGGACCGGGATAGGCTTTGAAAACGTCGCGGAACTCCAGCAGGGGCGCGGACATGGCGTCGAAGATAGAAGCGGATCCGGAAGCTCAAAGCGCAAATGCCGGTGTCGGCGGTCAGGGCGTAGGCGCAGGGGTCCACTCGTTTAGGGATCGCTCCTCGCCGGTCACGGGCTGGCCGTGGCCGAGCAGTTCGAGGATTTCCCCGAGGAAATACAGCGAACCGGTCACGAGCACGAACGGGTCGGCGGCGCAGAGACGCAGGGCTTCGGCAGCCGACGGGGCGGCCTTCACTGGGCGGCCGGCGCCCGTGGCCACACAGGCGGCGCGGAGGTCCTCGGCACTGACCGACCGGGCGCTGGCGACCGGGGCAGTAATGACCCGGGCGGAAAGCGGGACGAGGGACTGCACCATTTCGCGCCATTCCTTGTCCGCCAACGCGCCGATCACGAGCGTGAGCCGACGGCCCGGAAAGTGATCGCGCAACGCCGCGGTGAGCGTGGCCACGCCGTCGCGGTTGTGGGCGCCGTCGAGCAGCAGGGTCTGCGACCCGCGCGCGATTTGTTGCAGGCGTCCGGGCCAGGAGACGTTGCGGAGGCCCGTGGCGAGCTGCTCGTCGGTGACCGGCAGGAACGTCCGCAGCAGGCGCACGGTGGCCGCGGCGAGGGCGGCGTTCACGCGCTGATGGGCGCCGAGCAGGCCGACTTCGAGCCGGAAGTTGGCCAGTTCACTCGGGCCAATCGTCAGGCAGGGCGCGTCGAGTTCCCGGGCCTTCCACTCGATGACGGCGCGGGCCTCGGAATCGGCGGCGGCGGTGAGCACGGGCACGCCGGGCTTGATGATGCCGGCCTTTTCCGCCGCGATGGCGGGCAGGGTGGCACCAAGCACCTTCTGGTGATCCCAGCCGATGTTGGTGATCACGCTGGCGAGCGGCGTGACGATGTTCGTGGCGTCGAGGCGGCCGCCGAGCCCGGTTTCCCAGACGACGAGATCCACGTGCTGCTCCGCGAAATGCATCAGCGCGAGCACCGTGGTGAACTCGAAGAACGTCGGGTCGAGTCCAGGCAACGTGCCGACGGCGTCGCGGAGCGTCGAGACGAGCCGGGCGAGATCGGCATCCGGAATGGGCGTTCGGTTGACCTGAATGCGTTCGCCGAAGCGGACGAGATGCGGCGAGGTGTAAAGTCCGACCCGGCGACCGGCAGCGCGATAGACGCTTTCAAGCAGGGCGCAGGCCGAACCTTTGCCGTTGGTGCCGGCAACGTGCAGGAAACGCAGCCGTTCGTGGGGATTGCCAACGGCCGCGGCCAGACGACGGGTCGTTTCCAGGCCGGGCTGGAAACCGAACATCCGCAGCGATTGCAGGTAAGCGAGCGCGTCCGCGTAGGTCACGGGCGGAAGTCGGCCACGGCGGCGGGAATTGTCAAAGGGGCGGTGCCGGAGCGAAATTTGTGTTCCCCCGAAGCGGGAGCTTGGGAAGCTCCGGCCGGCTTGGACCCACTGAAGACAACTGAGGCGACGAACGCGAATTGGAGTGACCGCCTGCTGAAGGCGTGTTCCCGGGAGACTTCGGGCGGACGGTTCATTCCGCAGATTGACGGGCTGCGAACCCTGGCGGTGCTGACCGTGGTGCTGTTCCACCTGGATGACCAAATGGGCAAGCCGGAGGTCAGCGGTGCCGTTGACCGGGCGTTCACCTCCCTGATCCGCCGGGGGTTTCTGGGAGTGCCGATCTTCTTCGCGATCAGTGCGTTCATCGTGGCGTTGCCGTTCGCCCAACGCTGGCTGACCGGAGGCAAAGCGGTCGGCCTTGGTCGCTTTTATCTGCGGCGCCTGACGCGGCTGGAGCCGCCTTACATTCTCAACCTTGTGGTCATCTGGCTGATTGGGGCTGCGGTTGGTTGGTGGACGGTTGGGGGAATGATGAAAAGCATGGGCGCGAGCTTGCTGTATCAGCACAATCAACTTTTCGGTGAATTCAGCTTCATCAATTCGGTGGCGTGGTCGCTGGAGGTGGAGTTCCAGTTTTATCTGCTGGCGCCGCTGTTGACCCTGGTCTTTGCCCTTCGGCGGCAGGGTTTGCGTTGGCTGGTGTTGGCCGCGGTGTGTGGACTGGTGATTGGACTTCGCGACCTGGACGCGCGGCGGGTCCAGTTGTCGCTCATCGGGCAGTTCGAGGCGTTTGCGGTAGGATTGGTGGTGGTGGATGTCCACCTCACCCGCTGGTCCAAGGGACCTCCACGAAAGGTCTGGCTGGATTTCGTAGGTCTGGCCGGTTGGCTGGGGTTCTTCGCCTTGAGCCGCATTGAGGCGGCGGGCCTGCGGTCGGCGCTGCAGTGCGGTTGTCTGCTGGGCGCATTTCTGGGGTCGCTGGGCGGGGTCTGGCTGTCGCGAGTCCTGGGAAACCGGTGGGTGTTCACCTTCGGAGGCATGTGCTACAGCTTTTATCTGTGGCACCAGTGGCTGCTCATCTTCGGGGTGCCATGGATCAAAGGGCGCTTGGGATTGTCCGGCGGTTACTTCGGCCAATACCTTGTGGTGTCGCTTTTGATCCTGCCGCCGGTGTTCGCCATCTGCACGGCGTTGTTCGTCTGGGTGGAAAAGCCATTCATGAGCCGCGATTGGCCCCAGCGGTTGGCAGCGCGGTGGCGACGGATTAGCGGTTAACGGCTCTCCGCCTCTTCCGCCACGGACTTTCCGCGGCCGGCGAGGGTGAGTATCGCGGGCAGCACGGTGAGGCCGGCCAGCATGCAGGTCGTGGTGCCGGCGCCGAGGACCCAGCCGAGGCTGCTGATGCCCTGGTGGTCGGCGATGACGAGGCTGCCGAAACCGGCAATGGTCGTGAGACCGGAAACCAGCACAGCCTTGCCCGTGCTCTTGGCGAGGATGCCGGGATTCTTCTCCTCGGCGAAACGGTTGAGGATGTGGATGCCGTTGGTGACTCCGATGCCGATGACCAGCGGCAGCATCATGATGTTCGCCGGGTTGAAGGGGCGGTCGAGCCAGCCCATTGCACCAACCACCCAGATGGCTCCCAGCGCCACTGGCAGCAGCGAAAGCAGCACCGCTCCCAGGCGCCGGAAGTGGACGAAAACCAGGATGACGATCGCACCCAACGCCCACCAGGCCGCCTCCACGTAGGAGCTGCGAAGGAGTTCGGTGTAATAGTAGAGCTGCACCGGTTCGCCGGTGGCCTTGGGCACCGCGGACTGGAGTTCCCTCACGAACACCTCCTGCGGCGCGCGGTCCCAGACGTTGGTCTTCGGATAGACCTGGATCAGGAAACTGCCATCGAGACCGATGAAGCGATTGCGCAGGGCCGGGGGCAGATCCTGAACCTGAAAGCCGCCACTGGCGTCCTGACCGGACAGCGCGGCGAAGGTTTCGCGGATGTCGTCGAAGAGCGCCTGCTGATAGGTGCCGAGTTTGACCGCGGAATTGCTCCGGACGCGGTCGTCGCCCCGGAACATGGCCTGGGTCAGGTCCAGCAACGCGGCCCGGAGTGAAACCAGCTGGGCATGCAGTTCCCTGCGGTCGGTCTTGGCCACTTCGTCCGCGGCGAGGCCGAGATATCCGTGCAGACCAAACAGGGTCTGGTTCAGGTCGGTGAGGTTCACGGGGCGGCGGTCAGGTTCCGGAAAGTGGATGCTGGCCGTGGTGTTCGTGACCTGCCGGATAAGGGTCAGCTTGGGTTGCGCATCTTCGCGGAGGAAGCGGGCCATGGTTTCCGTGGAACCGACCGAGGGCAGTTCCCGAATCTTGGCGGCCAGCGCGACCGCCTCCTGCGAGTTGGTCGCCAGCACCGCGCCGTAGAGGGCGGATTTGTCGGACGTCTCCAGCAGCTTCTTCTCGAAGATGACGGCCGGCAGGTTTGCGCTTTGGAGATTGAGCAGGTTGTAGTCGAAGCGCAGCCGCAACAGCCCGGGAATGCACAGGAGCGTCAGCGCCACGGTGATGCCGATAACGGTCCAAGGGCGGTCGAGCCAGAGCCGCTCCAACCGGGCCCGGACTTCGACGGGTTCGCCGCCGGCTTCGAACGATTCCAATGCCACTTCGCGGAGCGACTCCGCGCCGGCGGCCTCGTCGAGCACATTTTGACGCCGACCGCGAAGGAGCAGGACCGGCAGCAGCGTCATCATCGGCACCAGGCAGATGAGCAGGCCGCCGCCGGCGATGAGGCCCATCTCGGCGATGCCCCGGAAATCGGTAAGTGCCATCGCAAAGAATGCACCGGCGGTGGTGAAGCAGCCTGTGAAGATGCCCTGGCCGGTGTTGACCATGGCGAGGTCCATCGCGGCGGCCTCGGAGCGGCCGCGACGGAGTTCCTCCTCGTAGCGGGTGATCAGGTGCACGCCGAAATCGATCGCCAAACCGATGAGCATCGGCACGAAGGTGATCGTGAGGATGTTCAGGTGGCCGATGACGAGCGTGGTGTAGCCCATCGTATAAACGAGGCCGACGACAAGGCAGAGGGTCGCCTTGAGCGGTCGGCCGGTGGCGCGGTAACCGAAGATGAAGATCAGCGCGCACAGCACGAGCGACAGGACCGTGGCCTTGGTGGTGTCGGCCTGGCTCTGCTGCATCTCGTCGTATTCGAGCACCGTGCCGCCGGTGATGCCGAGATTGACCCCGCCGACTTCGGCGCGGGTCGCCTGCACCAGCTCGCGGAAGAGCCGCACGGACTGGGAATTGATCTTCGCCTGCAGTCCGTCGCGGGCGGCTTTGGAGCCGCGCTGTTCTGGAGCCAATTCCTCGTCCAGCACCATCCGGGGTCGGGCGGTGACGAGGTAGATGCGGCCGTTGGCGAACGTGACGTATTTGGCGCGCTCGGCGTCATCGCCGGCACCGAACAACGCATCCACACCCGGCGACGGCGGCACTCCGGGGCGGGCGAGACTTTGCTCGGCCCGGCGGACGATGCGTTCGAGGGCGGGCAACGCCTTGAGGAGGGACTCGGTCTGGGCGTTCTCGTGCCGACCGCTGGTGCGGATGGCGGTGTTCACGCGCTGGAAGAGCGTGACGAGATTGGACGCCGAGGCGAACTGGTTGAGGAAGGGCCGGTAATCGGTCAGCGCCTGTTGCAGGTCGTGGAGGTTGGTCTCCGAAAGGAACAGCAGCGCCTTGGGGCCCATCAGCTTCAGGTCGCCCTTGTAGAAGACATCGGTGAAGACGTTGGTCGGGTTCCGGTCGGTGGAATGCGCCTCGAGGCGGGCGGCGAGGCGCTCCACGAACTGGCGATTCTTCTCCAGGTCTTCGGATTCCGCGACGGCGACCAGATCGTCCTCGCCGGGGAACTGCTTCTTCAGCTCGAGAAAGTTCCGGTGATACTGGAGGTTGGAATCCACCAGGCTGTTCCGGTCCATGTCAAATTCCAGCCGGGTCAGCGTGAACCACAGCGACAGACCGAAGAGGACCACCTGGGGCAGCACCACCCAGGCCGGCTGCGTCATGACGAATGCGGCCAGCCGGCGGAGCGTGCGAACAGCCAGGGAAGGTTTTTCGGCACCCATGCGGTGCCGGGACGATAATCCGACGAAGAAATGCCGGCCAGTGAATGCTCGGGACTCGCCCAGGCCCTCGGGCGGTGGTTCGCTCGCCGTCAACTCCATGAAGATCGCATTGCTCTGCCTGGCCATGGGCCTGATTTGCGGAAGATTGCTGAGCGCATCCCCAAACCGGCCGAACTTCCTCGTCATCCTCACCGATGACCAACGCGCGGACACGATCAGAGCGCTGGGCAACCGGCACATCCACACGCCGCACCTCGACCGGCTGGTGCGGGCCGGCACCAGCTTTCGCGAGGCGCACATCATGGGCAGCCCGCAGCACGGCGCGGTGTGTCAGCCGTCGCGGGCGATGCTGATGAGCGGCCGGTCGGTGTTCCGTGTGCGGGAGGACCTGCGTGACATCGATACCTGGCCGGAACAACTCCGGAAGGCGGGTTACCGAACCTTCATGGCCGGCAAATGGCACAACGGCGAGGCGTCCGCCCGACGGGTTTTTCCGGAAGCCGGCGCGGTGTTCCTCGGTGGCATGACCGACCAGTTCAAGGCGGTCGTGACGGACATCCGGTCGGGGGCGCTCACGAATCGGCGAACGGAGACGAACTTCACCGCGCAGGTCTTCGCCGACGCCGGCCTGGAGTTTCTCCGGAGACAGACGAACGGAGAACCGTTCTGTCTCTACGTCGCGTTCACCACACCGCACGATCCTCGAAGTGCGCCCCCGGAGTTCCTCCGGCGATATTCCGCCGAGAAGCTGCCGCTGCCATCCAACTTTCTGCCGCGACATCCCTTCGACAACGGTGAGCTGGAAATTCGCGACGAAAAGCTGCTCCCGTGGCCGCGCACGCCGGACGCGGTGCGCAGGGAACTGGCGGAATACTATGCGAGTGTCACGGCAACGGATCACCAGATCGGCCGGCTGCTCTCGGAATTGGATCGGCTGGGGCTGACCGAGCAAACGGTCGTGGTGGTGGCCGGTGACAATGGTCTCGCAGTGGGCTCGCACGGGCTGCTGGGCAAACAGAATCTCTACGAGCATTCCACCCGGGTGCCGCTCCTGGTGAGCGGGCCGGGAATCGCGGGCAACCGTCGGTCGGACGAACTGTGCTATCTCGCCGATCTGGCCCCGACACTTTGCGGTTTGGCCAACCTTCCGGCGCCGCGCGACAGCGAAGGCCTTGATCTGGGACCGGTGCTGCGCGCCGAACGCGGAGCGCAGGGGCGTGAGTCGCTGTTCACCATCTACCGGTCGGGCCAGCGCGCCGTGCGGGATGGCCGCTGGAAGCTCATCGAGTATCCTGGAACCGGCCGAAGGCAGCTGTTTGACCTGCAGCGTGACCCGGCGGAAAGGATTGACCTCAGTGAAACGCTCCGCGGCCGGCGGGAGCTGGCACGGTTGGACAGTTTGCTCAGAAATGAGCAGGAACGATGGGCGGACCCGCTGCGCCGTGGTGACCGCACAACCCATTGAACAGCAGATTTCTACGCGCCTTCATGGCCGGCTTGGGTCGCACGATTGAGATTGGGCGCAAAGCTGCTTTCTCAGGGTCTTGCCGGGGAACATCCGGGCCGCCAGGCCGGGATGGTGTTGGCAAGGAGGTCAACACAACCGGCCGTTCCCGAGGAGGTGAACGGTTGGTTGACGGTGATTTGGCCGCGTGTTGGCGGTCAAGTGACGGGGAAGCGGCCGTGGCCTGACAACAGGCTACGGCCGCCAGCCTTTTCGGGCTCAACATTTTTAGGCGGTTACAACGGCCGCACCACCTCGACGGAACAGTGGGCGCGCGCCGCGACGGCGCTGGCCACACTGCCGAGGTTGCGCTTTTGGCCGTGGTGCAGGCCGTGGGCTCCGAGCACCAGCAGGTCGGCTTTCCATTCTTCGGCCTGCCGCACGAGCTCTTGTTTGGGGTCGCCTTCGCAGAGGTCCGTTTCCACGGTCAGACGGTGTTCATAGAGCATCCGGGCGAAATGTTCGACCATGTGGCAGACCCACTCGCGGGGCGAAGCCTCCTGGCTGCGGGCCCATTCGCTGGGGAAGATTCCGGGCCAAGCGATGACGCTTTCGAGCCGGGGATCAAGCACCGCGATGAGACGGAACAGCGTGCCGGCCGGCCAACTGCGGCTGGCGATTTGGCGGACGGCTGCCACGCAGTCCCCCGAACCATCCACCGCCACGAGCACCCGAAACGGGGCCCCGGGATGGGCCGGGCGCGGCCGGCTGACGTGGACCGAGCAGGTGGCGGAAGTCAGCACCCGTTGGGACACCGAGCCGAGCAGAACCCGGCCAAAGGCGCCGCGGCCGTGCGAGCCGACGAAGATCCAGTCCGCCTGCTGCTCTTCGGCAATCCGCACCACGGCCCAACCGGGCGAATCGGCGACGGCGAGCGAGGCGATGGTCCATGACGGACAGAGGTGGCGGAGTTTCATGGCCCCGCTGACGGCGACGGCACGCGCCGCATCGATCAGGTCGCGCGTCTTCAGCCGCAGCGCGGCGAGCCCTGGGGAGAGGGAAAGGTCCACCGCGTCGGCGACCGCTTCCGGTTCGGGCATCCAGATGTCGGCGACGGAAAGGACGGTGACGTCCACATCTGCGGGCAGTCCGAGCAACGGCAGCTCGGTCACCGCGTGGTCGGAGCACTCCGAACCATCATAGGCGAATAGAGCTTTCATGGCGTCCGCACCGTGGCGCAAGCCCCTGGGACTGGCGAGCGGTGAATTGGCGGAAGCTTACCCGTCGTTGGCGGTCGCGGAGTATTCGTTTTCAAGGAAACCGCCGTGGCCACCGGAACGAAAAGGCTCCGACTTCCCGGGGAAATCGGAGCCTTGAAACGGGTCCAAATGGCGACGGCCGGTGGGCTAAACCTTGTTTGGCACCACGAAGCCCTTCCGGTAGTCGCGGGTCAGCATCTGGTTCGCTTTCCGGTTATTGGTGAACTTTTCCTTCTTCGGGTCCATCTCCAGGAACTCACCGAAGGCCAGCGGCGTCGCGGCGATGTCCACCTCGTTGGCCGCGAGGTGGGCGGCCATGCGTTCAAAGGTCTCGTTCGCAGTCGGATTGCTCTTGAGACGGTCCTTGATCTCCTCGGGCTTGAGCGTCTTGCCCAGGCGCACGCTCACGTTGCCCGTGTGGCACAGGGCGCTGGAGAGGTGGCCTTCGAGGATGTCGGCGTTGAGGTCCGTGTGCTTCCGCGAGCGGACAGCGGCGTAGAAGTTATCGTAGTGATCCTTCGCGCCGGACCACTTCTTGATTTCCTTGCCGGCATTGTCCACGGCGGTCGCGGAAGAATAGTTCGGCACGAGCACATGGCCACCCTCGCACTCGATGACCACGGCCACGCTGCCGCCGCGATACCGGTCCATGTTGTTGCTGCCCCAGCCGCCGTTCTTGATGACTGACTTGGACGAGGGCAGACCGCGGACTTCGAAGATCAGCGGGGCCTGGGCGTAATCGTGGTAAACAAACTGGGTGTTCGGGGTCTCGCCGTCGTCCACATAGCCCAGGCGGCCGCCCACGCTGAAGACCTTCGGGCTGAGCGCCATTTCGCCGAGGAACCAGCGGGCGATGTCCATCTGGTGGATGCCCTGGTTGCCCAGATCGCCGCAACCGGTATCCCAGACCCAATGCCAGTCGTAGTGGAGGTTCTTGCGCATGAGCGGCACCTTGGGCGCGGGACCGCACCAGAGATCGTAGTCAATGTTTGCGGGGATCGCCGTGGGGCCGCTGACCTTGCCGATGCTGTTGCGGGGCTTGTAGCAGAGGCCGCGGGCGACCTTGATCTTGCCGAGATTGCCGGCGCGGACCCATTCGACGGCCTCCTTGATGGCGTGGCTGGAACGGCTCTGCGTGCCGGTCTGCACGATCTTCCCGTATTTGCGGGCGGCCTCGACGATCTTGCGGCCCTCGAAGACGTTGTGGGAAACCGGCTTCTCCAGATAGACATCCTTGCCGGCCTGCACGGACCAGATGGCGCCGAGCGCGTGCCAGTGATTGGGCGAGGCGATGGAGACGACATCAATGTCGCGGTTCTCCAGCAATTTCCGGAGGTCGGTGTAGCCGGTGACCTTTTCGCCGGCTTTCTCCGCATCGGCGACGCCCTTGGCGAGCACCTCGGAATCAACGTCGCAATAGGCGACGATGCGGACGTTGCCGCCCTTTTTCTGGAGGCTGCGGACCCCGCCGATGTGATCCTTGCCGCGGCCGTTGAAGCCGACGATGGCGACGCGGATCTCGTCATTGGCGCCGATCACGCGCGACGCGGAGGCGGCGCTGAGGAAGCTGGGAGTGGCAAAAGCCGCCGCGGTGAGCGCGGAGGTTTTCAGGAAGTCACGACGGTTGGTGTTCATGGCGTGGTGATGGAATTTGGAAGGCAGGAAAGCAGGAAAGCAGGAAGTGGAGGTCGATAAGACGGGTTGGTTTATGCGTGAATCCTTCATGACAGCTCGCCGTTTGGAGGAGGTGGCAATGAAGGTGACGCGAAAGGCTTTGAGACCAAGCGGCGCCGCAACAACTCATAGACCATGAAGGAGCAAAGAATCCCAATTAAGCGCGCCAGAAGCATCCCCTTGCGCAAAGTGTCAACCGACCAGCCTAGGTTGAGTGCTCCGAACGATTGAACAAATGCATAGGTGATGGCGACCACTAGCGAAGTGGGGATCCATGCGCCAATTGCAACAAGGGTCCATTCCATCGGGCTGAGCCCCCGAGACTTGGCTAGTGGAATCATCCGCCATGGGATGATGATCAAGATAAACGCGAGATCGATGAACTTAAGCATACCGTCCGTCGAAGCTCATTTCGTCTTCACCCATTCCTCAAACGCCGCCGCCACGTTCGCCTGCGTGGTGTCGCCCTGATGGAAGATCATGCGGTAGCGGAAGGTGACGCTCTGACCGTTGGCGATCTTCAGGTCGCCCGCACCCTTCTCCTTCTTTTCGAAGTCGTGGAGGCCGAACGGATTCGCGGCGAACAGGCCGTAGTCGCGCACATGCCACCAGGTCGGGTAACGCGGGTTGGCCGGATGATCGAACATCGCGACGCCGACCGTCTTCGCACCGACCGGGCCGTAGTAGTCCACCCATTTGGCGCGTTTGCCCCAGGTGTCGCCGTCCTTCACGCCCTCGGAGTTCACGATGTGGCCGAGGCCGGGTTTGTTCTTGGGCTGCGTGAGTCGCATGGATTCGGCGAGGCGGATAGCCATGGTGCCTTCCTTGGTGTCGCCCAGCACGAGGTCGCCGTGGGATGCGAAGACGGTAACCTCCATGTCCACGATGCGCTCGGTGCCCTTCGGAGCATGAAACCGCAACGTGCGCTCGTCAGAGGCGATGATCTTGCCGTCCTTGGCGATCCAACGGTTGCGCGTGGTGAGCGAGCCGGTGTCCTTGCCGGACTTCAGATCGGCGAAGGACTGGTGGACCGTGCGCCCGGCCTTCGCGGATTCGCTCCAGAAATCCTGGCCGTTGGCGTCGCCGTGCGACCACCAGACCGCGTGGTGATGCGGATGGTCACGCTCCTCGCCGCCGGGATCGGCTTGGGGCCACTGGCGCGTGAAGTGTTCCCCGTCGGGGCCGAGCACCGGGAACAGAAATGGGCGGGAGACGTCGCGGAAATGGTAGTCGGTGAAGTGCTGCCCGTTCACTTCCACGCGCACGACGTTGTTCGTCTCGAACACGCGGACACCGGCTGGGGATTTTGTGGCGGAGGTCGCGCAGCCCGCGGAGCCCAGGAGCAATAGCGAGGTGGCCAATACGGCCGCGGATCGGAACGACACCGGGAACATGCTGAAGTCAAAATGCCGTGCGGTTCGCGACAGGGTCAACGGTTTTGTCCTGATGGGTCCGTTCAGGCAGGGCCGAAGTTGACCGAAGTCGCGGTGACCTTTTGTCTTCCACCGCGAGCTCCCGAGTCACACCGGCGTCGGGGTCCACGCCGACGGGCTCGTTTGTGCTCCTGCGGTTTCTCTCGGTTATAGCCCGGGATCCGAACCGGGGTCAGATTGCCACATTCCCCGTCTGCCGACTTGTCATGAATGTCCGTGTGCGTATTTTCATCCGATAAAGTCCTTGGCGCATGGACACGCACGCATCCCTGAACATCGGCCGGAGAACGTTTCTCCGGGGTCTCGGCACCGTGATGGCACTGCCTTTCCTGGAATCGCTCGCGCCGACGCGGCTGTTGGGAGCGGCGAGTGAGGCGGCCCGGCCGCGGCGCATGGCGTTTGTCTATGTGCCCAACGGGGCCGACATGGCCAACTGGACCCCGTCAGCGCTCGGAACCGACTTTGCGCTGCCGAGCACATTGGAACCGCTGGCCGCGCATCGGCAGGACTTGCTGGTGATGAGCGGGCTCGCGCTCGACAAGGGCCGGGCCAACGGCGACGGCGCCGGCGATCATGCCCGGGCTTCCTCGTCGTTCCTCACCGCGTCGCAGCCGCGCAAGACGGCCGGGGCGGACATCCGCGTGGGCGTATCGGTGGACCAGGTGGCGGCCCAACGGGTCGGCGATCTGACCGCCCTCCGTTCGCTGGAACTCGGCTGTGATCGCGGCCAGATCTCTGGAAACTGCGATTCCGGATATTCCTGCGCGTATTCGTTCAACGTCTCGTGGCGCACCCCGACCGCCCCAATGCCGCCGGAGACGAATCCCCGGCTGGCGTTCGAACGCCTGTTCGGTGGCGGCGATGCGAAGCTCTCTGCGGAGGCCCGGGCACGACGGGCGGCCCAGCGGAAAAGTGTTCTCGATTTCGTGAGCGAAGACGCCCGGCAGCTTTCCGGCAAACTCGGGGCATCCGATCGCCGCAAGCTCGACGAGTATCTCACTTCTGTTCGCGATCTGGAGCGACGCATCGAACGCGCTGAAAATGACTCGGTGGGCCTGCCCAAGGACAAGTTCCTTGAGGAAGTGTCCGGTGATCGCCGCTCACACATCCGTCTGATGTATGACCTGCTGGTGCTCGCCTTTCAGACCGACACCACGCGGATCTCCACGTTTGTGGTTGCCCATGACGGCAGCAACCTCGCGTATCCGCAGATCGAGGTGCGGGATGGTCACCACGACCTGTCCCATCACCAGAACGATCCGGAGAAGAAGGCGAAGATCGCGAAGATCAACCGCTTTCACATCGAGCAGTTCGCCTATTTCCTCGAACGCCTCAAGGCGACGAAGGACGGCGAGGGCAACTTGCTCGACCAGAGCATGGTCGTTTATGGCTCCGGTCTGGCGGACGGCAATCAGCACGCCCATCACGATCTGCCGATTTTGCTGGCGGGCCGCGGTGGCGGCACTCTTTCCCCGGGCCGCCACGTCCGTTACGCCAAGGACACGCCGCTGGCGAACCTCTACCTGGACCTGCTCGAGCGGATGGGCGTTCACCAGGAACGCTTTGGTGACAGCACCGGGCATCTGGCGCAACTCACGGTTTAGTCCGTTCAGCGGCTTCACCGCTCGCGACAATCAGAGTTGAACCGGCAGCGGTGGCACAGGAAGGCCACAAATTGAGCCCCGCAGGCGGAGGGGGCCGAAGGCTTCTGGGCGACAGCCCACGCACGGCGCAGTGGCCTCCGGCCAGAGCTGAAGCCCGCAGCGGTCGTCCACGGTGGGAAGTCGGCGCCGATTCACGGGGCCTGCCGGTTGGAAACCGGCAGCACTTTCTGGGCGGCCCACGGCAGACACACACATTGTTAAGTTGCGCCTATCGTTGGGAGCCGATGGGCGGAAGGTTTGGCTATCTTTTGGCCCACTGCCCCTTCACGGAAGTGGATTTCGCGGATGGTGCGGTTCGTGAACGGAGCCGATGCGCAGGATTCCGTCCGACAGGATTCGCGCCCGTAGGCCGCCTTGACCCACAAGCAGTTCACGGGCGCCGGGACAGAAGGCGCGATTCATCCAGTCGCACGGGCGACTTTCTTCGGTGCCGAAGAAACGGATGCCCTGCACTTCAAACTCGGTGCCGATCAGGGCGGCGAGGTCCAAGCCCCGGGTGAGGATGTTGCGCCGATAAACCGAGGGCGGCGGCGGTTCAGCCCGGCCAGTGCACAGCCGCTCGTGGACTTCCTCGGCAAAGAATGTCACCTGCCCCTTCGCGGCGGGGTCGGGTCGGAAATAGCGGTCGCCGACGAGGCCATGCCCGGCGACGCATTCGACTTCCCCCCGTTCCTGCATCGGGTGGGTTCCGGGCTCGCGACCGAAGTGCCCCACGTAGTTGTGACCCGGCGACACATACAGCCGCACGATCCGCGCGGCGGCTGGCATGGAAACCGGAATATTGCTCACGCCGCGGCGGAATATCGGAAGCGCGAAGGGAAGCGAGCGCAAAGCGGTAGCGATGAAGGAAACCAGCTCACGCGATGCAGCAAGGCCACTCAAAAGCCCTTCGGCCGCCCTGGTCCGACATACGGCTTCGCGCCCAGTTCGCGCTGGGAGGTGCGTTCCACCGTCAGCAGGGCCGGGTCCGTCACGGTCGGCGCGGCGATGAAGCCGTGGTAGCGGCCGAGCCAGTAGGCGAGCAGCCAGCCGCTGGGTTCGACCACGTCGTTGCCGCCCGCGCCGCCGTCGGCCTGCATGAGCCAGTGGTCGAGCCGAAGCGGTTCGGTCTCGCGGGGCGGGAACGTCTTCGTGCCGCCTTTGAGCGCCACGTAGCCGGACGGCGTGCGGAGGTCGGCACGGTGCGAGTTCTGGTAGGACCACACCCGCAGGTCCAACGGCCAGCCGCGGAGATTTTCGACCGCGTGAACCGGTTCGCAGTCGTGGCCGGTCAGGGCGCCGTAGAGGAAGTTGAACCAAGCGTTTTGCTCCACGCGGACGACCTCGTAGCTGCGCTCGTAGCCGCGGCGATAGAGGGCGCGGAGTTCCGGGTCCTGCTCGTAGCGAAGGAGGTTCCAGTAGCTCCAGAACGCGAGCTCATCGAGGAAGTGCAGGACGCTGTCGGGCGGGAAGGTGTTCCGCGCGCGGAGCGTGTAGCCGGGATAACCGAGCCCGACGAGTTCACGGTAGGCGGCGGCGAACTTGGGTTCACCGGTCAGCACTTCGGCGGTCTTGATGAACGAGAGCAGCTCGACGGCCTGGAGCCCGCGGTCGTATTTGCCCTCGTCGGTGAGGAAGTAGTCCGGATCCCAGCGGCCCCAGCGCGTGGGTTTACCGTCGAGGTCCACGAGTTGCCACTTGTGTTCGATGAGGTGGGTGGCGACGCGCGCGAGGTGCGTCTTGACCTGCGCGATTTCGTCGCCTTGCGCGACGAGTTCGAGGAACAGGCTGAAAGAGTAGAACAGCGAGCAGAGTTCGTCGCTCGACGTGTCTCCCTTCCACTCGAACTTCCCGTCGGCCGTGTCGTGCCATTCCGCCGCGTAGTTGCCCGAGCCGTGTCCGGCCTGGTGGCCGCGCTCGCCTTTGGCCCAGACGGAACGGGCGGGGAAGCCGGGAATGCCGGTCATCGCCTCCAGCCAACGGAGCGCGGGGAAGGTGTTGGTCGCCTCGCGTCGGGCCTCGGGATCTTTGGTAACGGCGTAGCGGTAGCATTGGGCGGCGAGGAAATTGCCGGAGTAACCGCCGTCGTTGTCACTGACCTCGCGGACGAACTCCTTCGTGGGCGCGTCCCATTCCAGCTTGTGAACGAAACCGAGGCGCTTCTGGCCCCACTCCTCGAGGTGGCGTTCGTAGTAAGCGGCCTTCTTCGCGAGCGTGTAGGGTTCGTAGTCAATGATCCCGAGCCCGCGGTCCGTCGCGAGAATGACGGAACGGCCGTTTACGGCGATGGCATTGACGCGTTCGCCGGGCAGCCAGCCCTGGCCGGCGAAGTAATGGAACGCGCCGTTGACGTGTCGGATCGCCCCGCGCGTGGTGCCGATCCACAGGTCGTTGGTGAAACCGGCCGTGAGACAGAGCGTGTCCTCGAAGGGCAGGCCCTGCTCCCCACGGAGTTGGGTGAGCGACATGCCGCGCAGCACGCCCAGTCCGCGGTCGGTGGCGAGATACAGCGCCGGGCCAAGGCTGAGCGCGTCGCGGGTGTTGGATGAGGGCAACGTGCCCCAGTCCCAGTTGAGATCAGCGGGCCATGTGTAGGCGTCCACGCCGCCGAATGCACCGAACGCATACGGGGCGAGCCGGCCGGGGCCATGCACGTAGAGCGTTTCGTTGTGCGGCACGAGGTGGGTGATTCTGAAGCGGGCGCGGTTCGTGGAAAGCAACTCCAGCTGGTCGTCTCGCACGCGCCAGAGCTGGTTGCCGATGCTGGCCAGCACCTCGTCGCGGAAGCTGACCACGTCGGTGACCGCGGCCGACGAAATGGATTTCCAGCCGGAGTCATCGTGACGTTGCAGGCCGGCCGGGGTGATAGCCCACAGCTTTCCCGCGGTGACAATCAGGCGTTGAACCGGATGTTTCAGCGAATCGGGAACCAGCCCGTGTGCGCGCAATCGGAGGGCGCCCCTCCCCGAGGCGGCCCAAACTTCCCCTTGGTGAACGGCGATGGCAGTCAGGGGTTCGCGGTGCGAGACTTGGCGGCCGACTTCCTGAAGATACGGAACGTCCGGCTGAGATTGGGTTGCCTGGAAGGTCCGCGGCAGCTCTGCGGACAGCACCGGGGAAGAAGTCAGGAGCAGCCCGATGCCAAGGAGCAAACGCTGGAGGAGGATGCGGAGCACGTTCCTTTCATTCCCGAGGTGCTCCATGGCCAGCAAGCCCGCATTCCGGGTGGACGCAAAAAGAATACGGCGCCCGCGAGGGGCGCCGTTGCAATAGTTGTGTCAAAGGCCGCGTGTCTCAGGGCAGGGCCAGCAGTTCTACGTCACGGAACTGCACCACCATCGGCGGGCCGACGTGGATCTGAAAGGCAAGGATGCCTTCCTTGGCCGCCTTGGCTTCCTGGAAGTCCACGACGTCCACCGTCATGCGGTTGTTGATGAAGTGCATGAGGTGATTGCCCTGGGCGACGATGCGGTAGTCGTTCCAGTCCTCATTGCGGATGACCGCCTGCAGGTTGGCCGACTCGTCGAGCTTGCCGATAACCTGAACCTTGGTCTGGCCATTGTTGTCCTTGATGAAGGTGCGCTGGCCGCGTTCCGCGAGAATGCCCCGGCCGCGTTCCTCGTAGAGAATGCCGCTGTAGGTTTTTCCCGCCTCGAAGTCTGCCTGATAGCCGCCCACGATGAACTTCTCGGCGTCCATGAGCTGGGAGCGGTATTGGATGCCAGAGTTGCCGTTGACGATGCGGTATTTGAGCCGGAGCTCGAAGTTGCCCACCGTTCCGTTGGTCCAGACCAGGAACGTATTGTTCTTGAGCGGATTGTCCCGCGTGGTGCGACCGGTGATGGCGCCGCCCTCCACGCCCCAGTGATTGGCCAAGCCGCTCCAGCCGGTAAGGGATTTGCCGTCAAACAGCTTCTGCCACTTGGGCTTCTCCACCTTCGGGGCGTTGGTGGCACCCGGTTCGGAGGGAGCGGAGGTGCCCTTGAGGGGCTTGAGCTGCATGGCCGGACCGGCGAGCAGCGAGGTCGCGGCGAGCAGACTGAGAATGAGGGCGTTGCGGAATGGATTCATGCCGAGCGGGGAGTTCACTTCTTGCCGAACAGTTTGCGGAGATTTTTGAGGCCGACGACCGCGATGTCGTCGCGCTTGGGCTCGATCTTGCGCCAGATGGCCGCCGCGCGGGCGATGACCTTGACGTCCGTGGTGAAGGACTCGATGACGACGTCACCCTTGTATCCAACCGCCTTGAGCGCACCGACGATCTCCTTCCAGTTAAGGGAATCACCGCCGGGCGTGCCGCGATCGGTGCCGCAGGCGTGGAAGTGCGCGAGGAGCTTTCCGGCCTTGCGGATCGACGCGGCCTGATTCTTCTCCTCGATGTTCATGTGGAACGTGTCGAGATGAAGCTTCAGGGCCTTGGAACCGACCGCCTTGATGAGCCGGAGGCCCTGGTCGCAGGTGTTGAGGAAGTCGGTCTCGAAGCGGTTGAGCGGTTCGACGCAAATTTGGACGCCCTTGGACTCGGCATATTTGCAGAGCTCCTTCAGGTTTTTCACGACGAGCTGCCATTCGACCTTCTGCTGGGCGGGTTCCACGGCGTCGGCCTTGCCGACCACCGAATAAACCGGGCCGATGATGCTGGGGCAACCGAGGACAACCGCCTGATCGATCAACGCCTTGCAGTAGGTCATCGCGGTCTGCTGTTCCTCGGGCGTTCCACGGAAGTCACGTCCGGGGCCCATGCAGGCGCAGATGCTGCCAATGGCCAGACCGGCCTTGTCAGCGGCGGCCCGGACCTTGGCGGGATCAATGTGGCTGGGGTCCTCGACCGGGATTTCGACGGTGTCGAAGCCCCATTTCTTGAACTTGGCGAAGAGCTTCACGCTGTCCGTGGTGAACGGAGAGGTGAACAGGAACGAGTTGATGCCGAATCTCATGGTGACGGGAAGAGAATAGGTTGGCTGCGATGGTCGGGAAGCCCTTTCTGGAAGCCACGATTTACGGGACATTCTCCGGACCAATCACAATCCGCTGCATGCGCTTGAGGTCTTCAATGCTGTTGCCGCCTTTGCTGTTGGCGGCGGGCACGTCGAGATCCTGATCCACCGAAGGGACGCGCCAGCGGTAAACTTCGGAATGACCGTCGGCAAAGGACAAGGCGGCCGCTTTTCCGTGACGGGCAGTCGGCGAGTTTTGCCAGGTCTTGCTGGTTGGGCCTTGCGTGGCGTAGTAGCCGTCATCGACGGTTTCCTTGCTTTCGTCGACAAACACGAGGCAGCCGGAGGGCGAGGGCGTGATGATGTCCGCAAATTTGTTAAAGAAAGGGAACTTCGATCCAAGAATCCCCTCCAACCCGGCTTGGGATGCCAGGCGTCCGTTCATGGAGTAAGTCCGGACGATTCCACGTGGGATTTTTGCCCGCTGGGATTTGAGATCGTTTGGAAGTTCAAGAGCTGCGGGGTCCTTGTAGATGCCAATCGAGGAATTGTAGGGGAAGAGTTTGCCGTTGCGGATGTCCAGTTCGTTGGTGGCGCCTGGCATGGAGCTGACGTTGCCGCCAATCCAAGCGTTCGTGGTTCCGAGGTGGTTCAGGACAAGGCGATCCTGAAAGTCGCCGGCATACATCGTCCATGCCAGGGTGAGCTGTTTGAGGTTGCTCAAGCATTGGATTCCTTGGGCCTTGGTCTTGGCCTTGCTGAGGGCCGGCAACAGCATGCCGGCGAGGATCGCGATGATGGCGATGACCACGAGCAATTCGATGAGCGTGAATCCCTTGCGGGCTCGCGACGAAGTGATGATTCGGTTCATGGCGGAGTGCTGCAACCGTGTGGGAAGCGTGCCGATTTGTATCGGGCCAGCGGACCAAATCCAGCGTGAATGTGGAGAACGCCCAAAATGGGGCTTGGTGCCACGAAGTGCCCCGGTGCTTGGCCCCAAAAACGAAAAAGCGGGCTTGGGGGAGACACACGGATTACTCCGCCCAAGCCCGCCAATCCGACCACTCGGCCGGATTAGTTTTAGGGAGACGCGGCATGGATACCTATCCGGCCGGCGCTTTGACAAGCCCTTAGAAAAAAAAAGTTCTGCTACAGCAAATTGTGCGGGCAGCTAATGTTTACAGTGGTAAACGCATAATGCCTGTTCCAACCATCGCTTGGTTGAAATGCGCCGATCCGTGACCCTATGGAACCTGTGTTTTGGGTTGTTGAGATTGCCATTTTCTCAGCCCAATTAGCAGCAGGCTGACGTCCGCCGGAGACACGCCGGAGATTCGCGTGGCCTGTCCGACGGTGGACGGCCGGACCTTGGCGAGCTTTTGGCGAGCCTCGTTGCGCAGGCTGGGTATCGCTTCGAACGGGAAGTCCGGCGGAATCACCCGGTTCTCCAAATCGCGGAGCCGTTCAACTTCGGCGGCTTGGCGGTCAAGGTAGCCCTCGTATTTGATCAGGATTTCGACCTGCTGAGTGACATCCGATGGCAAGTCGGTGCGGGCGCCGGGCAGGATGGAGTAGGTCACTTCCGGTCGGCGGAGCTGTTGGCACAGGAGTTCAGTCCCGATTCTAACCGACTGTAATCGTGAGACTTCAGCATCAACAGCGGCTTTTCGATCAAGGAATCGCCGATGGTTTCGGTCGGGCAGGAGTCCGATTTCATGACCGAGGTCGGAGAGGCGGAAATCCGCGTTGTCCTGGCGCAAGAGCAGTCGGTATTCGGCGCGACTGGTAAACATGCGGTAGGGTTCCGTGGTTCCTTTTGTTACCAAGTCGTCGATCAGCACGCCGATGTAGGCCTGGTCGCGTCCGAGCACAATGGGTTCCCGGTCCTGAACGCGGCGGGCGGCATTAATCCCGGCCATTAGACCCTGCGCCCCGGCTTCTTCGTAGCCGGAGGTGCCGTTGATTTGTCCGGCGAGGAACAGGTTGTGGCAAACCTTTGTCTCAAGGCTGGGCGATAGCTGGGTCGGCAGGGAGAAGTCATACTCAACTGCGTAGGCGGGGCGGAGAATTTCAGCCCGTTCACAGCCAACGATGCTTCGGACCATTTCCACCTGAACCTCGAAGGGCAGGGACGTGGAAAAGCCGTTCACATAAATTTCGTCGGTCGCAATTCCCTCCGGCTCCAGAAACAGTTGATGCCGCTCCTTGTCGGCGAACCGGACATACTTGTCCTCGATGCTGGGGCAGTAGCGGGGGCCGATGCCTTCGATGACCCCGGAATACATCGGCGACTTGTGAAGGTTGGCGAGAATGAGCTCCCTAGTCCGGTCCGAGGTGTGGGTTATCCAGCAAGGCAATTGTCCGCCGTGACGGGCGAGAATTGAACTGGGCGGGTAGGAGGAATTGCCCAAGGAGGTTCGAGCGGCTGGAGAGTGGCCGGCGTGTTCCACGTGGAACAATTCGTCGCCCCACACGTCCTCCCTCCAGTAAGAGAACCAAGGAACCGGCTCGTCTCCGGGCTGGACCTCACACTTGGAGAAGTCGATGGACTGTTTGACTAGGCGGGGCGGGGTGCCGGTTTTGAGACGTCCCAATTCCAGGCCGAGTTCCGCCAACGAAGCGGACAATCCTGTCGCTGCCGCCTCGCCGGCTCGGCCGCCGCTTTGCTGATTGGCGCCGACATGCATGAGACCCCGGAGAAAGGTCCCGGTCGTGACCACCACGGTCTTTGACCGAAACTGGACCTCCAAAGCCGTCTCCACGCCGACCACAACCTGGTCCTCGACTACCAAGCGCATCGTCTGACCCTGCTTGATGTCGAGGTTAGTCTGACGCTCGCAGATCCACTTGAGCCGAAACTGATACGCCTTTTTGTCGCACTGCGCGCGAGGCGCCCAAACGGACGGTCCCTTCCGGGTATTCAGCATTCGGAACTGGAGCCCGGTAAGATCGGTCACCTTTCCCATCTCGCCGCCCAAGGCATCAATCTCCCGGGCCAGATGTCCTTTGGCGAGTCCGCCGATGGCGGGGTTGCAGGACATCTGTCCGATGGTATCGAGATTGATGGTAAGCAGGAGCGTCTTGCAGCCCATTCGAGCCGCGGCGAGAGCCGCCTCGACCCCGGCATGCCCGGCGCCAACCACAATCACGTCGTAACGCTTCGGATAGACGAACATTTGTTCTGCCAAGGGTAGTCAACAACACCTCCAAGCCAAGCGGGTGTTCCACGTGGAACAATCTCCAGTTCCTAGACTCGAAGGCGATCAGGGTTTCGGAATTCGTGTTGATGTAGCGGTGAGTGCTGTTTTTTGGTTTTGGTGGAACATGTATCGGCAATCGACCCCATACAGTCCTGATCCCCAATCGGCGGTGATTGCCGCCACCATGCTTGAAGGAAAGCGTCAGATACCGATCTGCACGTGATGGCCGACGCCGCCATGGCGCCGCCTCCTAACGTGAGCGACGAAATACCGCCATCACTCCCAAAAAGGATCCGACGGTCAGCATGACCATGGAAGCAAGGATTCCCAGGGCAGTTCCGGCTAACGGGCTAAAACCGCCCAACCAAATCGCCAAGAGCACCAAGGAAAGATCAGCGGCGCCGAAACACCAGCGAAGCTCCACGCTGGGAGTCCAGTCTCGGGTCGTGTCCGAGACCTCCACCTTGTCCGCAACGGCTAATGGACGTGGAGTCGCTTCGGAAACGGTAGCCTCGGATCGAATTTCGCCCTTCAGAAGTCGGCCGACGCCGGGTCCAGGAATGGGAACGCCCTGCCCTGCGTGATCCGCGAGCAGACTTCCCAAACCCCTTCCCAATGCCGACCGTGACATGACACGGGAAAGCTGCCCGACCCGAAACCACGGCACAAACCATTCTTACTCACAATTCGTGGTGGCCTTTGTATTTGTGACCACAATTACTAGTGGCAGTGTGAACAATAGCGCCACTGTGGCGCTGGATTTGTGGGTTTAGGGTAAGGCGCGCAGCTTTCCGGAAACGTCCACCATCCAAAGCTTCGCCGAATCGAACTCGGTAATCAGAATGAGTTGTTTCACTCCCTTCGATGATAGTTCAACCAATTGGGCGGCAGATACATCCGCATCAAGGCCGGGCTCGAAAAGGAAGTGTTCCCAGAAATTGTGATGTCCTGGGGCGTAGGTTTGCGAGGTCCGAGAGTGAAGGACCAGGGGTTCGGCGGTTAGCCCGGCGATGCGGGTTTCCACGAAGCCCAAGTTGGGCGCGGTGTAACCGGCGCTTGGGCCCTTGGGTGGCTGCGGCCAGTAGAATTGCGTGGTAATAGATATTCCACCGGGTCTGGTGAACGACCGGGCCTGGAGAAGAGAATCTGCCCGGATCTGCGGACACGGCACGAGACGAACCGAGTCGGTCAGGGTCGTGGCGGCTTCGCCATCGAAGCCGAAGGTGAGCTGCGGTTGGGCATACTTCGCCTCCAAGGTGTAGGCGAAATCATCGCCGGTGACCCATGGTGCAGTGGGCGGCGTGGCGCTTCGGACCAATCCGACCGTCAGCGTGAGCACCCGTCGGTTGGTGCCCGCTCCGACCGCCCAAGAATCGCGGGTTTCATCCCCGTTGTGCCCGTGGCTGAAGTCCGGCCAACTGGTTGGCGAATTGGTAAGCCGGATGAGTTCATTGCCGATCCGTTGGGAGAATTGGCCGTCGATGAACAACGGGGTCGTGAGGTTGGCGTCGGTCAGACGTCGGGCATCGGTCGTAAGCCGCAGCTCGGATTTCAGCCGATGCTTGGCAAAGACATCCGAGTATTCCCCTTCCTCAACGCACAGGGTTTCAGTGTTTGGGAGCAGGAACGTGGTGACAGGTGCGCGGGTTCCCTGCGGCAGCGGCCGCACCTGTTTGATGTCCAGCTTGCCCGGGACGATTCGTTTGTATTCGAAATCGAGGGAGAAGTTCAGTTTGGTGGGGAACAGGGCCGCGTAGCCGTCGGCGACTTTCGCCAGCAACGAAACCAGCTGCTGATAGTCCGTCTCCCAGCGCATCACGTAGCCGCCGATCGGAACGAGACCCGACTCCTGTCGCTGGGCCAGCGAGGTGGTGCCAAACGACCGGTAGAAATCCACCACCTCCGGACGGGCCGCACTGTCGGGATTCGTGATGGATTCCGCGCCCAACTGGGAAACCAGCTTGCCGTTCAGTGAGACGGATCCGAACGCCTTGTCCCAGGTGAGGGTCGCCACCCCGTTGGCGAGTTCGATCTCGTCGGGATACGAATGGTGGACCAGCACGGCCATGCCGACCTCCGTCTCATTTACTCCGCGCCGCAGCCGCTCCAGGAAGGCGTTGCCGTTGTAGAAGCTGGCGTAAACCTTCTGGATGGCCCGAAACACACCGCGTTCATTGATCTCCGTTGGATCGCACGCCGACGGTCCCGAGTTGTCCCCATCCAGATCGTCCAGCAGACAGCCGCTGTAGCTGTCGTAAAGTCCCGCCCCGGTGAAATCCTCGCTGTCCTCCACGTTCGTGGAACTGCGGAAGCGGATCTTCCGCGAGCCGTCGAAACCGGCATTGGTAAGCGCGCCGAGAATGGCGGCCTGCTGGGCAAGGCTGAAGCTGGCGCGGTTCTCGATGAGTTTGCGGACCGCAGCGAGGCGTTCGTGCACCAGGCTGAAATTGGGCGGATAGGTGAACTCACCGAGCTGGCGGGCGATTTCGGATCGCAGCGTGCCGCCCGCAGCGAGCGGCTGATCCAGAAACGCTTCCCAAAGGTCGAAGGTCAGGGCGATGGCAGGCTCGGAGTTGGTCGGCAATGTGCGGCGCAACAGACCGTAGTTCGCGGCTTTTCCGCCCACGAACACAATCGCGTCGGGCTTCAGGTTGTGAACGTTGGTGGCGAAAGTTCCGAGCAGTTGTCGGGGAGCGTAATTGAGTTTCGGCGGCGCCTTCAGCGCCAGCAGTTCATTCCGGAAGCTGGTCGGCAGGGCGCCTTCCATGTCCAAAACGGTGGCGGTCTGGAAGAACCCGGTCTCAGTGCGCAGAGCCACTTCGCGGCCCACCAGGGAAAGCAAATTCGTCCGGATCTCCGGCGATGAGAACCATACGAATGGCACCTCCCAGCTCTGGGTCAGAATCGCCACGTGGGAATTGGGCGTGGCGGGCGCGAGCGAAATGATGCCGGCGACAAACGGAATCTCCGCCGGCACGGCGTCCGTTACGAGGATGTCCGTGGGCAGCAGGCGGCCAGTGGCGTAGGCCGTGACGATTTCCGCACCGGGCACAAAGGTCAGCCGTCCCAGCGCCCAGCCAGCGCTGTAAACCACATCACTGGTTAGCCAGCGGTCGGCCGACGCCACCTCGAAGCCCGCGGATGCGAACCAGTCATGATTCGCCTGAGCGGCGGCCGTCTGTTCAAAGACCGGCACGTAAAGGGCCCGGGTTCCCCCAGGTGCCCGGATTGCGGCCTGCACCAGGCGTAGCCAGTGCGCGACCTCTTCGCGTGGATACGGCTCGGCCCCGACGAACTGGATCCCATATTCGCCGTGGGCGGCTTCAGGAATCAGCACCGCCCCCAAGACGGCGGCCTGATTGGTTTGATGCAGCGTCAGCCGGTCGAAATCGGTGCGGGACAGGCCCGTGAGCGGCGGGAGCCGCAGCCGCGCGAAGTCGTAGTGGAACGGATACTTCACGCTGTCCTGGAACCACACCCGGGACTCGTCTCCGCGGAGGATCGCGAACTTTACCCAGTTCACCCCGGGTTCACCCAGCGCCGTAAACTCGGCCACGATGAACGGGTCGTCCGGCAACGAGAGCTGATTCCGGCCGTCATCCGCCGCAGTCTTGGTGCGGCTGGTGAGGCGGAAATAGCGGGTGCCGTTCATGCCCGCGGTGACGTCGGCAAACTCGAACGGACCGCCGTGAAAGACGGCCGCCTCGGACCAAACCGACAGATCCGGCGATGCCTGCAGCGTTTGGACGCGGTTAGATTCTCCGTCTGACCGGAGGCGCGGCCAGGCGCTGGCTTCGGGAAACACGGCTTCCAGTGACGCGGTGAAACCAAGCCAAGAACTGACCCAAGCCCAGGCTAGCGTGATCCAGGCATTTCGTTGAATCATCATCGCACGTTGGCCAAGCCGCGGCGGAGGGCAAGCGCGGACAGGGGACGAGCGAGCCCAACGGGTAATCATCCAAGAAGACAACATAAGGACACCGGAATATCCGCTTTCTGTGCCGAGGCAGATGCGACGGATATGATCAAACCGCAGGCCGAGCCGACCGGTTGGTTCATTTCGCCTGCGGCGGGCTTCCCATTTCTCCCCACCTCCGATTTGCTGCTGCCGACGATTCCTGTCCATGAGCACCCCCCTTGTTGGCATCATCGGCGGCAGCGGCCTTTATCAGATTGAAGGCTTTGACCGGCAGAAGTGGGTTCGGATCAAGACACCGTTCGGCGCTCCGTCGGACGATCTGTTGACCGGCGAAATGTCCGGTCGAGAGGTGGTATTCCTCCCCCGGCACGGTCGTGGCCATCGAATCATGCCCACGGAACTTAATCATCGGGCCAACATCTGGGCGATGAAGTCGCTGGGCGTGGAGTGGATCATCAGCGTCAGCGCGGTGGGTTCGCTCCAGGCGAAGTATCGTCCTTGCGACATTGTGCTGGTGGACCAGTTCTTCGACCGGACCAAGCGGGATCAGGAACACACGTTTTTTGGGAATGGTATTGTCGCCCACGTCGCGTTTGCCGAGCCCATCTGTGAGGAACTGCGACAACTGCTCCGGCACTCGGCCCGCAGGGTGAAGGCCAAAGCCCATGACGGCGGAACCTACGTGAACATGGAGGGCCCGGCCTTTAGCACGCGGGCGGAGTCACAGTTCAATCACCGGGCCGGGTTCGACGTCATCGGCATGACGAATCTGGGAGAGGCAAAGTGCGCGCGGGAAGCCGAGATCGCCTACGCAACCATGGCGATGGTGACCGACTACGATTGCTGGAAGACTGACGAGGCTCACGTCACCGTGGAGATGGTGATCAACAACCTGCGGCGCAACGGCGAGACCGCCAAGGCGATCATCCGGGACGTGATTCCAAGGATTCCGCCGGCGGCCGGTTGGCCCTGTCACTCCGCGTTGGCGAATGCGATCATGACCGAGCGGAAACTATGGCCGAAGGGTCGGGTCAAGGCGCTCGCTCCTTTGCTGGCGAAATACGCCTGACAAAAAGGGCGCGACCTTGGCTGGTCGCGCCCTTCGAAAAGCCTGCGAAAGCGAATCAGGACTTGGCCGCTTCCTTCTCCTTGCCGCCGGACTTTCCGTCGCCGGAAGTGCGGCTCTTGTAGTGCGAGGAGTAATACCGGTTCTGGTAGTAATGGTAGCTGTAGTAGTAGGAATCCTTGCCCTCGAAATCGATGTCGTTCAGCACGGAGCCGATGATGTAAATGCCGGCATCCTGGATTCGCTGCACCGAGCGCAACGCGTGTTCGCGGCGGATCTTGTTGAACTTGGTCACGAAGATCATGCCGTCGCACATCGCGCCGACCACGAGCGGGTCTGCCACCGCGGATACCGGCGGGCAGTCGAGCACCACCCGGTCATAACGGCCGGCAACCTCCTCGAGGAACTGGAGCATCTGCTTTGAGCCGATGAGCTCGGACGGATTGCTCGGGGTCGCACCGCAGCAGATGACGTCGAGGTTCGGCACTTCCGACTTGTGGACGATCTCGTCCACGCTGCCGATGCGGCCGGCAAGATAGGCCGACAAGCCGATGGGGCTCTGTAGCTGGAAGGCCTTGTGGACGGACGGACGGCGCAAGTCGGCGTCCACGAGGAGGGTCTTCAGCCCGGTCTGCGCGGTGACGATCGCGAAGTTGGAGGCGACGAGCGACTTGCCTTCGGACGGAATCGTGCTGGTCACCGCGATGTTGCGCAGCTTGTCGGCATTCTTCACCAACGACACGGCGGCGCGCAAAGTTCGAAAGCCCTCGGCGGCGCTGGAAGTCGGCTGGATATGGGCCTGCAAGTCCCGTTCAACCACGCTCGCGGTCTTGATGTTTGGCACATAGCCCAGGAACGGCAGCCGCAGGTAGCTTTCCACGTCGTCCTGGCTCTTCACGGAGTCGTCGAGGAAGTTGACGAAGAACGCGAGGCCCAGCGCGGCCAACAGACCGCCGAAAACGCTGCCTGCAAGGATCAGGGGCTTGTTCGGCTTAACCGGTTTGGAAGGAATGACCGCACGGTCGATGATGACCATGTTCTGCATCTGCTCCTTCGAGGTGAGGTCATACTCCTTCGTCTTCGAAAGGACGAGCTGATACATGGTTTCCGCACGTTCCTTCTGGCGCAGCAGGAGTTCGTATTGGGTGCGGGCGGAGTTCATCTCGAACACGGACTTTTCCGCCTCTTTGAACTTCTTCTCCAGTTCGGTGAGTTTTGCCTGTTCGATCTGGGCGACGTTGAAAACGGCCTCGATGGACCGTTGAGCCTCCGACTTCAGCTTCTCCCGGTCCGTCTGCAGGGAATTGAGCAATTCCGCGACCTTGGGATGTTTGTCGCGGTAACGGGTCCGCAGTTGAGCCAGCTGGGATTCGCCCAGGGCCACCTTGAGTTTCAGTTCCGAAACGACCCGGTCCTGGGCAACGGTGGGAAACTCGACCAGCTCGCGGCCGTCTTTGATCCATTTGTTTGCCTGATCGGCGGTTTTTTGGGCGTCGGCCTTGCGCAGCGTCTGGCCATCAAGGTCCAGCTTTGCCTGCTTCAGCCCAAGAGCGACCACGTTCATGTCATCCGCCAAGGATACCATGGCCTTGTCGGAACGATACTTGGTCAGGCGCTCAATGGCGGTGGTAAGGTCTGCCTCCTGACTCTGCGCCTCCTGCTTCAGCATACGGTATCCCGCCATCGCCTTGCCCGTTTTGCGATCCTGGTTCTGCTGCAGGAAGTTCTCGACGAGGGTGTTAACGATTTCTTGGGAAACCTTTGCATTTGGATGGCGAACCTTGACCTCAACAAGTCGAGTCAAACGAATTGGCGTGACTTCGAGATCGTTCGCCAATGCCGCAACCTTGTCGGGCGCCAGCTTGTAGCGATCGTCCTCATCCAGTTTCAGCTTCTGGATAACGGACTCGAGCAAGGAACGCGCTTGGAGGTTGCGATACTGGGTCTGGAGATAGTCCTGGTCCTTGTTGCCCCAGCTGATTGCGTCGCGCATTGAAAGAACGCCGCCGGTTTCGGGGTCAATCTGGAGTCGGGCCACCGATTCGTAGATCGGAGTCGCCCGGAATGCGTAGAGGGCCCCGAGAACGACACAGAGTGCGAACGTGGCAATGATCAGCCAGCGCCTTTCGAGCACGATGTGCCAATACTCACGAATCTTAAACGCCTCGGAGGCGTTGGGAGCGGGATTGCTGTTGTCACTCATGGCTGGTCAAATCTTTGATTCGGCGACCCAAATAACGTCCTCGGGCCTAACGACGATCCGGTTTTCCGTCTTTTTGAGATCATCGTAGGAGTAGATTTTGGTCCCATCCTTCCTGCGGACCTCGATCTGGCTCTTTTTTGCGTAACGCGTGAAATCCCCGGCTGCCCCGATTGCCTCGATGACGTCCATCTCGTGATCTGGCGGGATTTCAACTCGGCCGGGGCGATTCACCTGTCCGGTTACAGTGACGTATTGAAGCGCCGCCTGCTTTACCTCCACGTAAACTTGCGGATTGACGAGGTAGTCCGCGTCCAGCTTGTCCCGGATGATCTTCTGGGCGTCGGCGATGGATTTTTCGTTGAGGTCCACCTCCCCGATGAAGAAGTAATCGATCTTTCCTTCCGCGGAGACCTTCTTCTCCGCCATCATGTCCGGTTCGTTAAGCACCCGGATGAGCAGGACGTCGTTAGGGAGAATTTTTCGGGCCACATTTTGAGCCCATGCGTCGTTAAAGGTGCTCACTGCCACGAGCAGCAACAGCCTCAGGAGGAAACGCGGTTTCATGATATCAGTAGCCGATGTTCAGGGAGAGATTCAAACTGTTCACTTGGTAATCAATCAACACTTGCGAGCGGGCGGCGGCGGGGTCGGCGAATCCGGTGTTGAAGTTCTCGTATTCGTAGCCCAGCACCGCGGCGAGCCAGGGTCGGGGCTGGTAGCTCAGGCGAAGGCTAGCCTCGAAGACCTTGTCGGTCCGGGCGAGGTTGGTTCCGGGAGTTTCGCTGAAGTCTCCCAGGCTGTAGCCGGTGCTGGCGCTGACGAGCCACTTGCCTGTGTTGCCGATGAACTGATTCGCCGTCAACTGCACCCGGTCAAATATGTAGGACTGCTTGGCAAACTGTGGCGAGACGTCGGTGCTACGGGTGTAGGAAAGCCGGAAGAAAGTGCGGACTCCGGCGGCGTAGCTGACATCCGCGACCACGGCCGGGGAGGAAACTGTAGCCGGCTCGGTGCCCGGGGTGAATGTTCCTTGGAAGGACCGGTTTTCGTAGCCGACTTTCAAGCTTCCTGTAATTCGGGGGGTGAACTCACCCCTCAATCCCAGAAACCCTCCCAGCACGTAAGAATCGGGTGCTTGAGGCTGAAAGGTCGTGTTTGGACTGACAAACGACTGGCCATACTCGAATTCGGTGAACGCCCGGATCCGTTGGGTCCAGTCATGGCTTATCCCCAATGCACCCCTGATCGTCTCACTGTCATAGATCCCTACTCCGGCGTCGTAGTCGTTTCGGCTGTGGTTGGCCGTCAGGTATAGATCGGTTTTTGCAGTGGCGTCGTAGGTGATCCGGTAACTGTCGTTCCAAATGATCCGATTGACCAGGTTGGTGACGCTGGAATTGCCGCCGCTTAGGAAGCTGGAGAGCAGGCTGAAGGTGTCGGAACCCGTGATGGTGAATCTTCCCAATTTCAGATCCACCTTTACATCGGCGCGGTGCTGGTCGGTGTTATAGTTGGGGAAATTGATGTAGGAAATCTGGTCGTAGTTGTAACCCACCGTGATTGTGTTCAGGCCTGTTTGCCCATATTGCAGTTCAATTCCCGGGCTGGCGATAAAGAGCATCTCCGACTCCTCTGGACGGACTGGAACTTCGAGGCTCCCGACCGTGGTTGCGCCCGGGACGCTGCTGGTCACGATTCGTTCCGGCACCGTGGTCGCGATTCCATTGATTACCTCAGTGTGCTCCGGGACCCGCACGGAATACTGCACCACCGGTATTCCGTTGGCGCCGAACGTGACGTTGGTGGCTAACGTGGTGCCCCCCGGAAAGACTTGAAGATTAGTCCGACCCGGGAATGTGAAGGTGCCAAAGCCCGGAATCACGACGTCGTAGGGCTGGACCTGATTGACGTAGAAACGAGTGGCAACGGAATCGTTTCCGTAAAAAACGTTATCGGTAAACTTTGTCATCAACCCCAACTGTGGCTTGATGAGCAACTTGCCGACATCGTAGGAAAGCCACCGCTCCGTGGATTCAATCCAAGAAGCGCGAAGGGGATGAACCGTCAGAAGGGACAGCAACAGAAGGATACCAAAATGGCGCCAGATTCTCTTCAGCATGATTTTCGTCTGTTGGTCTCTATCTCAACTTTTCCGCTGGTGATGGTTTCGACGATCCGCCGGCACGCCGGAATCGCGTCACCTTCTGGAAAGCGCCAGTGGCTGTAAACCACTTTCCATCCTTGGATTCCATCGCACTCCTGCTCACCAAGGGCGGTCCCGAAAGCAGGATGCGCTCCATCCTCGCGTGAATGTTCCTGCCAGCGGGGTGGAAAGAGAGTAGCCGCGGCGGACAGTGTTCGTATTCTCCCGCTATGGTGATTGTCGTCATGGGGGTATCCGGCTCGGGAAAAACCACCGTTGGGAAGCTGCTGGCGGAACGGCTCGGCTGGGAGTTCCGCGATGGTGATGATTTCCATCCCCCCGCAAATGTCGCGAAAATGAGGTCGGGAACCCCGCTGACCGACGAAGACAGGCGCCCGTGGCTGTTGGCGATACAGACGTTCATGCGACAATGCCGAGCCGATGGACAGTCGGCGGTTGTCGCCTGTTCAGCCCTGAAGGAAAGTTACCGCGATCTTCTGCTGCGGACGGAGCCGTGGGTCCGTTTTGTCCATCTCCATGGGAGCCGCGATTTGATTGCCCAACGGATGCGGGCCCGGGCCGGCCATTTCATGCCACCGGCTTTGCTGGACAGCCAATTGGCCACCTTGGAGCCGCCGATGGACTGCCTGTCCGTCGATATCTCGGCCGAACCGGCCGAATTGGTGGCAGGGATTCAGGAGCAACTCGGTTTGTTGCCGGGCAAAGCAACCGCCTGACATGAAGGTGGAATTGATCAATACCGGTTCGGAACTGCTCCTTGGCCGAGTCCTGAACCGCCATCAGGAGTGGCTGTGCCGACGCCTTTCGGATCTTGGTTATGAAGTGGCGCGGCAGATTTCTGTGCCGGATGGTGGCGAGGCGATCGCGGATGCGGTTCGTGAGTCCCTCGCACGGGCCGACATTGTGATTACCACCGGCGGTCTGGGACCGACATCCGACGATTTGACCCGGGAGCGGATTGCCCAGCTGTTGGGCCGGCCGTTGGTGGAAAGTCCCCAGGTGGCCGGTCAAATCCGAAACTTCTTTGAGAGCCGGAACCGGCCCGTTCCGCAGCGGTGTTTTGTGGAATCGTTGGTGCCGGCCGGTGCGGACGTATTGCCGAATCTCCATGGAACTGCTCCCGGACTGGCCTTTCGGCTGAACCCGAATCCATTCCGAAACGAGCGAACCTCCGGAGTTTTGGTGCTGCTGCCGGGACCCCCGCGGGAGCTGCATCCGATGTTTCTGGAACAGGCCGTTCCCTGGTTGCAGCGGGAAGCTGCGCCCTCGAATCCATGTCAGACATTGACTCTGAGGACCACCGGTGTGGGTGAGTCGGCGTTGGAGGAAATGCTGGAAGGCCCGCTGAAGGAGCTGTGCGCGAGGGGATTGGAATTGGGCTATTGCGCCAAAGTCAGCGAGGTGGAAGTCCGATTTGCCGCTCGGGGAGACGACGCTTCCGGCCTCCTCGCGAGCGCCCGACAGATTGGCCGGTCGATATTGGGAGCGGCGGTCTTCGGTGAGGGTGATGAGCTGCTCGAGGCGGTGGTGGTGCGGGAACTGTCCCGGAGGCGTGCAACCGTGGCGGTCGCCGAATCATGCACGGGTGGCTTTATTGCCCACCGGCTGACGAATGTTCCCGGCTCATCCTCCGTTTTTTTGGCGGGCTTTGTGACCTACGCGAACCAGTCCAAAGTCGCTGCCGTTGGGGTGTCCGCCGAGACTCTTTCGCGCCACGGCGCGGTCAGCGAAGCGGTTGCGCGGGAAATGGCGGAAGGAGCCCGTCTGAAATCCGGCTCCGACTACGCCATCGCGGTCACCGGAATCGCCGGTCCAGGCGGCGGAACCGAGGCCAAACCCGTAGGCTTGGCATACCTGGCTTTGGCGGGACCGGCGAAGACCGAGGTCGTCCGGCTCTTCAATCCGTTTGACCGGGAAACATTCAAATTCGCCACTTCTCAACAGGCATTGGATCTCCTGCGCAGGGCGGTCCTGTCCACGCCGGCTGCATGACGACGGCCAACAAGGTCACCGTGCTTCGGATCCTGTTGGTGCCGTTTTTCATCTATCTTCTGCTGGAATACCGGGAGACGGGTGAGGAGTGGCGCCGATGGTCCGCATTTGGCTGTTTCGCCGTCGCTGCCGTGCTGGATGGCGTGGATGGTTTCATTGCCCGGAGGTTTCATCAGAAATCTGAACTCGGAGCTGTCCTTGATCCGCTCGCGGACAAGCTCCTGCTGGTCTCCGCCCTGATCATGCTGGGGCTGCCGCATGATCATCTCCATCCCCTGCCACTTTGGCTGAACCTGACGGTCATTTCGCGGGATGTGCTGCTGGTGCTCGGCCTCGGCGTGATCCAGTTCACGGTCGGAAGTGCCCGAGTCAGGCCGCGTTGGACCGGCAAGTGCGCCACTGTCGCGCAGATGTCGGTGGTGCTTTGGTGTCTGCTGAAATGGCCTGCGCCCGTGCAAAGACTTCTGGCTGTGTCCGCGGCGCTGCTGACCGCCGTTTCCGGCGTCCAATACATCTGGGACGGACTTGGCCAGCTGAGCGCGAGTCCGCGGTCGGCGGCGACGCCCGAGCAGCATCAGCGCGACTAGCTGTCCTTTTTCGGGGACGAAGGCCCTGAGCTGCCGGATTCGACGGGTGCTACCACCACGGCTTCCCTCGTTTCCGCAGGCGCAGTGATGGTCTGCACCGAACGGCCGCGATCGGCATACACGGCATCGGTTGGCGCCAGCGGCTTGTGGTAATACGACGCGTAGTAGTAGGTCGTGTAGTAGTAGTAGGGATTGTCGATGGGAACCCCGTTGACCACGAGACCGACGAGCGGCGCGCCGCGCTGGCGGATCGTGTTCACTGCCAATCTGGCAAACCGGATCGAAGTGCGACCGGCCCGGACGACGAACAGGAGACCGTCCAAGTAAGCGGCGATGGAGAACGTATCATCGATGGCCGTCAGCGGCGGACAGTCGAACACCACGTAGTCAAACCGGCCACGCAGTTCCTCGATGAGCTCCTTCGTCCGGCTGCCCAGCAAAAGCTCGCTCGGGTTGGACGGCCGTTCACCGGCCCGCATCAGCCAGAGGTTCTGAACCTGAGTTTCGTGGATCGCCTCATCCACCTTCATCCGACCTTCAAGGACTTCGGTAAGGCCGCCCTCCGAGGGCTGCTCGAAATAGTTGTGGATGTTGCCGCGGCGCAAGTCCGCATCAATCAGCAGGGTGCGATTCCCTGCGGCCGCGAGGGTGGCGGCGAAATTGGTGGTGAACGTGGTCTTTCCGTCGCCGGGCACCGCCGAAGTCACCGCCAGCATCCGTTTGCTGGCGCCGTCGGGTCCCAGCAGCAGCGCCGAGCGCACACCCCGGAGGGCTTCGGCGAACATCGTATGCGGCTTCATCCGCGTCAGCAGAAGGTAGCCTTCGGTGTTGTGACGTTTGTCCACCTCGGGCAACTGACCGAGAATCGGCTCTTCCAACTTGGCTTCAATGTCCTCGGGGTTTTCGAGGCGATCGTCCAACCGGTGGAGCAGAAACATGATCGCGATGGCCAGTGCCAATCCGGCACCCGCACCGCTAAACACCAGCTTCGGCCTATCCGGACCCACCGGGGCCGCGCTGCCGACACCGGCCTGCACCACCATGAACTCTTCGTCGTCGGTGCTGACCCGGCCCATGGCATCAAGCTGACGTTTCAGCGCGGTAAGATTCTCCTCCACGCTCTTCGCTTCCGACTCCAGCCGGAGCAGCTGATTGCGGGTGTCCGCGAGTTCGAAAACCTCGCCCCGGATGTCCTCGATGAGTTTGGGATATCCGCGGATGCGGGTCTTGAGGGCCTCAATCTGGCCAAGGCGGGCTTCCTCGACGAGCTGCAGCTCGAACTTCAGGTCATCGCGCAGGCGGGTCAGGGATTCCCGCAGGCGAATGATGTAAGGATGCTTTTCCTTCAGCTGTGTCAGCTTGTCAGCGAGCTCATTCTCAATGTTCCGAATGCCTTTCCGGATCTCTGCGTATCGGGAACTGCCGACGGCCCCGGTCGCGACAGTCTCGTCGTCGGAGTCATCCGTGGAAGCGCGTGAGCCGGTCCGGGGCCCCTTGCCGGGTTGGCTGCCCAAACCCTGGTTGGCCAGCGTTTCGGCCTTGGCGTTTTCGTAGAGCTCCAGTTCCGCTTGGAGATTGGCGTATTCGGCCTGGGTGCGATCCAACCGGGCTTGGGCGGCGACGCCGGCATCCTGCACTGAAGTGATGTTCTGCTTGCGGCGGAAGTCGTCGAGGGCCTGCTGCTTCTGTTCCAAACTGCGTTCGTAGGTCAGGATCTGCTGCTCCACCTGGGCCCGGGTCGTGCTGACCATGCCCCGACGCTGCTGTTTCTGGAAATCCACGAATTCCGAAGCCCAGGCGGTGACGAAGTCCTTCGCGTAGCCGTAGTTGGTGCTGTTGACGACCAGGTAGAACATGTTGCCCCGGCCCTGTTTCGCCGAGATGTCCGGCTTGACCAGGGCGTTGGTCAGATCCTTGGTCTGCTGAAGTTTTTCCAGGACCCGCTGAATGACCGTTTCCGTCGTCATCAGCGCCAACAGCGTTTCCACGGTGGCGCCGGTTTCTTCAAAGCCGGTTTGCAACTGCATCTTGCTCGCGCGGGCAATGGTGGCGGTGGACTGATACTGGTCCGGCTTGGTGACGGCCATCCAGACCCCGATTCCCAGTCCGATGGAGGTGAAGATCAGCAGCAGCAGCCAGCGTTCCCGCAGCAGCTTGAAATAGCGGCGGAAGTGCAGGTAAAGGTTGATCCGGTCGACCAGCGATGTGCCGTAGCCCGGAACCGAAGAGCCGTAGGAGCCGTAGGAACCCTTCATGAAATCCTAAAAGTTCAATGTGCGTTCAGGGATCTCCACTCGGTCCCCGTCCTTAAGGACCGGGTCCTTGCTGCGGTCGCCCTCTTTCAGCAGTTTTTTGACGTCGTGCTCGGTGATGACTTCGCGCTTCGTCGCGGGATCCATGCGCCGGATGCGCACCTCGGTGAGCTTGGCCCTTGGGCCCAACTGTCCGAGACCGAGGATCAGATCCGTCAGAGTCTTGGTCTCACCTTCGCGAATCAGCACGCTGCCGCTGGTGACGCCGAAGACTGTCACCTTTGAGGAATTCTCCGGATTGGCGACCGACGGATCGGACCGGATTTGTTCGAGGTCAATCTTGACGGTGCAGTCGTTGTAGTAGTCCGCATCCAGCAGTGCTTTGACCTCCTTGCGCAGCTCCGCCAGCTTCTTGCCCCGGGCATTGAGCTTCACATAGCGGTCACTTTCTTTGGTGACGGGAAACAGCGCCTCGCCAGCGGCCGTGACGTCCACCAGTTGGATCAGCTTCGCCGTCGCCGGGTCCTGATCCACGCTGAAACGGAGCACGTCCCCGGCCTTCAGGTCGCGGGCCTCGGCATCGATCTTGTCCAGCGTGGTGGCGTTGGTGGAAACCGCATTGGTGGCTCCGGGCGGAACGGCATTCGTTACCTCGGTTTGGGCGAGGGACGCAGCGGTCCAGAGTCCTCCGATCGCGAGCATTGCGAGCAGTGTTCTCATGAAATTCAGAAGGCGTAGTTCAAAGTCAGGGTCACCGTGTGGGCATCGTAATCACCCAGCACGAAGTCAGAATCGCGGATGGTATAATTCCAGCCCAACGAAGAACCGAGTTTTTGGGTGATTTGGTAGCTCGTCGAAACGCCAAATCGATAGGAGAGGGTTGTTTGCCCGGGGACCGGAACGCCAAACAATCCACCGGGTGTCAGGACCACGCCGGAAAAGGTGTCGATCGGCGTCACCAGGATGCCGGGAATGCCATTCGCCGGATCGGGCGGAAAATAGATTGAGCCCGGTGGTGCGGCGAAAATGGCCAAGCCGCCCGATTGCTCTGCCTGGTCCACACTGGCGCTGAAGTTGATGGGCAGGAAGTCAGTAATCCGCCAGCTCAGCTGATATCCGGCCTCCATCGAGACCTGGAAATTGCTGCCCAACGACCCGTTGACACTTCGACCCAGTGACAGGGAATGGCTGACAAACTGGGTGAGTTGGTGGCGGACGGAAAGGCTGCCGCTGATTCCGGAAAAGTCAGAGGAATCCTGAATCTGGCCGTCCCGTTCCGAGTTGATCATCGTGTAGCGCACGCTCGCGTTCACGCTGATCGCTTCGCTGACCCGCCAGGTGGCGGTCGGACCGACGCCGTAGCTCTTCGACGAGTTCTGGAAGTTGCTGGCGTAGTCATTGAGCGATGCGCTCGCCGAGATGCCGACGGTCAGGTCGGGATGCAGCCGGTAGAACAACGCCGTGGAGACAGTCTGCGACTGCCCGTTGAGCATCGAGTAGCTGTCGTCAAAGCCCCGTTCCAACGAGAAGGTGTAGTCGGCACTCACCGACAGATCGGTGTAGGGCGCCCACTCCGTGGAAAGGCCCGATGAATTGTTGATGCGGTTGAACCGCACGGAAAGGGCGTTGCCGGTGCCGATGATGTCCGCCCGCCGGGACGCGTCGTTGGCGGAAGAGATGCGGTTGAACACCGTGAACAGCACGTCACCCACGCTGAAGGCGTAATCAATGGATGTGTTCGGGCTGATCGTCAGGCTGTTGAGGTCTTCCTGCACCAGATTGAACCGATACCCGATGCCGAAGTTCAGCCCCAGCCGCGCATTGTCGGTGATCTGCCAACGTAGGTTCGTGTTCAGCGACGGATTGATGCTGAAATCGTAATTGTCCCCGCCGGCGGAGCTTTGAAGGGCGTTGCTGTTGTAAGCGAACGAAACGCTGGCGCCAAACGTGGCCAGGACGGGTCCGAGCTTCAGGTTGTAGTTGCCCTCGTCGAAACCTGCCGGTCGGTAGGGCACGCGTTCAGCCGCCCGAAAATCGTCGCCGGCCCGCATGGCTTCGGGTGCCGGCGGGGGCTGCGGAGCGACCGGTTCGGTGAACGGATTGCGGGTATCGAAGTAGGCTTGGCCGCAAAGGCTTCCGGTGCCGGCGGCGCAGCTGGCAATGGCCAGTTGAATGGCGCGCCACCGCGTGGGAGCCAACGCGGGATTGCCGGATCGCGCCGTTGTCTTCCCGAACCAGTTTGGTTTGAAGGTGTTCAATTCGATTTCCGCCCGCCAGTCATCAGGGCCGGGCTGTTCGCTGGTTCGGCGACGCTACCAATCGAGTTTCCATGCTCAAGCCTCATTCCCCTCGCCAAATCTCATGATTCGGCGCTTACGGAACGTCCCGCACCTGGTAAAACCGAAGCGAATCGGTCGGCCGAGCGTCCAGATACTGACCGGATTCGCCCGCCACCGTCAGCACCGCGCCGACGGCCTGCCAAGTCGCCCCGGCGAGGTTGTCGCGGGCATAAACCTGATACTTACGGCCCGGCGCGCTGTCCCAGGATACTGTCGTGCCTTGAGCCGACAGCTTTACGCTGGTTATTCGCCAGTTTACCGAACTGGCTTTAGTCGGATCCGAGCCCATGGACGCCTCGCGGCGGTTAACGAACCCGTCGGCATCAGGGTCCTGTTCCGGTCCCGCGCCGCTTTGGGTGAACGGATCGAAGTAGCGGCGCTGGAACCGGTCATCCAGGCCGTCGAAGTTAAAGTCTGGCGTTTCCGGAAGCACTTCCGCGAAGCCGCTGGCCCACGCAGTGAATCCGTTGGCGGTCAGGGCAAGGCTGCGCAGCCCCGGCGCGGCATTGGTGGCGACGGTCACCGGCACCTGCACCAATGTCAGGGCCCTCAGGGCGGTGGGGATCACTTCCACCGCGCCGTATTGCAGCCCCCCGCCGGTGAGTCGCAGGGAAACATTGGTGGCGGTCAGCCCCGGCACGAAAACCCCGACCGTCTGTCCGGCGATTCCGGGCTTGAGCTGCACACACAGGTCCCCGGCCGCCCGGGAAACCGGATTCGTTCCGTTGCGCATCTCAACGATCCGAAATGCCGGGGTTCCGGCGGAAACGGCGAGATTGCGGGTCGTGGTGGCGTTGGCGGTGATGGTGACCGTCGTGTTGGTGAGGGGCAGAAACGCCGTGGTTGAGCTGTTCCACCGGCCTCCGGCACTGATGTCCAGTTCGTTGCCCCGGACCAGATAGGTGTCTCCGGACGTCGGCGGGTCCAGCGGTGTGACGCGGACCGTGTAGGAACCCGGCGGCAGCCCCGCCAGCGCGTAGCTGCCGTTGGCCAGCGAGGGCGTGCTGGCCACCGCATTGCCGTTGCTGTCCTCGACGGTAATGACCGCACCCAGAATGGCGGCTCCGTTCAAGGTGACCGTTCCCATCAGCCTTCCGACGGTTGCGGAGCCGGCGGTGGTGCCATACAGCGCGCGCAGGCCCGCGATTTCGTCCTGCGAAAGGCCGGCGGAATGGTCTATGCCCCCCGCTCCGGTCCAGAACAGGGTGGCACCGCCGAGGGTGGCGTGATTGAAGCCCAGCAGGTGGCCGATTTCGTGGAGAGCGACGCCCTCGACGAACATCGGTCCAAGCGCCACCGAGTTGAAATCGGTCGTCCACGCGAGGCTGCGGTTCAGCACAATGTCCGCCTCCGCGATGGTCTCGTCGAAATCCGACGTGGAAAGGAACGTGAGGCCACGGGCCGTGATGGGGAAAAACGTCGTGTTGCCGTTCACGAACCGGTTCGCATTGAGCCAGACAACCACGTTCTGGCCGTCGAGGGGATTGATGTCGCTCGGGAAAAATGCGCTTCCGGATTCCTCGAACTTCACCTTTGTCCCGGGCACGGCCTGCCATTGGGCGAATGCCGCCCGGAGGGCGTTGAGCTCGGCGGTCCGATTGGTGGTGGAAAACCCCTCCGCGGCCAGCGTGTAACGGATGGCGAGCGTTGTGGGATTCTGCACCGGCGCCAACGCCGCATCGAATGAGTCGAAGTTCCAACGCAGCGGCCGGCCATTCGGGGCATACTGTGACACCGCTCCGTCGGCGACCGCGCAGGCCACCAAGGCTGCTCCCCACGTTACGACTGCTTTTTGCACCTTCATCGCCTGGTGTCCTTCACCCGGAGTTTCAATTCGTCCAACGCCACCGGGGCCTGTCCCGGCAGGGCAATTCCGCCGGCCGCTTTGGCGCCGTCGCTGGCGGCGGTAAGCGCGCCGGTTGTGGAGTTGGTTGTCACCGCGAACTTTCCGCGGGCCAGGTCCAGCGTGACTGCTTCGCCAGCCGGATTGAAGACGGCGAAGAGCACCAGGTCTTCCCCCAGCCTGAATTCCGGTTCTCCCAACACGCGGACCTGCTTTTGCCCCAGAATCGTGCTGCCTTGGACGACATTGAGGCGGTTGGTTGGAGACCCCTTCCAAGTCTCGGCGACAGAAACCTCGATGCGGGCATGTGGGCGGCCTTCCCCATCACGACGGGCCTCGATGCTGGCGACGGAGCCGCGAATGACGACGTCCGCCCGCCGGGCCAGATCATCGATCGGTGTCAGCGGAATGTCCGTCGCGAACAGCGTCGCGGTCCCGAGCACCCCAAGGGCGGCCAGGACCGGCAAGTGATGACGAAAAAGCTCCCTCATGCGGCGGTGACGCGGGAAAAGTAGCCTCCTTTGGCCAGCAATTCAGCGGCCGTTCCGACCTCCGTGACGTGGCCGGCGTTCAAAACCACGATCCGGTCCACTTCCCGCAACGTCGCCAGCCGGTGGGCCACCATCACCGTGGTGCGCCCCTGCATCAGGCGCCGCAGGCTCGCAAGGACCAGGGCCTCGCTCTCCGTGTCGAGCGCGCTCGTGGGTTCATCCAACAGGAGGATCGGTGCGTCCTTGAGGAAGGCCCGCGCCAGATTGAGCCGCTGTTTTTCGCCCACGCTCAGGCGGGCCGCGCCATCCCCGACCACGGTGTCGTAGCCCTGGGGCAGCCGGCGGATGAAGTCGTGGGCATTCGCGGCACGGGCCGCCGATTCGATGTCCTCCCGCGTCGCACCGGCCCGGCCGTAACCGATGTTCTCCGCAACGCTGGTCGGCAGCAGCAGTGATTCCTGCAGCACCAGGGCGACGCGTTCGCGGAGCCGCTCCCGGGAAAACTCCCGCAGGTCCGTTCCGCCCAGATTCACGGAGCCGGAATCGGGATCGAGGAACCGTGGAATCAGCTGAAGCAACGTCGTCTTGCCGGCGCCGCTCGGGCCGATGAGGGCGACCGATTCCCCGGGCTTCACCGTTAGGCTCACCTCGTGCAGCACGGGCTGGCCGGTCGTGTAGGCGAAATTCACGCGGTCAAAGCTCAGCTCCGCAGCGCTTGGCAGTTCGGTTTTCCCCGCCTGCCGGTTGGCGGCCTGCGCCTTTTCCTCCGCGAGCAGTTCCAGCACCCGCTCGGCGCCGGCGCGGGCGTTGGAGACCGTGGAGCCGACGTGCGACAGCTGGTTGAGCGGCTCGTAGAGCTGGGCCAGGTAGGCGAGGAACACCAGCAGCCGGCCCACGGTCAAATTGCCCGCGGCGACTTCCCGGGCTCCCAGCGCGACGATTGCCGCCGTTCCCAGCGCGAACACGACCGCCACGGAGGCCAAGTAAACGACCTCTGCCCGATGTTGCCGCCACCGGGCCGACAGCGCGGCGTCGGCGCTCGCCTCAAATCGTCCGGCCTCGTGGCGCTCGCGGACGAAGCCCTGAATCAGCGGCAGATTGGCCACGGCCTGCTGCACCAATGAGGCCACGCTGGAATCGGCCGCCTGGGCCTTGCCTGCGCGCTGGCTCATCAGCGGCCCGAAAAACCGCATGATCAGCAGCAGAATCGGCACCGTGGCGAGCGCCACCAGCGTCAGCGGCCGATTGAACCGCCACATCACCGTGGTCATCGCCACCAGGGTGAGTGTGGCGCCGATGAACGTGAACAGGCCCTGTTGGAACAGCGTTTGGAAGGCGTGCGTGTCCCACGTCGCCCGGTAGATCAGGTCACCCGCCTGGGCTCCTTGGAGACGCCGAAGCGAGATCCGCAGCAGCCAGCCGAAGACCGCCCGGCGCACCCGCGCGAGGCCCCGGAGCCCGGTATGGATCACGAGCGCCTGCTGGGCCGAACCCAGCAACGCATGGATGCTGTGAACCACGGCCAGCAGCACGGCCCAGCCCAGAATGGCCGGCCCGCGGTCGGCAATGGCGGAACCGTCTGCGGCCGACAGGCGATCCACGATCCACGCGAGCGGCCAGGGCTTGAAAATCGCGGCCGCTGTCGTGAGCAGCAGCAGCCCAAGCGCCGCCCCGACGCGAAGCCAGTCCGCCCGGTAGAAGCCAAGGATTTGCCGCCAAAGCCGCATGAAGGTGGCCGCAGGCTATCGCAACCCGACCGTCATTGCACGGGTTTCGCCCAGGCGGAAACTCCCAAGAGTGCGGAGGAGGAAACGGCGAGGAAAACGGAACGCATGGCGGAGAGGGAGGGATTCGAACCCACGGTAGGGTATTAGCCTACTCACGCTTTCCAGGCGTGCGCCTTAAACCGCTCAGCCACCTCTCCGCGTGCGGCGCGGAATGTGGCGGCGGCCCCCGGTCCCGTGCAACAGGTTTTCTGGATTCTCTCGGCGCCCTTTTCCCGACCGGCTTCTGCCCCCCGGAATGCGGACTTGGGCCGCTGCCCGTTCCCGCCTACTCTTCACAAGCTCCCTGTCACTGAACATGGAAACGCCATCTTCCGCCTGGGTTGCCCGACCGGTGCAACCACTGCTCATCCGCGATCTGCTCACGCGCGTCCGTCACTGGGCGCCCGGGCAGAAAATTGTCTATCGTGACCAGCGGGAGCATACCTACGCGGAGTTCTTCGCCCGCGTGGAAAAGCTCGCCCACGTGCTGACCGATCTCGGTGTCCGCCCCGGCGACCGGGTGGGAGTCATGGATTGGGACAGCCACCGCTACCTCGAGCTATTCTTCGCCCTGCCCATGCTTGGCGCGGTGCTGCACACGGTGAATGTCCGGCTCACGCCCGAACAGGTCGCCTACACGATCCTGCACGCGGAGGACACGGTTGTCCTCTTCCATCCAGACTTTCTGCCGCTCGCCGAAAGTTTGGCGCCGAAGCTCGGTTGCGTCCGCAAGTGGGTGTCACTGAGCGACCACGGACAGGCGCCGGCGACGAAACTTACCCTGGCCGGCGATTACGAATCACTCGTGGCGACGGCCCCTGCGGGCTTCCGGTTTCCTGACCTCGACGAGAACACGGTCGCGACCCTGTTCTACACCACCGGCACGACCGGCGATCCGAAGGGCGTCTTCTTCACCCATCGCCAGATCGTGCTGCACACGCTCACGGTCACGATGGCGTTCGCGGCGCAGGAAGGACCGGTCACCCTGCGCGCCAACGACGTTTACCTGCCGCTCACGCCCATGTTCCACGTCCATGCGTGGGGCATTCCCTACATCGCCACCATGCTGGGGCTGAAGCAGATCTATCCCGGCCGCTACGAACCGCAGCTCCTGCTCGATCTGATCGCGAAGCATCGCCCGACGTTTTCCCACTGCGTGCCCACGATCCTGCAGATGCTCCTGCACCATCCCAATAGCGCCGCGGTCAGCTTTGACGGCCTCAAGCTCGTCATCGGCGGCGCTCCCCTGCCGAAAGGCCTGGCCCAGGCTGCCGGCGCCCGGGGCGTTCGCATCATGGGCGGATACGGCATGTCCGAAACCTGCCCGGTGGTCGCCGCTCCGCACCTCAAGCCGGAACATGAAACCGCCGACGCCGCGACCCAGCTCGACGTGCTCACGCGCACCGGTTTCCCCTTCCCGCTAGTGGACGTCGGCATCTGGGGCGACGACGACCAACTGTTGCCGCCGGGCAAAGACAACGTCGGCGAACTGGTCCTGCGCTGCCCCTGGCTGACGGCCGGCTATCACCGCGACCCCGAACGCAGCGCCCAACTCTGGCACGGCGGCTGGCTGCACACCGGCGACATCGCCTACCGCGACCACGAGGGCTACATCCGCATCACCGACCGGCTCAAGGATGTCATCAAGATCGGCGGCGAATGGATTTCGTCCCTCGAACTCGAAAACGCCCTCAGTCAGCACGAGGCGGTGAAGGAAGTCGCCGTGGTCGGCCGGCCGGACCCCAAATGGGACGAACGCCCCCACGCCGAAGTCGTCCTCCGCGACGGCTTCGCGGGCAAAGTTTCCGAACGCGACCTCGGCAAATTCCTGCACACGTTCATCGACTCCGGGGCCATCCATAAGCGCGCGGTGCTGACCGAGGTGCGCGTCGTCCCGGCGATCCCCAAGACCAGCGTCGGCAAGATCGACAAGAAGGCCCTTCGGGCGGCATTGCGGGGCAGTTGAACAATTTGGTCTTGGAGTGCTGTTTCCAGCCGAACCAACCACAGCCGGACATTGGATTCTTTCGTGCGAATCGCCCTGACATCGCCACTTTTGGTGCGAGGCATGGCTGAAATGGGCCGCGGTGAGGCGCCTCTGGACCAACTTCGGCGTAGCGGTCAACGTCCCCTGGTGGTCCGCACCGCCTACCTCCCCGTGGCCGTCCTGTTGGCACTTGCCGGGACGGGGCTGACCCAGGCGGCCGGGTTCCGGTTGATGTCCCCCAGAACGACCGCGATCACGGTTACCAACGCGGTTCCCCCGGCGCGTTACCTCACGAATCAGATTTACCTCAATGGGTCCGGAATCACCCTCGCCGACTGGGATGGCGATGGCCAAACGGATGTGCTGGCTGGCGGCCTGGGCGGGGCCACGCGGATCTACCGCGGGCAAATGAAGCTGCGTTTCGCCGACGCCACCGCGTCCAGCCTCCCCGAACTGCCGCCCAATCTGGATGTGACCGGCACTTTGGGAAGCGACCTGAACGGCGACGGACGGGCGGATCTGGTCCTGAACACGGTGGCGCAGGGGTCGTGGATTTTCACCAATGCCGGCGCCGGTGTCCTCCGAAAGGCCGGCGAGGTGCTCAACCTGAACCGCGCCGGCATGTCCGTGGCGGCCGCCGATGTCGATGCGGATGGTGATCTCGACCTGTATCTCGCCAACTACCGGGCGGTCACGTTGCGCGACGAGCCGAACGGAAAATTCGGCATCAAGCAGGACGGGGGTCGGCCACGCATCGTTGCCTACAATGGCCGTCCCACCAGCGAGCCGGATCTGGTGGGCCGGTTTTACCTCACGCCGACCGGACCCAAGGAGAACGGCCAGCCGGACGTGCTGCTGCTCAACGATGGTCACGCAGGCTTCACGCCCGTGTCGTGGACGGACGGGTCCTTTGTGGATGACGAGGGCAAGTCCCTCGTTTCTGCGCCCTACGACTGGGGCCTCAGCGTGCTGTTCCGCGACCTCAACGGCGACGGCCGCCCGGACCTCTATGTCTGCAACGACTTCGAGTCGCCGGACCGGTTTTGGCTGAACGAAACCGTTCCCGGCGGGCCGGTGCGGTTCCGGGCGGCTTCAACTTGGGCGCTTCGCAACACCGCCGCCTTTGCCATGGGCGTGGATGCGGCCGATGTGAATCGCGACGGCCACGACGACTTCCTCGCGCTCGACATGCTGAGCCGCGACCACCGGCAGCGGAACTATCAGGTGGATGCGCTGCCCACCAGCAGCCACCAGCCCGGCCTCTGGCAGGATCGCCCGCAGTTCTCGCACAACACGCTGTTCCTTGGCCGCGCCGACGGGACCTTTGCCGATGTCGGGCGCCTCGCGAGCGTCAGTGCCAGCGAGTGGGCGTGGACGCCCGTCTTCCTCGATGTGGATCTCGACGGCTGGGAAGACCTGCTGATCTCGAACGGCCACGAGATGGACATGATGGACGCCGACACGTCCATGCGGGCGGAGCAGGCCAAGGCGAAGAAGGTGCTCGGCAACCGCGAGCTGCTGGAACTGCGCCGGATGTTCCGCCGTTTCGCACCGCCGAAGGCCGCGTTTCGCAATCTGGGCAACCTCGCCTTCGCCGATGTCAGCCGCGACTGGGGTTTCGCCACCGAGGCGGTGACACAGGGAATGGCCCTGGCGGATCTGGACGGTGACGGCGATCTCGATGTCGTGGCCAACAATCTCAACGACGCTCCGGCCATTTACGAGAACCTCGCCGTCGCGCCGCGGCTGCTGGTGCGGCTGAAGGGAGCGAAGGGCAACACGGCGGGCATCGGTGCACGCATCGTGGTGCGGGGCGGCCCGGTGCCCGAGCAGTCGCAGGTCATGATGGCCGGCGGCCGTTACCTCAGCAGCGACGAGCCGGTGCGCTGCTTCGCCGCGGGAGTGGCCAGGGAACTTTCGGTCGAAGTCCGCTGGCCGTCCGGCGCGGTCAGCCGGGTTGAACACGTCCGGCCCAACCAGACGCTGCTGGTTGAGGAAACCTCGGCTGCCGTGGCCACGCCCGCCACGCCGGCGAAAGCAGCTGAGTGGTTTGAGGACGTCAGCGAACGCCTGGCGCACCAGCACACGGAATCCGCCTTTGACGATTTGGGCCGTCAGCCGCTGTTGACCCGGAACCTCAGCGAAGGCGGACCTGGAATAACGTGGGGCGATCTCAACGGTGACGGCGCAGACGATCTGCTGGTCGGTTCCGGCGCCGGTGGCACGCTCGCGGCCTTCCTCAACGATGGCACTGGGCGCTTCCAGCGGGCGACCAATGCTCCGTTGGCGCGGACCACCGCTCGGGACCAGGGCACCGTCTTGGTGCAATCCGGCGCGGTGCTCGCGGCGTTGAGCAACTACGAGGACGGGCAGACCAATGGCGGCGCCCTGCGGTTGGTGGACCTCTCCCGGAATGTCAGCGGCGAAGTCCTCACCGGCCAAGCCGGCAACTTTGGGGCCGTGGCGGCGGCGGATGTGGATGGCGACGGCACTCTCGAACTGTTCCTCGGCGGTCGCGCTCTGGCCGGCCGTTATCCGGAGGCGACCCCGTCCCTGCTGGTCAAGCTGGTGGGTGGACGCTTCACGGTGCAACACCGGTTCGACCAAATTGGGGTGGTGAATGGCGCGGTGTTCTCGGACCTCGACGGTGATGGCCATCCGGAGCTGGTCGTCGCGGGCGATTGGGCGCCGGTGCGGGTCTTTCGGTTCCGCGAAGGCGGTGTCAGCGAAGTCACCGACACCCTCGGATTGGCCCCTACCACTGGTTGGTGGAACTCGGTGACGGTCGGTGATTTCGACGAGGACGGCCGCCCGGACCTCATCGCTGGGAATTGGGGCTGGAACGGATTTCCCGTTCCGCGCGCGCCGCTCGACGGACAGGAGCCGTGCCCGGCGAATCGCCGGCGGATCCGCTGGGGCGACCTCGATGGCAACGGCGTCACCGACCTGGTCGAATCCTACTTCGATGCCGCCGGACGCGAGCTGCCGTATCGGAAGTTCGATGCGGCGGCGAACGCTTTGCCGTTCCTGCGGGAACGATTTGCGAACCGGGCGGACTACGGGGCGGCGACGCTCGGCGAGATTTACGGCGCTGCGCTCGGCCAATTGCCGGTTCGCGAGGCCGCCCGGTTTGGGACCACGGTGTTCCTGAATCGCGGCGGCCGGTTCGAGGCCCGCCGCCTGCCCGTGGAAGCGCAGTTCGCGCCGACGTTTGGCCTGGCGGTGGCGGACTTCGACGGCGACGGGCACGACGACGTGTTCCTCGCGCAGAACTTTTATGCCGTGAGTCCGGACGAAGCGCGGCAGGACGCCAGCCGTGGACTGCTGTTGCGCGGTGATGGCCGGGGCGGGTTCGCCGTCGTGGCCGAGGCCGGCGCCCACGTTTACGGCGATGGCCGGGGAGCGGGGGTCGCTGATTTCGATTCCGACGGCCGAGTTGATCTGGCCGTGGGGCAAAACGGCGGCCAGACGAAACTGTTCCGCAATGCCACCGCCGAGCCGGGGATTCGGGTGCGGCTCGCGGGCGCCGCGGAGAACCCCGAGGGAATCGGCGCCCAACTGCGGCTGTTCGCGGGCGATGCCGGCGGCCCGCTGCGGGAACTGCACCGGGGCGGTGGTTATTGGAGCGTGGACAGCCCGACGACGGTGTTGACGCACCCGGCCACGCCGACCGCGCTGGAAGTGAAATGGCCCGGCGGCACCGTGAGGCGCTACGCAATCCCGGCCGGAGCCAAACAGGTGACCGCCAAACCCGACGGCACTGCGGGGGTCCAATGAAGCACCGCAGTTCAGGCCAATCGGAACGGAAGCAGAAGTCCCAAGCCTTTGGATGGTGGGCGGTGTTCCTGCTGGGTGCGCTGGTGGCCACCACCGCGGGGGCGGCCGTGATCCGGCCGCTGCCGGTTCCGAGCCAGGGACGCACGGGATTTGAACTGCTGGCACCGGCCACGACGGGGCTGGCCTTCACGAACGTCGTTCCGGAAACGCGTCATCTCACCAACCAGATTTTCTTCAACGGTTCCGGCGTCACGTTCGGCGACGTGGACGGCGACGGGCGCTGTGATGTTTTTCTCGCGGGCATGGGCGGGGCGAGCGCTCTCTTCCGGAATCTCGGTGACTGGACGTTCACGAACGCCACCGCAACGGCGTTTCCCCCGGGCGCCCTGGCCGCGCTGGACGGAACGGGCACGGCCTTTGCCGACTTCAATGGGGATGGATCGCCGGACCTGGTGCTCAACACGCTCGGCCAGGGAACGCAGGTGTTTTTCAACGACGGCCGCGGGCGGTTTGCGCCGCGGTTTGCGCCGCTGAATCCCGGTCGCGGCGCCATGACCGCCACCGTGGCCGACGTGGACGGCGACGGCTGGCTCGACCTCTACGTGGCGAACTACCGCAAGGACGGCCTGATGGACCGGCCGAACGCACGGGTCATTTACAAGGTGGTTCGCGGCAAAACCGTGGTCGCGGCGCTCGACGGCCGGCCCACCACGGAACCGGACCTGACCAACCGCTTCGTGGTGAACGCGGCCGGCGGCATCGAGGAACAGGGCGAGGCGGACGCGCTGTTCCGCAACGTGGGCGGCACCAACCTGGTCGCGGTGCCGTGGACCGGGGGCGCGTTTGTGGATGAAGCGGGCAAACCGCTCGCGGAGCCGCCCTTCGACTGGGGCCTGACCGCGATGTTCCGGGGTGTGAACGGCGGTCGGCGGCCGGACCTGTATGTCTGCAATGACTTCGAGACGCCGGACCGGTGCTGGCTCAATGAATCGAAGCCTGGCGAAATCCGGTTCCGTGCGGCTCCGGCCAATGCCTTTCGTCACACGAGCCGGTTTTCGATGGGACTCGACTTCGCGGATGTGAATCGCGACGGGCGAGACGACCTCTTCACGCTCGACATGCCGAGCCGCGACCACGTCACGCGGCTTACACAGGTGGATGACCTGCCGACGAGTTTGGCGCTGCAGCGGTTCGATGTCCGTGCCCGGCCGCAGTTCGAGGCCAACATGCTGCAGCTCGCCCGCGGTGACGGCACCTTTGCGGAGGTGGCGGCGATGGCCGGATTGATCGCGGCGGACTGGGCCTGGTCTGCGGCTTTTCTCGACGTGGACCTCGACGGCTGGGAGGACCTGCTCATCACCAACGGTCAGGAACGCGCCGCCCGCGACGCTGATGTGGCCGCGGAACTGCGGCGGTTCCGCATGGGTGGGCGCCACACCGACGCGGAAATCTTCGCGCAACGAAAGAAGTTTCCCCGCCTCGCGCCGCCGAACCTGATCTTCCGCAACGAGGCGGACCGGGCGGACTATGGGAACGGCAACTGGGTGCCGCGCTTCCGCGAAGTGGGCGAGGAATGGGGCTTTGCCCTGCCGGGTGTTTCCCAGGCCTTCGCTTTCGGCGATCTGGATGGTGACGGCGACCTCGACGTGGTCGTGAACAACTTCAACACCTCCGCGGCGGTCTATCGCAATCAGTCCGTCGCGCCGCGCCTCCGCGTGCGACTCAAGGGCAGCGGCGGCAATCTGCGCGGCGTCGGTGCGCAGGTGATTGTGCGGTCCACCGCGAAGCCGGAACGGCAATCGCAGGAGATCTCCGCGGGCGGGCGTTACCTGAGCGGCGATGAACCGGCGCGGACCTTCGCCGCCAAGTCGCCAATGAATGTCGAGGTGTTCTGGCCCAACGGGAAATTTTCCGGCGTGACGGATGTGCCGGTGAACAGCGAGATCACGCTGGGAGAGGATGAGACCGGCGACGTGGAGGGAGATTCCGTTGTGGTGACCTCGGCGCACCGGCCGGTGGCGCACGCCAGTGTGGTGGAAGTGCCCAGTGGGACGGCTCTGCCCGAGGATGCCGCCCGCCAGCCGCTGGCCCCGCGGCGTCTGGGCGCACTGGGCGGCGGACTGGCCGCGGCCGATTTCAACCAGGATGGACGCGATGAACTGATCGTCCCGGCCGGAGCGGGCGGGGCGCTGTCGGTCCTGACCCGGCGCGATGGTCGCTGGGTCGCCCTCACCAATGTTCCCGCGTTGCGCACGCAGACCGGTGTGCTGCCGTTGGGCCGCGAACTGCTCGTCGCGGAATCCAATTTTACCGATCCCTCGTCCACTGCCCCCGCGGTGCGGACTTTGAGCGGAGCAGAAGTGATTCCGGCCTTGCCGGACACCGTCGGGCCGATGGCGCTCGCCGACGTGGACCTCGACGGCAAACTGGAACTCTTCGTGGGCGGCCGGATGATTCCCGGGCGTTGGCCCGCACCGGCCACCTCACGGCTCTACCGAAAAGGCGCGACCGGCTGGTCGCTGGCGCAGGAGTTTCCGGCCGTGGGCATGGTAAGCGGAGCGGTGTTCACCGACCTCGACGACGATGGCGATCCGGATCTGGTGCTGGCCTGCGAGGCCGGTCCGCTGCGCTGTTTCCGCAATGAGGCCGGCCAGTTCGGCGAATGGAACTGGGCCGTCAGCATGATGCAGAACCCCGCGCTGGAACGGCGCTTTCCCCGGCTCTCCGAACTCCGCGGGTTCTGGAACAGCGTCGCCGCCGGCGACTTCGACGGCGATGGCAAGATGGACCTGGTGGCGGGGAACTGGGGCGAGAACTCCGGCTACGAACTCTACCGTGAAACGGCCGCGCGCGGCCGGGCGGACGCGGTGCCGCTGGTGCTGGCGCATGGCCAGCTGGATGACGATGCGGCTTACGATGTGCTCGAAGCCTACGGAAGCGGCGACGCGCTCCGGCCGGTGCGTTCGCTGGGGCAGCTCAATTCGGCCCTGCCGTGGCTGGCGAACAGCTTCCCGACCCACCGGTCGTTTGCGCAGACGAATCTGGCCGGCATTCTGGGCGCGCGGCTGGGAAAGGCTTCGATGATCGAGCTCAACTGGCTGGCCTCGGTGGTCATGCTCAATCGCGGCGAACGGTTCGACGTGCAGCCGCTCCCGGACGTGGCCCAGTTGGCTCCGGTCTTCGGCCTGGCGGTGACCGATTTCGACGGGGACGATCAGGCCGATGTGGTGCTCACGCAGAACTTTTACGGCGAGCAGTTCGGCATGACCCGGCAGGATGCGGGCCGGACCCTTCTGCTGCGGGGTAACGGCCGCGGACGCTTTGCGGAGGAGAAGGTGCTCGGCTCGCGCGACGAATTCGCCGGGGAAGGCCGGGGTGTCGCGGTGGGCGACTTTTGGGACGCCTCCCTGACCCTCGCGGTATCCCAGGTGCATGGTCCGTTGCGGATTCTGGACTACGGCCCGATGTCCTCCCGGCACCGGGTGCG
>CAIWAH010000129.1 GCA_903910585.1 uncultured Verrucomicrobiota bacterium
CAGCTCCGGCGTCGTGTCGATCAGCGTCGTGGTGGCCTGACCGCTCTGGAACTGCCCGTGGCGGATGACGTTTTCGAGGAACGGGATGTTCGTCTTCACGCCGCGGATGCGGAACTCGCGCAGGGCGCGGTCCATGCGGTCCATGGCGATCTCGTAGGTCTGGCCCGAGGCGATGACCTTCACGAGCATCGAGTCGTAGAAGGGCGTGATGACCGCGCCCGAGTAGCCCATCGCGCCGTCGAGCCGCACGCCGAAGCCGCCCGGCGATCGGTAGGCAAGGATCTTGCCGTAGTCGGGCGTGAACTTGTTCTCCGGATCCTCCGTCGTGACGCGGCACTGGATGGCGTAGCCGTTGCGCGGAATCTGGTTCTGCACCGGCATGCCGACTTCCTTCGAGTGCAGCGCGTGGCCCTGCGCGATGAGGATCTGGGCGCGGACGAGGTCCAGACCGGTGATCACCTCGGTGACCGTGTGTTCGACCTGGATACGCGGGTTCATCTCGATGAAGAACCACTCGTGGGCGTCGAGGTCGTAGAGGAACTCAACCGTGCCGGCGTTGTCGTAACGGATCTCGCGGGCGAGCCGTGCCGCGGCGTCGCAGAGTTCCTTGATGACGTGTTCCGGCAGGCCAAACGATGGCGCGACCTCGACCACCTTTTGGTGCCGGCGCTGCACCGAGCAGTCGCGCTCGTGCAGGTGGATGACGTTGCCGTGCTGGTCGCCGAGAATCTGCACCTCGATGTGCTTCGCGCGGGGAATGTAGCGTTCGAGGAATACCGCGCCGTTGCCGAACGCGCGGGCCGCCTCGCCCTGCGCCTCGTCGAGCAGGCCGGACAGTTCGCTTTCCTTCTTCACCACGCGCATGCCGCGGCCGCCGCCGCCGAACGCCGCCTTGATGATGAGCGGGAAGCCGATGCCCTTGGCCGCCTTCAGCGCCGCGTCGCGGTCGGCGATTGGCTCCTCGGTGCCGGGCAGGGTCGGGACGCCGATCTTCTGGGCGACCGCACGGGCGGCCGTCTTGTCGCCCATCATGTCGAGGATCTCGGGCCGCGGGCCGACGAACGTGATGCCGGCGCGGGCGCAGGCGCGGGCGAACTCGGGATTCTCGCTCAGGAAGCCGTAGCCGGGATGGATGGCGTCCACGCCCTTCTCCTTGGCCGTCGCGACGATGCTCTCGATGTCGAGGTAGGCGGCGACGGGGCCCTTGCCCTGGCCAATCAGATAGGACTCGTCGGCCTTGAAGCGGTGGATGCAGAAGCGGTCTTCCTGCGCGAAAATGGCGACGGTGCGCAGGCCGAGTTCGGTGCCCGCGCGGAAGATGCGGACGGCGATCTCGGAACGGTTGGCCGCCATGAGCTTTTGGAACTCACGATGGGCGGGAGGCTCGGCAACGGCAGGGCTGGCGGACTTGCGATTCGGCATAAGCAGCGACGCGGAGTGTTAGCAGCAGGGAGCTTCGGGGGAAGGCAAAGAGCGGAGGGCAGGGAGGACACCCGGGGAAGTGCCCCCGTCGGCCGGCGATCCCGCCTCCGCTGCGAACGGTGGCTACTCCACGATCTTCGGCACCACAAACAGGCCGCCCGCCTTGGCCGGGGCATTGCGCATCGCCTCGTCATGAGGCAGCGAACCGGTCACCTCGTCGGGTCGGACCACGTTGACCAGGGGGAACGCGTGGGCGGTCGGCTCCACACCGGTGACATCCACTTCCTTCAGCTTGGCCACGTAGCCGAGGATGTTGCCGAGCTGGTCTCCCAGCTTCTGTTCCTCCTCGGGCGTCAGTTCGATGCGCGCGAGCTTGGCCACGTAATGGATGTCGAAGTCGGACATGGCGGGAAGGTTTCGGAATCGGGGCCCGGCCGGCAAGGCAACTTCTAAGGCCGCGCCGCCGCGCCGGCGTCCCGGATCAGCTCGTGGATGGCGGAATGCAGCTGGAACGCGGTGTCAGGGCCCACGGAGTTAACCTCGCCGTAGGGCGCCTTGCCGCCGTGCAGCGTGTGCGGTGAGGCCACGTCCCACTGCGATTTGGGGACGATGTAGCCGATCTCGTCGTTCGCGAGGCCGAACAGGAACTTCACCCGGCCGGGCATCAGCTCGCGGATGGGTGGAATCTCCAGGGGTTCGATGTCGAAGTCACCGCCGGGCGCCCGGATGACCCCGCCGTTGACAAGTTCCGGATAAATCTCGCCCGGAATGCACGCGATGCTGGCGTCGCCCACCGTAAGGAACGCCACCTCGCTCCGCAGGAAGCCGAACCGGCTGTGTCCCCGCTCGAAAAGCCCCAGCATGGCTGCGGCAAAGAAGCCCTTGTTGGCCAGCGGCAGCTCGATCGTGTGCGCCCGCACACCGATGGGCGCCACCGCGGCCGCCGGCGCATTCGACGCCGCGACGCGTTCCAACAGCAGCTTTCCGAGGCTGTTTCCCAGCGCCCGGGTCTTTTCGTGGGAAGGCTCCTTGAAATCCTGCCCGAGGAACGGATCCCGCACGGCGATGCTCGGATGGGTGGTCATCAGGCCGCCGACGCAGCCGTTGACGAACACATGGATGCCCCCAAGACCCGGTAGCCGGCTCTTCCCGTCATAGACGATGCCCTTCTCCAGCGCGTCGCGGATTACCCCGCAAAAGTCGGCCGTCAGCTCCCGGTTTTTCGACCACGGGGTCTCGGGATGATTGCCCCAGCCAACGATCGAGCCGAGCACCGCCCCATTTTCCGGCTGCGTGAAGAGCATCAGGCGCAGATCGGCATCAAAGACCTGCGGTTCACGGGTGTCCTTCACGAGGCCGGCCGGATTCACGGCGATTTCGTGCAGGGCAACCTTTGCGGGCTGGAGCGAGCCGGCAGCGTCGGTCAACGCCTTGGCCGCCGCCGCGATGACCCGCGCACGATACCCGGGGCTCACCCCTGAGCGCGGCAGTTCCTCGAGCTTGCCCACGCCGGGAATCGGGATGGCCACCGGCAGCTTCCAGGTCGGTCCCCACAGGCCCATCAGGTCGGGCGTGGAATGGTTGTGGGTCGCGCAGACGATGACGTAATCGAACTTCGCCGAGGCGGGCACCGCCCGGCGGACCGCCACCACGTCGTCATGGAAGAAGCCGATGGAATCCAGCACCACCAACCCAACCCGCGCGTGGCCGTCATCCAGCGCGGTCGCCACGGCGAACAGCGGATCATGCACCCCGGTCGCGGCGTGGTCGTTCTGAAACCCTGCCATCCAGACGGACGGATGCCCCGCACCCACCGGCGGCGTGATGTCCTCGCGGCCAAAGCCCACCCGGAAAGGTTTCGGGTCGGCCACGGACTTCTTCGCGTCCACCGCGACGTTCAGGGAATAGCCGCCGGTGCGGTCGCGAAATACCCACGCGGCCCGGCCGAACAGGAACGTGGCCAGCGCCAGCAGCAGCGCGAAGAAGCCATACACGGCCTGGCACAAAAGGCGGACGACGGGCGAGTTCATGGACGCGGCAGTGATGAAACCGTGTTTCGCCGCCGAGTCCAAGCACGTCGGCGAGACCGGTTCGGGGTTGGCCCCCGGGCCGCCTCACGTCACAGCAACCGGGCAAAGTTCGCGGCGATCCAGCCGATGAGGGCGGCCACGCCGAGCCCGGCGAGGAGGGCGAGGAGCAGGGTGGCCCACCAGCTGAGCGGGATGCGCAGGGGCACGCCGGTGCCGGCTTCCTTGTGCCGGTAAAGGCGGCGGGCGATCAGCGTGGCGGAGATTGCCACCACGATGATGGCCGGCACCGCGAGCCGGCCGTTGAGGCGGTTCCAGATGGCTTCCTCCGCGTAGAAGCCGAGGCGCAGCGTGGACAGGGCCCCGAGGGCGCCCCACAGCCATGCCGTAAAGGCGACCGTGCGGTTCGTCGCGAGGGCGGCCACCGCAAAGCCCAGGGCAAACACCGCGAAGGGCGCCGCAAAAACCAGGCCGTAGAGCATCTCCGGCTGCCGGACCTCGATCGTGGCCAGGCCGGTGTCGAGAAACACGCGGAAGAGGACATCGGAGAAGTTCTGGTCGAGCGCGAGCACGTCCATGACGGTCAGCGCGACAAGCCAGGTCGCCCCCACCACAAATCGCGCGGTGAAGCGCTGGGTCCGCGTGGGCGGAAACGCGAAGGAAAACTCCTCGCAGCCATGGACCACATCCGCCCCGCCGAAGGCCGGACCGGCGACGAGCGCGAACACGAAGCCAACCACAAGCACCCACAGCGGATGCGCCACCAGCGGCAGGAGCCACACCACCGCCAGCCAACCCAGCAGGAAACAGAGCAGGAGCCGGCTGTGCAGGAACCATTCGCTCCAGACCAGCGCCCGCCAGATCCGCCAGGAACCGCCGGCCGCCGGAGCCGGCACGTCGGCCTGTTCCGGCACCAGCCGCAGCGCGGGCGGGGAGGAGGCGGGCAACATCAGTGCGCCTCCTTGCGCTGGGGCGGGACCGAGTCCACGTAAAATTCCCACGGATAATCGGTTCCCGGCGCCGGCTGGACCGCCGTGGTGGTCACTTCGCTGCCGGCACCGGGGACGCCCGACGAACGGAAAATCCGGCGGGACACCACCGCGCCGTCACGCTGGGCACGATACGTTTGGCCTTCCCACGACAGATACGGCTTCGCGCCGGCGGTCAGTGCCGTCGGCGGCACCCGCACGCCGTGCAGCTGGCAGACCGCGAGCCCAGCTTCCTTGCCGGCATCGGCCAGCCGCTGCCAGGCCTGGCGACGCCAGCCGAGGGTGTGAAGATACGAGAACGAAACCGTCTCCACCGACTCGGAAAGCTCGGATTGCCACGAGCCGGTCTCGGGATCCGCGAACGGGCCCCGCTCGACTTCCCACGGTTCCTGCGACGCGTTGGCCACATTGCCCCAGGCGGCATTGGTCGAGCCGGCATTCCGGCCGGCCGGATCCGTGGGACAGATCAGCAGCCGGGCATCGGCCAGCCAGCGGCCGTGATGGGTCAGGCGGGTGGCCGACCGCGGGCGCTTGCCCGTTTCGCGCGAGTAAACCTCGATGGCGGTGATGAGCTGCCGCAGGTTGTCCGAGCAGACGGCCTGCTGCGCCCGCAGCTTCGCCCCGGCCACCGCCGAGGCGATCAGCGTCGCCAGCACCGCGATAAGCGCGAGGATCGTCAGCAGTTCCACCAAGGTGAAACCCCGCCGGTCTCGGGGACCGCGGGGACGGGGATCGACCTGGGGGCCGGACTGCTTCACGCGCCTTACGGTTCCACCGGGACATGCCACACGCCCCAGGCACCGCGCGGCAACCATAACCCCGCGGCGGCCCGGGCGTCACCGTGTTCCAATGCCGACCACAGTGAGCAGGGGCGTTCACCGGCGGCCAGCAGGCCGGGCGCGGAGTCCGCCGGCAGCGTCAGGAACAGGTAGCGGTCGGACGTTTCCGCCACCATCACGTCGGCAAACTCCCGGAAGGCCGAGATGGCCGTGCCGGTCGCCTGCGACGATTCGAGAGCAAACTCACCGCTGGCTTCCAGGCGCCAGGTTTCCAGGCGCGGACCGGCTTCGGGGCCTGACGATGTGCCCCTGCCGAGCAGCAACCGTCCATCGGGCCGGACCGCAACCACCGTGGCGGACAACGTGCTGCCCAGATCAAGCTGGCGGACGAGGCTGGCGTTCACCCCGTCGTAGGCCAGTGCCGAGAGCACCCCCGGAACGGCCGCCTGGGCACCCGACGCCGGCGCTTCTGTCTGCCGCGTGTAGAGGAGCTGTCCTTCGTGGGAAACACCGACGAGTTCCGCCGGCAATTTCGCCGGCGGACGGTTCACCGGCTGGGCGGGGTCGGCAAAGTCCACCACGCGCAGGGCATACGTGCTTTGCCAGCCCTCCGTCGGCAACGAATCGACCCGGCGCTCGCCCACGAAGAGTTTTCCGCCGGCCAGATAGGCGGCCGAATATTCCGTCCAGCCGTTGTGCCGGACCCCGTCGTCGGTCTCGGCCAGCCGGACCGACGACAGCCAGCGCGGGTTGTCGGTGCCGACGTCGAAGGCGAGGAAGTTGCGGGCCTGTGAACTGCCGCCCCACCACCAGTCCAAGTCGGGAATCGCCCTGAGCGGTCCGTCGAGGTCGGCGAAACCGGAGCTCAGCGGCACGGCCGTGATCGAAAATTCGCCGCGAATCGCATAGCGGGCGGTCTTTTCGGTCCAGACCAGCGTCTGCGGATCGGTCCGGTGGGCGACCAGTTCGCCGTAACCGACCCCGGCGGGCAACGCCGTCCGGTCCTGACCGAGCACCGTCAACTGGTCCCCGGACCACGCCACCAAAGTGAAGGCGCTTTCGGCCGGCACCGGGATCGGCCGCCACCCGGTGTTGACCCACATGTTGGTCTCCAGTTTCGGCGGCACGGGCTCCAGCCGCAGGTTCACCACGGCATTGGTGACCCGAAGGTCCGGCTGCGGTGTCAGTTCCTGGCGCCAAACCCATTTGTTGGTCACGTAGCCGGGCGTGTCCGGAGTAGGCGGCATCTCGATCTGCCGCCAGACCTGCACGAGATTCGTGAGCGGCGGCTGCGGCTGGATCGTGACGACCTCGTTGGTGAACCGGACCCACTGCGGGGGCTGCGCATTGGTGGTGACCACGACGTTGGTGGTCCGGATTTCGTCGTAGCGGACCGATTCCGGCTGGTGCTGCAGGACAAACAGCCGCTCGCCGCTCCGTTCCACCCCGATCACGGGCAAGCTGAGCAAGGGCAGCGTGGCCAGGGGTGTCTCCGGGGAGTCCCGGCGGGTGAGCACGACGCGGTTCGACGGCCAGTAGGCCAGCTGCAACAGCCGGTCATCGGCCAGGAACACCCGGTCGGCCTGATGCGTCAGGGGCAGGCTTGCGCGGATGACCGGATGATCCCGGTCGGCGATGTCCGCACTGACCACCGCGTCGCCGGCGAGGGAAATCACCCGGTCGCCGACCAGCGTGGCCCGACGGGCCGCGAAGCTGTGGTCGATCACGCCGCGCGCCCGGAGGGTGCCGGCCGCCGCATCGAGGTCCACCAACTGCATCCCGGAGAACCAGCCCGTGAACTGCGGCGTGCGCTGGCCCGACCAGGGCATCAGGATCAGGCCCGCGTCCGGCAACACGGCGAGGGCCTTTTCATCGTGGCCGGCTTCGGTCCACGACCAGCCTTCCCCCAGCAGCACCTTGCTGAGGAGCCCGGGGTGCGCAGCGTCCTTGACGTCGAAAAGCGACAGCGCCGCCCGGCCGTTTTCCACCCCCACCGCCAGCAGCCGGTCTCCCAACGGATGCAGGTAATTCGACCAGCCGGGAACTTCGAGTTTGCCCCGGACCTGCGGGTTCGCCGGGTCGCCCAGGTCCACAATCCAAAGCGGGTCCACGCGCAGGAAGGTCACGATGTAGGCCCGGTCGCCCACGAAGCGGGTGCCAAACACCGACTGATTGTGGATCAGCGTGAGTTCCGCGAGGCGACGCGGTTCGGCCGGGTTCGCCAATGAAAACGTCTCCAGCATCGCCCGCGGCGGATCCCACACCCACTGCTGGTAGGTCTCTCCGGTCAGCGGATGGGTGCCGGTTTCGATGCGCCCGGTGTTGCCGGCTTCCGAGACCACGGTGAGCACCTCGCCGTTGAGGCCGAACTTGAACTTGCTGTCCACCCGGCCGGCCGTGAGGAAAGCCCCCGCCTGGCGGACTTCCCCGTGCGGGTCGCTGATGTCGAAGACCACCACCGCCTGATTTCCCGCCGCCGCCCACAGGGCCGGCTTCTCCGTGGGTGACGGCGGCCGCGTGCCGGTCGTGGCCACGAACAGCCGCTGGTCGGTTGCGAAGACCGCGTTCGGCTGGGCCGCGAGTTCCACCGGCGTCCGCAGCCCCGGCTGAAGTGGATTCGCCAGGTCGAGTCCACCCACCAGCGTGGACGCCTGTCCCGGCTGCCAGATCCAAACCCCCGTCGGATTGCTGACCGGTTCCGGCTGAATCCACCGGAAACAAGCGGTGTAGAGGACATCGCCGACGAGCCGGCTCTCCTGCACGGAACCGCCCAGCGCCACGCGGCCCGCCAAAGCGGGCTGACCGTCCCGGACACTGACCAGAACCACCTCGCTGTTGCCGTCGCAGTGTCCCTGGGTCAGGAGCGCCAGCCAGACCGTGCCGTCGCCGGTATCGGCCGGCAGCCGATACATCTGCTCGCCGGACACGGCCAGCGGCAGCCGGCCGCGCAGTTTCGGCGCATCCGGGTCCGAGACGTCAATCACCTCGAGTCCCCGCATCTGGTTGAAGAAATAGAGGGTGCGACCCTCAAGTTTCCAGATGTCGGACTCGACCACCGCTCGCAGCGGCGTCCCCTGCGCCGTCCCGAAACTGATGTCCGCAATGTGCGCGGTGAACCTGGAAGAACTGAACTCCATACCCCCGGCCAGCGTCGGGCCGGTCGCAGTGCTACCGACCGAAGTCGGCACCGGCGCGAAGGTCTTCAGCCCCTGGAAAAAACCGGCGGGCAACGCCACTTCTGCCTCCGCTTCGTCCCGCACCCGCAGCAGTTCCGCCTCGGCCGCCGCGGGCGGCAGATGGAACACCAGTTCGCCGGCCGTGCCGTCGGTCCACTTCACATCCCGCGGCAACCAGGTGCCGCGCCCCAGCCGGGGCCGGGATTCGAGGGTGATGCGCCGCTTGCCGGCCGGCACCCGGACCGTCACGAGCACATCGTCTCCTTCCACCGCGAGGTGCCTGATCGAGGCAGTGTCCGCCGATCCCGGTTCGGCGGCCCACGCGCCCGAACCGAGCCAAACGCCAAGGGCCAGGATGATTGCGGCGAACTTCATGAAGGGACCGGGCTCCGGTCCGGTGTATGGCTTTCGCCATACTGAAGCAAGAGCCGAAGGTTGGGGGCGAACGTAGCCGGCATTCATGGCGACAGTTTAAGGTTGGGTGGGAAGCGAGTTGGTGGCCGTCGGGCCGCCGAAGACGGGTCCGGTGGGCACCAGTGAGCCGCCCTTGCGCTCGAAGGACAGGAAGAGGTTTTCCGGCGAAGTGCCGTTGGCATCAAACGTGACCACGGACACCGGAGATTCCGATTCCGGCACCACGCCGAGACTGTTGACCGTGCCGTCGGCGTTCTGGTTCCAGATTTGGAACTGGCCGTCCTTGCTGGAGGGCAGGGCCAGCGCGCCGGTGCCGGTGTCCGGGTCCACAAACACGGTCGGTGAGCCCACCGACGCGAGCTCGGTCATCCCGTTGCCGGCAGTCGCCGACGTCGCGTCGGCAACTTCACCGGGATCCGTCCCGCTTTGGGGTGTCGCCGGCACCACGGCCACCACGCTGACGTCCGGCGGCGGTTCGGCGGCGGACGCGGTAGTGGTCGGATCTTCGGTGGTCGATATTTCGGCCCGGCGGTTCGCGGCCAGCTGTTCGGCCGCCAGCCGGGCCAGCGACTCCGCGAGACTGCGCCCGTTGCCGGCAGTGCCGGCCAGCAGGGGTGGGTTCGTCTGGCCATTCTGGCCCAGCTGGAAGACGTGCAACCGCGTGACTCCGCTCGGCAGCGCCATGCGTTGCTGCAGGATCTGGTTGAGCGAGGCGACCTGCGTGGTGAGCGCCCGGACCCTTCGTTCCAACTGGAGCTTCTCGGTGTCACCGGCCAGCGGACTGGTCGGTCCCGGGCCGGCCGCAAGAGCCGGAGCTGCGTCCGGCATCCGCGGCACCGACCGCCCGGCATTCGGAGCGGGCTTCGGTTCCTCCGCCGTCTGGGAAGTCCGGCCGGAATCCATCCGAACGGATTCCGGCGTGACCTTGGCCAGCGAGCCCTCCGCCGGACCCGTTTGCCACCACCAGTGAAGTCCGGCGCCCAAGGCCAGACAGGCGGCCGCGGCCAGCGCGCGCAACGACCAACGCTGCCACGTCGAGGGGAAGGGCACCGCCGGCGCGTCGTCACTCCGGGTCTCTGCCGAAATCCGGCCCCAGACCGAGAGCGGCGGCACCGGGGCGGGCTCCCCAAAGACCTCCTGTTCCAGGCCGCGCTGAAGTTCCCGGATCAGGTCGCGCAAGACGGCTTCCTGGGCGAGCCGGGCTTCGAACTCCGCGCGGTCGCTGTCCGTGAGCAGGCCCAGCACATAAAGGCTCGCCTGTTCCTCGGTGGCGCGGTCGAACTGGATCTGGGGTTCATTCATGGCGGTCCTTGAGGCGGGCCCGTAGTGCCAGCAGGCCGCGCCGGATGCGGGCCTTGATGGTTCCGAGCGGTTGGCCGGTGGTGCGGGCAATCTCTTCCTGGGTGCAGCCGCGATAGAAGGCGAGTTCGAGCGCGTGCCGCTGCTCCGGGGGCAGCGCGCCCAGCGCCCGGCCGACGCGACGGGCGGATTCCCCTTCGGCCAAGTGGGTGAAGGCGTTCTCCTCGCTGGATTCCTCCACGGGTGCGGCGGTGCGGAGACGCTCGAGGCTGGCTTCACGCCGGTTGCGCTGGCGGAGGCGGTCCCAAGCCAGCCCGCGTGCGATCAGCATCATCCACGTCAGCGGACCGGACTTCGCCGCATCGTAGCGGCCGGCCCGTTTCCACAGCTGCACGAAGGTGTCCTGCAGGACTTCCTCGGCTTCGCGCGGATCACCAAGGATCCGTTCCAGCAGCCGCAGCAGCGCGCCGCCCCGTCGGCGGTAAAGCTCGGCCAGCGCACCGGAATGGCCCGCGGCGAGTTCCGCGAGCAACCGCGCATCCACCAGGGGGTCCAGCTCGCGCTCCGCAGCGACCGGCGCCGCCACCGTTCCCGGGAAGGGAATCGGCGGCTCCGGATCAGACTCAGGCTGCGACATGCGGACAGGCACGGTTCTGCGAGGGTATCCGGCCGGACACGGGCTTTGGATGCAGAAGTTGCCGGGTTTCGCCCCAGAATCGGGCCCCCGCGTCCATCGCCGGGATTGGGCGGAAACTCCCGGCGGAAATTTCCTTCCGTTCCCCGGCCTGCCCCCCATCGTTCGACCGTCTCGTGGCTACGCCTTCCCATCCGAAACACTATTGCGGCGTTTTTGGCATCTACGGCCATCCCAACGCTGCCGAACTCACCTACTTCGGCCTCTACGCGCTCCAGCACCGGGGTCAGGAGTCGGCCGGCATCGTCACGACCGACGGGGAGAAATTCTACCCGCACAAGGGCATGGGCCTCGTGCCCGCGGTGTTTTCCGGGGAGGTGCTGCATGACCTGGTCGGTTCCGCGGCCATCGGCCACACCCGCTATTCCACGACCGGTTCGTCGAACCTGGCCAACGCCCAGCCGCTGATGGTGGACTGCGCGAAGGGCAAGATCGCCATTGCTCACAATGGCAACCTGACCAACGCCGCCATGCTGCGGGACGAGCTGGAGGCAAATGGGTCGATCTTCCAGACGACGGTGGACTCCGAAATCATCGTCCATCTGCTCGCCCAACCCGCCCGGCCCGGCGGCCACAGCGCGCTGGTCGAGGCCGTCCGGCGCATCGAGGGCGCCTATTCGCTGGTGATCCTGACGGAGCAGGAGCTGATCGGCGTGCGCGATCCCCACGGCTTCCGGCCGCTGAGCATCGGCAAGCTCGCGAACGGCGCCTATGTGCTGGCGAGCGAGACCTGCGCGTTTGACCTCATCCAGGCGCAGTTCGTGCGCGATGTGGAGCCGGGCGAAATCGTGGTGATCAGCGGACAGGGCATCCAGTCCATCCCCGCCTTCCCCGAACACACGCGGCGGGCGTTCTGCATCTTCGTATACGTCTATTTCGCCCGGCCCGATTCCACCATCGCCGGCAGCAACGTTTACAAGGTCCGCACCGAGATGGGCCGGCAACTGGCGCGCGAAAGCGGCATCGAGGCCGACGTGGTCGTGCCGGTGCCGGACAGCGGCGTGTGCGCGGCGCTGGGTTACTCGCTGGAGAGCGGCCTGCCGTTCGAGATGGCATTCGTCCGCAACCACTACGTCGGCCGGAGCTTTCTCCAGCCGTCGCAGCTCATCCGTGACTTCGCGGTGCGCGTGAAGCTCAATCTCATCGGCGACCTGGTGAAGGGAAAGCGCGTCATCATCGTGGACGACTCGATCGTCCGCGGCACGACCAGCAAGGCCCGCGTCACCAGCCTCAAGGAGGCCGGCGCGAAGGAGGTCCACTTCATGGTCAGCTGCCCGCCGCACGTGAACCCGTGCGTTTACGGCATCGATTTCCCCGAGCGCAACAAGCTGATGGCGGCGACCAACACCCAGGAGGAGATCCGGAAGTTCCTCAACGCCGATTCGCTCACCTACCTCTCGCTCGAGGGCATGGTGAAGGCCACCGGTCAGCCGAAGAACGGCTTCTGCCTCGCCTGTTACGACGGCAACTATCCCGTGGCCTACGACGACTCGGTGGACAAGCACATCATCGAGCGCCGGCGCGCCCGCGGCGGCGGTCTCGCGGCGGAACTCGCGGCCGAAGCCGCCCAGCGCCGCCTGCTCTGATGCCGCCGGCCGGCGACGGCAACATCCCGTGACGAAGCGCCAACGCAGGGTTGGCCATTGCGGGAAGGCGGGTTTCCCATTAACCCGCAGCCTCGTCAGCCATGAGTCCCCGTTTCGTCCTTGCCGGTCCGCGCGCCGTCGCGGTGTTCGCCGCGCTCGCCGCCCTGTTCGTCGCGCCCACGCGGGCCGCGGACGTGGACTTCGCCCGCGACGTCCGGCCGCTGCTCAACCAGCACTGCACCTCATGCCACGGCGGTGTGAAGAAAGCGGGCGGCGTTACCTTCCTGTTCCGCGAAAGCGCGATGGCGCCCGGCAAGTCCGGTGAAGTCCCCTTCAAGCCAGGTGACTTGGAGAAGTCGGAGGCGATCCGCCGGCTGACCACCGCGGACGAGGACGACCGCATGCCGCCGCCCAAGCATGGACCGCGGCTTTCGGACAAGGAGGTGGCCATCTTCCGCGACTGGGTGAAACAGGGCGCGCCGTGGAAGGGTCACTGGGCCTACGCCGCGCCCACGCTCCCGCCGTTGCCAAAGGTGTCCCAGCCAAAATGGTGTCGCGCACCGTTGGACCGCTTTGTCCTCGCCAAACTCGACGCGGAAAAGCTCAAGCCCTCGAAGGAGGCCGACCGGCTCGCATGGTTGCGCCGGGTGAGTTTTGATCTGATCGGGCTGCCACCGACGCCGGAGGAGACCAAGGCGTTTCTCGCGGACCGGAAATCCGGCGCCCACGAACGCGTGGTGGACCGCCTGCTCAAGTCACCGCACTTCGGCGAACGCTGGACCGCCCCGTGGCTGGACCTCGGGCGCTATGCGGATTCGCAGGGTTACGAGAAGGACGCCGCCCGCACCGTCTGGCCTTGGCGCGACTGGCTGATCCGCGCGTTCAACGTCGATCTGCCCTTCGACCAGTTCACCGTGCGGATGCTCGCCGGCGACCTGCTGCCCGACGCGACGCTCGACGACGTGGTTGCGACGGCCTTTCACCGCAACACGCCGACCAATGCCGAAGGCGGCACCGACGACGAGGAATACCGCGTCAGCGCCGTGCTCGACCGCGTCAGCACGACGTGGAAGACGTGGCAGGGGGTGAGCTTCAACTGCGTCCAATGCCACGCGCATCCCTACGATCCGATTGATCATCCCGAGTTCTACAAGTTCCTCGCCATCTTCAACACGAGCCAGGACTGGGATCTGAACGGCGACGAACCGCGCCTGAACGTGCCGCTCGACGTGAAGGACTTCGCCCGCGCCCGGGAGCTCGACCGCCAGTTGCGTGACTTGCGCACCGGACAGTTGGCCGAGACCGAAAAACTGGCTGGCAGTTCGGCCCAGTGGCGGATGCTCACCCCGTTGACCGCGGCCTCGTCGCACCTGACCAAGCTCGTCATCCAACCGTTCGCGGCCGGCGGCGGCGAAGTCGTGACCGAAGGCACGGTGTCGCACGACTCGAAGTTCACGCTCGAGCTCGCCGCACCCGCAGGCGGATTGACCGTCACGGCCCTGCGCATCGACGCGCTGCCGAAGAATCCCGAGGCGGCGCTGCTGATGCCGGAGCTGGGCTTCATTCTGTCCGAGGTCCGCAGCCAGGTGCTCAGCGCGGACAACACGAAGGCGGTTGCCGATTACGAGCAAGCTCTGGCCGAAGCCCGCGCCGCCGAATCGAAAGCCGCCGAAGCCGAGAAGTCCGCGAAGGACGCCGACAAGGAGGCGCGGAAGAAGGACCTCGAAGCGCGACGCAAGGAAGTCCGCGACCTCGAGCGCAAGCACCCCGGCGAAGTGAAGTGGCGCTACGCCTTCGGCGACGAAGTTCAGCCATTCCAAGACCCGCAGGCGACCCTCGACCCCGACAACCGCGGCTGGGGCGCGCTTTCCCGGATGACGCACCCGCGCCACCTCGTGCTCGTGCCGGAGGCGCCGTTCATGCTGCCTTCCGGCGCCAAGCTACGTGTGCTCATCCGCCAGGAAGCCGCCCCGAATGACATGGCGCCACTGGTGATGAACCGCAGCCGCTTCAGCCTGAGCGCCGACACCGCGTGGACCTCGCAGGTGAACGGCGCGGACTTCAAGGCGCGCTGGGACAAGCTCGCTGAGCTGAGGAAGGAGCGGGACGCCATCAAGGGTGCCTCGACGCCGGTAATGGCCGAGCAGGACGCGCCGCTCAAACGTCCCACCGCGGTGTTCCAGCGCGGCAACTGGATGAACCACGGCGAGCGCGTCACCGCCGGCGTGCCCAAGATCTTCCAGCAACCGCCCGCCGGCCAGCCGGTGGATCGCCTGGCCATGGCCCGCTGGATCGCCTCGACCAACAATCCGCTCACCGCGCGCGTGGCGGTGAACCGGATCTGGGAACAGCTCTTCGGCAACGGCATCGTCGAGTCCTTGGATGACTTCGGCACGAGCGGACAGCCGCCGTCGCATCCCGAGCTGCTGGATTTCCTCGCGGTGCGTTTTCAGACGGAACTCGGCTGGAGCGTGAAACGGCTGCTGCGCGAACTCGTGCTGTCTGCGACCTACCGGCAGGACGCCACCGTCACGCCTTCACTGCGCGAACGTGATCCCGCCAACCGATTGCTCGCCCGCGGTCCGCGCACCCGGTTGGGCGCGGAAATGGTGCGGGACAATGCCCTGGCCGTTTCGGGACTGCTCTCCGACAAGCTCTTCGGTCCGCCCGTGATGCCGCTGCAGCCCGATGGCATTTGGCGCGTGGTTTACAGCAGCCAGAAGTGGGAGACTTCGAAGGACGCCGATGCCCATCGGCGCGCGCTCTACACCTACTGGCGCCGTTCCACGCCGTATCCCAGCCTGCTGACGTTCGATGCGCCGAACCGCTCCGTGTGTGCCGCCAAGCGCACGACCACCAGCACGCCGCTCCAGGCGCTCGTGACGCTGAACGACCCCGTTTACATGGAGGCCGCCCGGGCCCTCGGAGAGCGGATGGCCAAGAAGGGTGGCACGAAGCTCGAACAGCAGCTGGCGTTCGGCTACCGCCTCACCACCGGCCGCGCTCCGACGAAAGCCGACGTGAAGGATCTTCAGGCGCTCCATGCCGAGACCCTCGCCGCCTACACCCAGGACAAAGCGCTCGCGGAAAACTTTGGCGGCACACCGGAACTGGCCGCTATGACACTGGTCGCGAACGCCCTCCTCAACCTCGACGTCACGCTTACGAAGTGATGAATCTGGAAGGCAGGAAAGCAGGAGCACAGGCGCGAGCTACGCTGGTGAACAGCGGCGACTCGCACCGAAGATGTTTCACGCCCCTTCCCCCTCACCCCGGCCCTCTCCCCAAAGGAGAGGGAGAACGTCACGGCGTCGGTCCCCTTCTCACGCGTGAGGCTCTGTTTCAGCCAACCTCAGGGCCGTCATCGCCACTGCCGCGCCGGACAACCCTGAGGCACTGCCAACTGTCCTCTCTCCCCGGGGGAGAGGGTCAGGGTGAGGGGAAAGGACGCGCCGATTCCCAGAGCCGGCCCGGGCCCCGCCCAACTCCTTCGCCTTCCGGCTCCCCCTTCCTGCTTTCCTGCCTCCCAGATCCATCTTCCCCGCTGCGCCCATGAACCTCCTCCACGATCTCCAGCGCGACACGCTGCAACACGTCACGCGCCGCACCTTCCTGCGTGATTCCGTCGCCGGGCTCGGCTCGCTGTGGCTGGCCCAGCAGGCCTTGGGAGCGGGCAGCGTGGCCCGTGATCCGGTCCGGCCGGCCGCGCCGCTGAACGGCCATTTCAAGGCCCGCGCCAAGAACGTCATCTGCCTGCACATGGCCGGTGCGCCGAGCCAGCTCGAGCTGTTCGACTACAAGCCGCAGCTCGCCAAGCTCAACGACAAGGACTGCCCGAAGTCGTTCCTCGAGGGCAAACGCTTCGCCTTCATCCGCGGCGTGCCGCAGCTGCTCGGACCCTATTATCCGTTCCATCAGGAGACCCGCACCGGGCTCTGGGTCACCGACCGCATCCCGCATCTGGAGCGCCAGTTGGACAAGCTGTGCCTCATCAAGACGATGATCACGGACCAATTCAACCACGCCCCGGCGCAACTGCTCGCGCACACCGGCAGCCAGAACCTCGGCGCGGCGAGCCTCGGTTCCTGGGCGCTCTACGGCCTCGGCAGCGAGAACGAGAACATGCCTGGCTACGTCGTGCTGCTGTCCGGCGGCCAGAATCCCGACGCGGGCAAGGCCGTTTGGGGCTCAGGCTTCCTGCCGAGCGTCTATCAGGGTGTGCAGTGCCGCAGCGAAGGCGACCCCGTGCTTTACCTGTCGAATCCGCCCGGCGTGAACCGCGAGCTCCGCGGCAGCGTGGTGGACACCGTCAAGAAGCTGAACCAACGCGCCTACCAGCAGGTCGGCGATCCCGAAACCGTCACGCGCATCGCCCAATACGAGATGGCGTTCCGGATGCAGCTCGCCGCCAGCGAGGCGATGGACCTCACCCGCGAGCCCGAGCACATCCACAAACTTTACGGCACCCAGCCCGGCCAGGAGAGCTTCGCCAACAACTGCCTGCTCGCCCGTCGGCTCGTCGAACGCGGCGTGCGCTTCGTGCAGCTCTTCGACTGGGGCTGGGACCAGCACAGCGGCCTCGACACCGAGTTCCCGAAGAAGTGCAAGCAGATCGACCAGCCCGCCGCGGCGTTGCTCGCCGACCTGGAAGCCCGCGGCCTGCTCAGCGAAACGCTCGTGGTGTGGGGCGGCGAATTCGGCCGCACACCCATGCAGGAGAACCGCGGCGGCGTGAAGGCCAGTTCCCCCGGCCGCGACCATCACACCGGCTGCTTCACGATGTGGCTGGCCGGCGGCGGCGTGAAGGGCGGCTTCGAATACGGCACGACCGACGAGCTGGGCTTCTCCGCGGTGGAAAACCCGGTCCAGTTCAACGACCTGCACGCGACAATCCTGCACCTGCTCGGGCTGAACCACGAGAAGCTCACCTATCCCGTCAGCGGCGGCCTCAACACGCGCCTCACCACCGTCATCAAACCCTCGCGCGTGCTGAAGGAGATCGTGACGTAGCCTTGGCCAACGCCCTGCTTGCGGGAGAAACCGTTACCAGAGATCGCTCGTGGTCGTGGGCAAGCCTCACCGGATCAACGACTGGAGGCTTACCCGTAGGCGTTCGGCTTCGGCTTCGGCTTCCGCCAGCGGCTTGCCGGCGGACATGCCGGGACGCTGATGGCCCACGTGGGTGAGCCATGCGTCTTTCAGGACCCGTTCGCGCTGTTGCACGAGCTTCAGCACCTCCGCACCCCGTGGGTTTGATTTCACCAGCGCGTCCGGTTGGTCGGCGTTGGCCAATGCGGGCTCTGCGCCCCAGTGACGCAGCAGTTCGCGGGCGATCAGCCAGTGGCCCTGGGTGTTGGCATGCACACCGTCGCCGGCGAGGAGGAACTGCGGATTCGTGCGCCGCTGTTCCGCCAGGAAACGGTTCATCGGCCCGTGGGTATCCACGACTTCCCAGCCGTTGGTGCGCTGGCTCACGAGCCATTCCGAGTAACGGTCGAGCACGCCGTTGTAACCCTCGAAGGGCTGCGGATACGCGTCGCGGCCCGCGGGCAACGTGCGGCCGGCGAGCGGCTGCGGATCAAACACTGGCGGCGTCAGATGGATCACCCGGACGCCTTCGTGCGCGGCGCGTTCGCGGAGTCGCTTGATGCCGTCCTGGAACTTCTTGAAGCGGTCTTCCCCGAACGGGAAGTAGATGCCGTCGTTCATGCCGTAGCAGGCGACGATGAGCTCGGGTTTCGCCTTTTCGAGCAGGCGGCCGAGGCGCTCGTGGGCGTCAGGACGCGGAAAGGATCCGCCCGCGTGGCCGGCTTCGGACAGCCCTGAAACCGTCTCGCTGGGCAGGCCGAGGTTGAGGAATTCGATTTCAGTTTTCGGAAACTGCAGCCGAACCCACGTCTCGACGAACTCACCCCATTCGCCGCCGTAGGTGATGCTGTCCCCGAGCCAGACAACGCGTTTCGCGGCGAGGAGGCCCAGCGTCGGCGGCGCCGGCGCCGGACCTTCGGCGACGGGCACGAGGCGGACTTGGCGCACGTCCATCACGGCACCGCCCTGTTTGCGCTGCGGCTTCAGCGCCAGCGTGTGGGTGCCGGCCGTAAGCGTCACGCGGCCGAGCCGGCGCGGGACAAAGTTCTGGAAGTGGCCCGTCTCTTCGACCACGAACGGGATCTTCACGTCGCCGAGCTCCACGTTCACGTCGCTGCCGCCGTGGCCCCAGCCGCAGCCTTGCAGCAGCTCAATCTCAAAGCTCCCGGCCTGCGTGAGCGTGAAGTCCCAGCTGGGCCAATCCTCGGCGCGGCCCCACCAGCCGAGCGTGTTCTTGAACGGCATCGGCTCGTAACGCAGCACCGAGCCATGCACGGCGGCGCTCCGGGAATGCAGCAGCACCGAGCCGTCGGCATTCTGCGCCAGCGGCTTCGGTTCGTGCGCCGGGTTATACATCGGCCACTGCGCGCCGACTTTGCCCTGCCAGTCGAAGAGCTTCTTCGCGAGTTCCATGACCCGGTCCGGCTGGGCGGCGGCGAGGTCCTGCTGTTCGCCGGGATCGGCCGCGAGATTGAAGAGTTCGTGGCGGCCGTCCTCGTAGTATTGGATCAGCTTCCAGTCGCCGGCACGGATCGCCGCGTAAGGCGTCGCGCCCCCCGGGTGATAATGCGGGTAATGCCAGCCGAGGGCTTCCCGGCCGAGCTTCGCCGCGGGATTCTCCAGCAACGGCCGGAGATCCCGGCCGTCGGGCAGTTCGGCCTTGGTGAGCGCGTTGGCCACGGTGGCCGCCACGTCCATCGTGATGACCGGTTCGGCGCTGGTGGAACCGGGGGCGGTGACGCCGGGCCACTTCACCAGCAGCGGCACGCGCACGCCGCCTTCATAGGGTGAGCCCTTGCCCGCGCGCAGCGGCGCGTTCGAGGTCGGCGGATTCGGACCGAGCACCAGCCCGCCGTTGTCGGAGCTGAAGATCACCACCGTGCGTCCGGCAACGCCGGCGTCGTCGAGCGCCCGGAGCACCTGGCCGACCGCGGTGTCGAGACGCTCGAGCATGGCGGCATAGACCGCGTTCGTCTGGGCCCCGCCGAGCTGGGCGGCCTTGCGCCGGTATTTCTCCACGAGGTCGGCCGGCGCCTGCAGCGGCGTGTGCACGGAGTAAGGCCACCAATTGAGGAAGAAACGCCGGTCGCGGTTCGCGGCGATGAACTTCACGGCTTCCTCGCCCTCGCGGTCGGTGAGGTATTCGCCCTTGGGGCCGTCGGCGAGGGTGGGAATGCCATAGGGCGCGAAGTAACTCGGCGGCTGCCCGCGGAAGTAGCCGCCGGCGTTGACGTCGAAGCCCTGTTCCCCCGGCCAGTAACCTTCCGGCCCGAGGTGCCATTTGCCAACGTGGGCGGTGGCGTAACCGGTGGACTTCGCGCGCTCGGCGAGCGTGGTCTCCGCCAGCGGCAGCTGCTTCACCCAGTCCACCGGCGGCTTGAGCTTGGCCTTGGGCGCATCGTGGCCCGCGATCCAGTCGGTGATTTTCAGCCGGGCCGGATACTTGCCGGTCATCAGCGCGGCGCGGCTGGGCGAGCACACGGTGCAGGCCGAATACGCCTGGGTGAACCGCATGCCTTCGAGCGCCAGCCGGTCGAGATTCGGCGTCTCGTGCAAGCGGCTGCCGGTGACGCCCAGATCGTGGGCCCCGAGGTCGTCGGTGAAGATCAGCACGACATTCGGCGGCTCGGTGTCGGCGGCGTGGGACCGCGGGGGCAGAACCAGCAGCGCCAACGTGGTCAGCCAGCATCCGGCGCGGGCGGCAAGGCGGGTGAACGACATGCGGGCACCGTGCCACCCGGAGCCCGCCGCCGGAAGCGCGGAAGGTGAAGCCATACCGAAGTCGTCGGCGAAGACGGGAAGGCGATCGCCGGTCAGTGGGACGGTGGCGGGGCAGCGGCGGGCGGGGAGTTGGTCCGCCCAATGGCAGTCAAAGCGGTTTCAGCGGCATCGCGCACCATCTTCCAGGAATCGCTCCGCAATTCGCGCAGGCGGGGCAACGCCTCGGCCGCCGGTGGACCGACAAACGCGAGCAGTTCCACCGCCTTGGCCCGCACCCGTTCGTTGGTGCTGGCCATTCCGGTGAGGCACGATGGAAGAATCGCAATCTCCGACCCGGGTCGGATTTGGCGCAGACTGACGCCCACGGTGTGGAGGAACCAAAGATCGTTGGTGGCGGCGACTTGCTGTAGGCAGGGCAACGCCGGCGCGGCTTTGGCTCCAACGGCACCCAAGGCCCGAACGGCAGCCGCGGCGGGTCCCTCGCTAGTGATCCGGTCCACCAGCAGCGGCACGGCCGGGGCCGCTGCCTGACCGAAGTGTTCCAGCGCGGGAACCGCCAGTTGGCGGACCGCTTCCGTTGAAAGTTCCGTGTGGGCGAACAGCATCGACTCTTGGATCAACCGATTGAGCCTTGGCCAGTCACCCGCGAACCGGAGCATCCACCAACTGAACGCCGTGTCGCCCCATTGGGCCCGCAGGCTTGGGCGATAGTTCTGGTAAAGCCTGATGATTGCCGCCACCGACCGCTCCGCGCCCAACGCATCCAGCGGCAGATAGTCGAACTTCCCGGTGGTGACCCAGGACTTCCAGGCCGCCAGCACGACTTCGCTGTCAGGACGACCCTCGAAGCGGGGTTCATCGGGGCGGCTTGACCACCACAGCCACAAGCCCATTGCGGCGGCGACCACGACGGCCATCAGCCATATCGGGAGGTGCCGGGGTCGTCGCATGGCCAGAGGCTTCCATGGCGACGTGAGGCTGACAATTGGAGAGGCCCCTCAAGAAACCGCCCCTGCATCGCCCACTGGAACCTTTCCCGGGCCGGTTCACCCCTGGTTTCCGCCCATTCTCCCCGGTGAGCTGGGACCGAAGTGTCATTATGATACGTATGCGTATCAGTTGGATTATGAAACTGAAACCCAGCCTTCCCCAACCCCGGGTTGCCCGTGCGGCCGCGTCGGCCTTCACGCTGGTCGAACTGCTCGTGGTGCTCGCCATCATCGTGATCCTTGCCGGCATGTTGCTGCCCGGCCTCGCCAAGGGGCGGCAGAAAGCCCAGGGCGCCGAGTGCATGAACCATCAGCGCCAGCTTCAGCTCGGCTGGATGATGTATGCCGACGATCACGCGGGTGCCCTGGTGCCGAACTGGGGCAATGCCGACGCCGGCAAGGACGCAGATTGCCCGTCGTGGGCGGCCGGCTGGATGGATTACACCTCGAGCTCCCACAACACGAACGTGAACTACCTCGTCCAACCCGGGGTCGGTGACCGGCCCACCGGTGCGCTGCTCGGGCCCTATGTGCGCGACGCCAAGCTCTACCGCTGTCCCGCCGACCGTTCCTGGGTCGAGATCAACGGCCAACGGGCCCCGCGGGTTCGCAGCGTCAGCATGAACCTCTACACCGGCGCGAACTGGATGGGTCCGCTGGCCGTCCAGGGACTGGAAGCGGGCTACTTCATCTACCGCAAGCTGGAGGACTTCCGGGCGCTTGCGCCATCACGGGCCTGGGTGCTGGTGGATGAACACGAGGACAGCATCAACGGCGGCGGGTTCGTGGTGGACGTGATCCGTCGGGGCGAGACGGCCCAGGTCTGGGACGTGCCGGCCAGTTATCATCACCTCGCGGCCGGCTTCAGCTTCGCCGACGGTCATGCGGAGATCCATCGCTGGCGCGATGCCCGCACGCCCCGGACGGTCCGCCGCGAAACGGTCACCACCCGCACGCCGGCCCCGAACAGCGTGGATGTCGCGTGGCTCCAGGAGGCAACAACCGCCAGGGAACTGCCGCGTTGAGGCACCCGCGGAGCGTTCCCCCCCTGAGGCGTCTCACTTGAGCGCGGCGATCTTCGGCCAGAGCGGCTTCAGGTCGGCGTCGTTCCGCGCCATCTCCTGGAGGTTGCGGAGATCTCCGAAGGCCACGGCAATGGCGAACCAGCGCCAGGCCTCATCGAGGCGGTCCTGCTGGGCGCGGTAGCAGGCGAGATTGTAGGGAATCACCACTTCCCCGGGGAACCGGTCGAAGGCGGGCAAAAGCAGGTCGTAGGCCTGCTCGATCGTGCCCCCGGGTCGGCGCCGCGCGGCAAAGGCCCGGTGAATCCAACCGCCCGGACGGTCCGGATGCAGCGTCACCTCCACCTCCGCGATGGCGAACGCATCCTCCCATTGGTCGGACTCGCCGAGGATCGCGTATTGCACATCCAGCACTGCCGGATGGCGGCGCACGGAATCCGGCAGGGCATCGAGCTCCTTCTGGGCATCCGCCAGCAGACCCAGTCCGAGCCAGCCGAGGGCGGCGTCGAGGGTCTGTCGTTCGGTGCGGGACAGGGGATGCATCCGGGGAATTGCGAGAACCCGCCCGGTGTAACGTGCGCGCCACGGTGCGCGCAATCCGCAAGGTAGCCGGAGCGGAGAAGCGCGTCCTCAGCCTTCGGCCGAGGCGTCGTAACCCTCGAGGATGCGGCCGAGCACCCGGATGCCCAGGCCCGCTTCCACCGCCAGCACGGCCGCCGCGAGGCCCGCCGCCAGAGGCAGCCCGAGCCACGGCCCCGCGAGCCAGTGGCCGAGGAAATATCCACCGGCACCCAGCAACGCCGCGGGGACCCACGCCAGCGCCGTGGCCAGGAGCTGAAGCACGCCCATCAGCAGACGTTGGCCGACCACTTCAAACCCGGCGGCATGGGCATCGCGTCCGGCGGTGGTCTTCATCCAGGCCGGGAACAGGAGCGTGGCGGCGGACGGCACGAAGGCATTCACCAGGTTCAGCGGCAGGAAAACGACGAACGCACACACGGCCGCCACCGCGATCAGTCCCGGCGAAACCTCCATGGCCGGCGTGAGGGGCCGATAACACAGCGCCGCGGCGAGCAGAACGAGTCCCTGAAACGTCGCCACCACCGCGGTGCCGCCCAGCAGCTGGCCCAGCACGATCTGCCATGGCGGCAGCGGATAGCCCTTGAGCAGGTCCAGCTCATTGAGGTCGCGACGGAACGGCATGCTGGCCACCGCCCCGCCGATCAGCAGGAGCGGAACAAGCGCGAACTGCGACACCGTCGCCGCCGCGATTCCCAGCCATTCCGGCACCAACGGCAGCCGGAGCAGCAGGGCGCAGCCGACCACCAGCGCGACCATCAGCTTCAGCCGCCCGGCAGTGAAGCGCGCGCGGATCAGGTGTTTCCACACCAGTGCCAGCGGGGCGAACCCCAGCGGCGCGAGCGGGAAGGGGTTCGGTGCAACCTTGGCGGTCTGGCGATGCTCCCGGAGTTTGCCCGCCTTGGCCGCCTTTTGCAGTTCGGCCCGGCGTTTCGCGGCCTCGAGCGAAGCCTCCTCGAAGGCGACATCGCTGCGCTCGATCCACCAGTAATGCAGCCCGAGGAGCAGCAGCACCGGTGGCAATGCCCGTAGAAACTCGCCGGCATCCGCCGAAAACCACGGCCGCACCAGCCAGCGAAACGGGGCGAGCAACCACGGACCGGGACCGGAATTCAGGGCCAGCTTCAGCCAGTCGCCGAAGTCCCGGGCCAGTTCCGCCGGATCGCCCGGCGGCGTCAGCTCCGGCGGGGGCAGGCCGCGCAGCCACAGGACGATGACGGCCACGATTCCGGCGGCGACCGCCACCGCGAGCCCGCGCCGGCGCCACGAGGACAGGCCGGCTTCCGTGAGGCGCTGGATGGTGAAGGAGGCGCCCAGCGCGTGGAGGCTCATCACCGTCAGCACCAGCCACCAGCTCAGCATGTGGATCACCGCCTGGCCGTCGCGGGCAAGGCGTCCGGTGAACAGGGTGAGGAACATGGCCGACAGCAGGGTGCCGACCTGGGCGCGGATCAGCCGGAAGCGCACCAGCAGCTTCCGCGTGAGCGGCGCCGGCAGCAGGAAGTTCAGCTCCGCCTCGCTCAGCCGGAGCGAGGCCCGCTCACCGCTGAAAATCCAGGCCCCGGCGAACAGCGCGAACACGATCACCACGGCGAGGGCCTCGAACGTCTGCAGGGCGTCCACCGGCACGTCGGTCCCGCGGATCCCGCGCCGCCAGCCGCCAATGACCGTGCGGCCGATCCAGAAATACATGTAACCCAGGCCGACGACGGCCCCGATGAGATACTTCGGCTGGCGCAACCGCCGCAGCCGGACCTTCAGCGCGTTCAGCAGCGAGCGCGACTGGAGGAACGCCAGCGCGCGGATCAGGGCCAGGGTTCGGTTCATGGGCCGGCAGCCGGCGGGGCCGGCGGGACGACCGGTGGCGTCTCCGCGGTGGCGATGCGGATGAAGACGTCCTCCAGGCTGGCATCGCCCTCCTGCGCGAACTGCGCGTGGATGTCCGCGACCGTTCCGTAGGCCGCCTTCACGCCGCGCTTCACGATCAGCACATGGCTGCACAGTTCCTCCAGCAGATGCAGCAGATGCGAACTGATCACGATGGCGGCGCCCTCGCGGCCGAGGCGGCGGATGGTGTCCTTCATGCGCCGGATCGCGAGCGGATCGAGTCCGGTCAGCGGTTCGTCGAACAGGATGGCCTTGGGCGAATGCAGCAGGCCGCAGGCAATCTGCACCTTCTGCTTCATGCCGCGCGAAAGTTCGGCGGGCAATTGGTCGGCCTTGTCGGACAGTTCCAGCTCGGCCAGCAGTCCCGGTATCCGTGCCGGCGCCTCGGCCACCTGGTAAAGGCGGGCGGTGAATTCAAGGTGCTGGCGCACCGTGAGGTAGTCGAAGAGCCGCGGTTCGTCGGAGAAGAACGCCAGCTCCTGCTTGGCGGCCACGGGATCGCGCGCGAGGTCGTGACCCGCGAGGCGGACGGCGCCATGCGTGGCCGGAATGATGCCCGCGAGACAGCGCAGCGTGGTGGTCTTGCCCGCGCCATTGGGACCGACCAGACCAAGCAGCTCGCCCGGGCGCACCGTGAACGACAGGTCCGTCACCGCGGCGAACTCGCCGTAGAGTTTGGACAGGTGCTCGACCTCGATCATGGATGCAGGAGCGTCCGGCCGCGGACAGGCCGCTGGAAAGCGGAAAAGCGGACCGGGGCTTCGCCGGGGCGCATCCGGACATCGTGTGCGCGCGGGCGGGCAGCAAAGTGCTGCCGGTATCTTACCGGCAGACCCCGTGAATCGACGCCGACGACTTCCGGTGAATGCCCGTTGCGGGCTTCAGCTCTGGCCGGAGGCCAAGGCACCGCGGGTGGGCTTTCGCCCAGAAGCCTTCGGCCCGCTCCGCCAGCCGGGTTCAATTCGCAGCCCTCCCACACCGCCGCTGCCGGTTGGAAACCGGCAGCACTTTCAGGCGGCCCAGGGCGGACGCACACGGTGCCAGGATGTGCCCGTTTCGCCGGCAGGATGCCGACGGCACCTTTCGCGCTCGCCCGCCGGAAGTTTGAAAACTGCCATAGACAAAAGCACGGACGGGGTGCGTCCCTGTCCAAGACCTCATGTCCTTTCCCGAGCTGGAACGCCTGTATGACGCGCACGCCGATGCGCTCTTCGCGTTTTTGCTCAACCTGACCCGGGCGGAGCCCGAGGCCCGCGATGCCCTACAGGAGCTGTTCTGCCGTCTCGCCGCCAAACCCGGGGCGCTCGCCGGTGTGCGCGACGAACGCGGCTTTCTCCTCCGGCTCGCGCACAACCAGGCCATCGATCTCCTGCGCCGTCGCGATTCCCGGTCCCGGGCGCACGATGCCCTGGCGGCCGAATCCGCGGACCTGTTCGCCCATTCCGCCGATCCGGACGAGGCCGCCTTCCGGCGCGAACTGACGGAGGCGCTCGGCGAACTTCCCGCCGACCAGCGGGCCGTGGTGCATCTCAAGCTCTGGGAAGGCCTCACGTTCGACCGCATCGCCGCGGTGCTCGACGTGCCGTTGAACACCGCGGCCAGCCGCTATCGCTACGGATTAGACAAAATGCGCTCCCGTCTGCGTCCCCTTTACGACGAGATTCGCTGAAACCAAGGCGCTGCCATGAATGCCCGTGAACCGCTCCCGCCCGATGACGATGCCCGCGACGAATTCGCCGCGCTGCTGGCGTCGCGTCCGCTGCGCCGGGCGCCGGCCGACTTGCGGGACCAGGTGCTGGCCCGGGCGGCAACGGCGGAATCCGTGGGCGGTTTGCCCCGCAACCCGCAGCGCGGGGAAACGCGGACCGCACCGCCCAACCACAGCGCCACGGATCATCCCGCCCACACTGCCGTGGGCTGGCTGGACCGGCTGTGGCTTCGTTTCCCGCTCGCGACGGGCGCTCTGGCGACCTGTTTGCTGGTGGTCTGGTGCAGTGCCTCCGCCGACCGCTGGCTGAACGGCACTCCGGCCACGGCGGCGGTGAGTGTCTCCGCCGAACAGATCGCTGCTGCGCGCACCCAACGGACCGAGCTGTTCCAACTGGCGGGCATGGATGAACCACCTTCCGAAGCCCGCCCGCAAACTCTCAAGCCCGCACCCGCCGCCCTGCCGAACCGACCCCGCGGTGACCGCCGTCGGGATGACGACGACCGCTTTGGTCGGGTGGACTGGGCCCCGTCATTTTTGACCGTCTGAAACGTCTCTCCACCTCCGATTCCTGCTCCCATGACACCGACTGGCTTCTACTGCTGGCTCTACGACCAACCGCTGATGTGGCTGGGCATCTCCCGGTTGCGCCCGCGACCGGAACAGAACTTTCCCCTTGGGCTCGTCTTCGCGTTCCCCGTGCTAACCGCCCTGTGGATCACGGTGATGATGCCAGCAGGTTCAGGTCCGTTGATCCGGCTCGCCGGCGCAGCGGGCATGGTTTTGTATGTCCTTGGGGTGTTTCTCCTGAGCTGCCTCACGGTCCACGTCGCCTTCGCCGCGCTCGCGTGGAACCAGCGGGCGGCGCGCGTCCGGTCCGGCACATTTCCGGCATCGCCAACCGCCCCCGCGAGGTCGCTCCGTTGGACCCTTGGGCCCATCTACCTGCTCCTCATCAGCCTGGTGACGCCGGGGGCAATGCTGCTCGGGATTGAAAACGTCCGGGGTGCGCTGGCGTGGCGGGAAGCGCGCGCCGCGCTGGTGGCCAAGGGAGAACGGCTGACGTTCCGCGAACTGCTGCCGACCCCGGTGCCGGCAGACCAGAATTTCGCTTCTCTGCCGCTGTTCGCCAACCTGTTCGACTACACCCATCCCGAACGGGCCCCGTTGATCTGGGGGGATACCAACGCCCAAAAACGGCTCTGGGTGCTGAATCTGCCGGATCAGCATCTGCCCAACCGCAAGTCCGGGAGCGGTCCCATTGCCCTGACGGACTGGGCCGTGGCCTTCCGCACCGGCATTTCCAACCGCCTCGCGAAAACGGGCAAGCCGGACCCGGATGCCCAGTGGCAACCCGCCTACGTCGCGGCTCCCTCCAATGCCTCGCCCGGACGGGTCGTGCTCACGGCGCTGAGCGTCGCCGATCCGGTGATGAAGGAGATCTGCGAATTCAGCGAACGGCCCCACGCGCAGTTTCCCGTTCACTGGGAGGAAAACTTCAACGCCCTGCTGCCGCATCTCGCCGCCGGCAAAGGGATCAGCCGTCACCTCGCGCTGCGGGTGGAGGCGCGCCTGGCCGAGGGCGACGTGACCGGAGCATTCACCGACCAACTATGCGGCATCCGGGTGGCAGGAATCTTCCGGGAAGAACCGCTGCTGATCTCCCAGCTTGTGCGCATTGCCCAAGGGGCCATTGCCGGAACCTCCCTCTGGCCGGGCATCCGGCAGCATCAGTGGACCGACGCACAGTTGGCCGAGTTCCAACGCCGGCTGGTGCCGGGCGATTACCTCAAAAACATGGCCTGGGCCCTCGAAGGCGAACGGGCCGGCGCGATTGCCATGCTGGATCGGATGGTCGCCACCGGATATCCCAATCCTTTGGAGCTGGGCTCGCCCGAGTCGTTCGGCAACGAAGCCCCGGCCTCCGTCACGCGGTTTCTTTTTCCCCGCGGTTGGATTCGCCAGAACGAGACCCGCATCGCGCAGTTTCATCAGCGCATGATCGAGTTTGCCCGCGGTCTCGCCACCAACCACCCCCCGACCGGCTGGAGCTCTGCCTTGCGAACGTTCCGCTCCCAATCCGACGCCTCCTTCACGGAAGCCCGCAGCCCGCACAACCTGCTCTACCAAATGCTGGCTCCGGCCCTCGACAAGGCCATCAGCAAGGCGGTCCGGGCGGAACAGGCCGCGCAGTCCGCCGTCACCGCCTGCGCGTTGGAGCGGTATTGGAAGAAGCACGGTGCCTATCCGGAATCCCTGAACGCGCTGGTTCCCGAATTCGCCCCGGAAGTCCCCCGCGACCTGATGGATGGCCAGCCGCTGCGTTACCGGCGGACGGCGGACGGATTGTTCCAGCTTTGGTCCGTGGGCCTCGACGGCGCCGACAACGGCGGCGTGGCCAAGGCCAAGGATGCCGGCGCGGAGGAACTGGGCCTCGATTGGGTCTGGCCCTATTGAACCTCACTTCGCCGGGGTCGCCACGCGGGTCACTTCCCGCACCACGGTGGGTCCGGCGGTTTCGCCATAGAAGCTCATGCTCGCCTCGTAGCCGCCGCGCCGATACTCCTCGGGCGCCAGCAGGTAGCTCACCCATTCGTTGGCCAGTCCGCCAATGGCGACGTGTTTGGCGCCGGTCAGCCGCTGCACTTCGGACTTCAGTTCCAGGCCCAGCCCGGCGGCGAGTTCGCCGGGCACGCCCGCGATCGCCAGGTCACCGAGCTGCACGGTCGTGGTGACCGTCTCGGGCGGACACACCGTTTCGAGCAGAACGCCGATGTTGTCGTCCGTGAGCCCGTATTCCGCGCCGCCGGTCCGCTTGAAGTCCGCGTGGGCGACGCGCGGAGGCAGGGCAAACTTGCCCGATTGCCAGGCCAGCGCCGGATTGGGTTGCGGCCGCAGGTCAAGCCACACCCGCCACGCCTCGAGCGCCAGGTCGCGACCGTAAACTTCCGCCTGCTCCCACGCCGAACCGCCGTTCGGACGCGGCGTCGGCGACTGGTCACCCTCAGCGCCGTTGAAATACAGCACCGTCACGTCGCGACCGACCAGCGCCTCCAGCGTGCGCTGCAGGTTTCCCGGCCAGTCGCCGGAAAAGTCCATGTGACGGGGATCGAGGAAGGTGGGATGCGCAGTCCAGTTCACAAGGACTGCCAGCGGCTGGCCGGCGGCGGAATCAACCCGGGTCAGGGTCAGGTCCGGATCGGCCACGCCCTGGGCCGAACGCCGGTTGCGGTTCCAGCCCGGCAACGCCTTCACGCCCGTCGCCACCGTGACCGCCTGCGTCTGCCGGCCGGCGGCGCGGATCACCTCGGCCAGCTTCCCAACCAGAAAGGCGCGGGCTTCCGGATGATAGATACCCAGTGGCGCCAGCCTGAAGGTGTTCTTCGGATTCAGCGCCATCAGGTCAAAACTCGTGTGGCTGTGGCTCGCCAGCAGCAGGATGTCCTCGGTTCGCCAGCCTTCGCCGGCCAGGTCCTGCGCCACCGCGTCGCGAAGCCCCGGCGGGAAAGCCAGCACGTCGGCCGTCACGATGACCCGGCGCTGGGTTTCGTCCTGGAGGATCAACGCCTTGGCCCAGATGCGGTCATGGACCCCCGTCGCAGGCCGGCTCATCCGCTCGCCGTAACCGCCCAGCGCCGCCTTCATCGTCAGCGGCGGGGTCAGGTCCACACGCGCCACGCCGGACTTCAATTCGGCGGCCCCGCCCGCAAACGGACCGGCCAGCCAGGCCAGCAGCAGCCAACGGCACGGCCAGTTCCGGAACCCGGAAATCCCGCGTTGATGGGGACCGATGGCGGCCATGGGCAAGCGTTAGCGTTCACGTTTAACCGAAGCGACAACAATATGCCCAGACCCGGGGAAATGACCGGACTGAATCGAATTCGGACCACTCCGGCGCTGGCCTGCGACTTGCATCCCGCGCGACACCATGTCGCCAAAATCCGCCTCGGAATTGTCAACAAGCCCCGCTTGCCTCGTTACCTCACCCGGTTACGGTGCCGACGCTCGTCTGGCGTTCCACCCGGCCGCAGCGCCCGCCCGCATGCAGGAGAAACCCTTCGTTCCACACCCCCGAGGACTTCGGGCGTTCACCCTCATCGAACTGCTCGTCGTCATCGCCATCATCGCCATCCTGGCCGGCATGCTCCTGCCGGCGCTGTCCAAGGCGAAGTCCAAGGCCCAGTCGGTGCAGTGCATGAACAATCTCCGCCAGTGGGGCCTCGCGCTGCATGTCTATTCGTCCGAGAACAACGACGGCATGCCCCGCGACGGCACGGATGACGGCGGCCAATACGGCGCCTTCACCGGCAAGACGACCGGCGCCGGCAGCCCGAATGATCCGTCCGCGTGGTTCAACCTGCTGCCGCCGAATGCCGGCGAACGGCCCCTCTCCAATTACTGGGCCGACGCCCAGGGCAAGGTGGCCAAGGACTTCCTTCCGTTCCCCGGTGGCAAGGGCAAGTTCTGGCACTGCAATTCCGCCAAGATCAAGGACGCGGAAATCCCCGCCATGCCGGCCCGCGGCAGCTTCGGGTTCTTCAGCTACGTGATGAACATTGACCTGAAGCTCCGGACGTCGATCCGCAACGGCGTGGCCGGCAATGACTACGCCTATCCCGGCATGCCCCGCCTCGGCGGCATCCCGGTGCCGTCATCCACCATCATGCTGATTGACGGCGTGTTCAACCCGGTGACCGAGGCCTACGGCGATCCGTCCCCGTCCATCGGCGCCATGCCGGCCGCCCGCCACAACCGCTTTGCCGCGCGTCACGGCGGACCCGGCGCCGGGGGCGGGGGCAACATCATGTTCGTGGACGGCCACGCGGCGTTCTTCAAACGCAGCGCCGTCACCAACGGCGGCACCGGTCGCGAGGAAAAGTTCTCGGCCGACCTGATCTGGAATCCGAACCGCGACATCAACTGATCCCTCACCGAATCTCCGCCGCCCTCACCGGCGGCGGTTTTGCTTCTCCCCCACACTGTTGAACCTGATAGCGACACCAAGGATGAAACCCCAAGTAACCGCATTGCTGGCGACCCTGCTGCTGGGCTGGGCCGCCGCCGCCGATGTCATCGCCCAGTGGAACTTCAACAACACCGCCGCCCAGACCACACCCAGTGCCGGGGCCGGCACGCTGGGACCGGTCGGCGGCATCACCGTCTCCGCCGCCGCCAGTGGCGTGGGTTCCTCCGACCCCGAGAGTGCTGCTGGTGCCCGCAATGCCTACCAGACCACCGGCTATCCGGCCGCCAGCGTTGGCGACCGCACCGCCGGCATCGAGGTGGCTGCCAGCACCGTCGGCTACCAAAACGTGAAGTTCAGCTTCGACTACCGGGGTTCCAATACCTCCAGCCGCAAGCTGGCTGTGTTGTATTCATTGGATGGCGTGAACTTCCTTGAAGGCGCCGTGGTGGAGATTCTCGCAGGCAGCGTCTTCACCAACGGCATCACCGTGGACCTCGGAGCCATCGCTGCGGCGAATGACAACCCGAGCTTCAAAGTGCGGATCGTCTCGACGTTCAATGATGGCGTTTCCTACGCCGCGATCTCCGGCAACTACGGCACCGCCGGCACCGCGCGGTTCGACATGGTCACCGTCACCGGCGATCCGCTGGGCGGCGAACCCAAGGCGCCCAGCATCTTCACCCAGCCTTCGAGCCGCACCAACGTCGTGGGCTCTACCGCCAGCTTCTCCGTCGTCGTGAGCGGCACCGCGCCGCTGACGTTCGTGTGGGAAAAGGACAACGGCGGCACCTGGCAGGCCGTCGAAGGCGGCTCGGCCGCGACCCTCTCGCTGGCCAACGTCCAGTTCGCTAATGCCGGCACCTATCGGGTGCGCATCAGCAACGCCCAGGGTGAAGCCACCAGCGAACCCGTGACGCTCACCGTGCAGGAGGATCCGGCAAACGTGGTGACTCCGATCGCCCAGCTCCGCGCCAAAGTGGACCCCACGACCCTCGTGCCTACGGACACCACCACGCTCTACAAGGCCGAGGGCATCGTCATCACCCACATCAACATCACGACCGCCGGCAACCACTTCTTCTACATCCAGGACGATACCGCGGCGATCGGTGTGTTCGTTTCGGGGGCCAGCGGCGAAGTGCCTCCCGCTGGCGCCAAGGTGCGGGTCACCGGCCCGCTCGCCCACTTCAACGGCCTGCTGGAACTCGGCCTCGCCGGCTCGAATGCTTCCCACAAGGTCGAGGTGCTTTCCACCGGCAACCCGTTGCCGACGCCCCTGCCGCTGAACTTCGCGTGGCCAACCGGCCTTTCCACCGCGGACGATCCCAACGTGCTCGACGCCGAGGCGAACGAGGCCCGGCTCGTCATCGCGAGCAACGTGCTCATTGACCAGAGCACAGGCGCGACCTTCACCAGCGGCTCCAACGTCACGATTACCGACGCCAACGATCCGTCGAGGACCTTCACGCTGCGCGTGGACTCCCGCGTGATTGACATCATCGGCCAGCAGAAACCGACCGGCCCGGCGACCATCGTGGGTGTGCTCGGGCAGTTCGATGGCGCCGATCCCCGCGCCGGCGGCTACCAGCTGATCCCGACCCGCTACGCGGACATCGAGAGCGCCTTCAAGGCGGCCACCATCCGCTTCACCAACACGCTCTCGAACCTCATCCGGCCCGGCGATGCGGTCACCAACACCTACTCCGAACACGCGCTGCGGCCGGGCGAATCCATCGCCATCGGCTTCGAGATCACCGATCCCGAGGGCCGTTCCGTCACGGTCACGCATGGCAACGAGGCGCCGGCCGATTCCGAATGGAGCTTCACCACGCTCAGCGGCACGCAGGTCAACGGCACCTTCCGCTGCACCGCCGCGGCCGCCGACGCGGGCAAGGCCTTCAACGTGACCGTGACCGCCGACAACGGTTCCACCAGCTTCACCCAGACCATCCGCCTCTACGTGCCGACGCCGGCCGAACAGCAGGTGGTCATCACCGAGTTCTACGCCAACGCGGCCTCGACCAATAGCGTGCCGTGGTTCAATCCGCTGAACCGCTCCGAGCTGCTCCCCGGCGGCACCGATGCCAGCCCGGCCAACCGCGACGAATTCGTCGAGCTCGTGAACCTCTCCGGCGAATCGCTCGATTTCACCGGCTGGATGATTTCCGACGCGCTCCTGCGCCGGGCCTACATCTATCCCGGCACGCCCGGCACGCTGGTGGCGCCGTCCAACTCCATCGTCGTCTATGGCGGTCCGGCCTTCGGCTACACGCCGCAGATTTCCGTGCCCGCCATCGCGGCGGAAGTCGGCCCGGGCGACGCCTTCAGCACCGCCGGCCTGGCGCTGAACGACGGTGGCGACACGATCATCCTCCGCAATGCGCAGTCGAACATCGTCTCGCGGATCGTCTATGCGCAGGCGCAGGTCAGCACCAATGGCTCGCTCGTGCGCTTCCCGACCGACCGCGACGGCTTCGTCGCCCACAGCGGCACCGGCGAGCGCTATTGGTCGCCCGGCACGCAGGCCAACGGCAATGCCTGGACCGTCAACCAGCCCAATGCCGACGTGCCCCCGGCCACCACGACCCAGCCGGTCAGCGTCACCGTTCCCGCGGGCACTCCGGCCACCTTCAGCGTGATCGCGAGCGGCGTGCCGGCCCCGACCTATCGCTGGATGCGCGGTGGCGTCGTCCTGCTCGGCGAAACCGCCGCCAGCTACACCTTCCCGAATCCGCAGCTCGCCGATGACGGCGCCCTCTTCCAGGTCATCGTGGAGAACCGGGCCGGTTCGATCACCAGTCCGCCGGTCACGCTGACCGTCACCACGCCGCCGCCGGAGATCATCAAGACCAATCTCGCCTATCTCCGCTCCCAGGTGGACCCCGTGAACCTCCGTCCGGCCAACACGACCCAGCTCTACGAGGTCGAGGCCATCGTGAACACCCACGTCAACCTCACCGGCGCCGCCAACACGTTCTTCTACTGCCAGGACGACACGGGCGGCATCGGCGTGTTCGTGACCGGCAAGCCCGGCACCGAAGTTCCGCCGGCCGGCGCCCGGGTCCGCATCGTCGGCCCGCTCGGCCATTTCAACGGCCTGCTGGAACTCAACCTCGTCGCGAGCAACGCCAAGCACGTGGTCGAGGTGCTCTCCACTGGCAACCCGTTTCCGGCACCCGTCGCGCTCGACTACGCCTGGCCGATCATCAGCACCGATATCACTGCCACCTCGCCCGGCGTCGCCGGCGCCGAAGCCAACGAGGCCCGGCTCGTGCGGGTGGACAACGTCCTCGTGGACACGGCGTCCGGTGCCAATTTCACCAGTGGCTCAAACGTCACCATCACCAACGCGGCCGACACGGCGAGGACGTTCGTCCTCCGCGTTGACTCCCGGGTCACCGAAATCATCGGCCAGGCGAAGCCCACGGGCCCCGTCTCATTGGTCGGTGTGCTCGGCCAGTTCGACAATGCCGATCCCCGCGCCGGCGGCTATCAACTGCTTGTGACCCGCCTCGCCGACATCATCAGCGGCGTCGAACCCGGCCCCATCACCACGGCCGCCGCGGTCACCGGCGACACCGTCACCCTCACCTGGAACGGCACGCCGGGCGCGACCTACTCCGTGCTGCGGGGCACCAACGCCGCCGGTCCGTTCACGCCGGTCGCCAGCGGCCTCACTTCGCCGACCTACAGCGAAGGCACCGCCGGCAAGACGGAGTCGTTCTTCCGCATCACGTCGCCCTGAACGGCGACTGCAAGGATACCAAGCCAGCGGGCAGGGAACCGATCCCTGCCCGTTTTTTGTTTCTTCATGATCGAAG
>CAIWAH010000130.1 GCA_903910585.1 uncultured Verrucomicrobiota bacterium
ACGTGCATCATCAGCGGGTTCTCGGTCACCCACGGGGCGATCACGCGATAGAGGCGCCGTTGGGCCAGGCCGCTCCGTTCGCGGTCCGTGCTGTCGAAAGGCATCACCCAGGCCCGAAACGACTGAAAGCTGGCGCCGGGTGCGAGCGGTTGGGCCGGTCCGAGATCCGGGCCGACATCCAGCAGGCAGGGCGTCTTCTTCTCGTAGTTCACCTGCGTGTGGAAGTCCGGGTCCGCGAGCCAGCGGTAGGAGCGGCGGTTCGCGCCGGCGGCCATCATGCCACCGAAAGCCATGTCGGTTTCGACGTGCAGGTTCGGCGGCGTGCGCCCGTCGCTGAGCTCGTCCACTTCCGCGGTCCGTTCGATAACGGCGAGCACTTCGCTGGAGAACCGGTCCACGGTCACCGTCCGATCGGTGCCGTTGGAGATGGTCATCCATTTCGCGAAGGCCGGCAGGCCATCGTAGAGCTCGTAGTGGACCGAGACGCGAATGTCCCGCGGGCGAATGCCGGTTTCCGTTTTGGCGCGCGCCAGATCAAACTCGCCGAAGGCCCGCACCTGGCTTATGCGGCAGCGGCCCCACGCCGCACCGGGAGCGATGCTGTCGCTGGCACCGCCGTTGCGGTCGGTCTTGCCGACGCGGACTGCCGACGGGGAGGCGCCATTGTGGGCGACCTCGAACAGCCGATGAAAGCGTGGCGTGGTGTCGGCCGCGTCGGCGACATCCCAGATTAGGGTGCCGGCCTCGATGCGCACGCGCAGGCGGTAGGAGCGGGCGAGGTCGAGACCGCCGTCGTCGGACGTGAATCCAGGAACCTTCGCCAGCCGTTCGCCGCCGTTGTCCCGCAACTCGAACTGCCCGTGCACGCCCCGGTCGCCGGGCCGCAGGTTCACTTCGACCACCCGGTTGGGAAACACGAGTTCGAGCCCCGGACCCCAACTGGTGTCGCGGTCGGTGCCCGGCTGGATGACGGCTTCGACCAGCGACACGGGGCTGTTGAAGGTGCGCTCGGCGAAGCAATGGGCGCCGGCGAGGGCGTAGAGCTCACCGGCCTTGCCTTCGTTCTGGAAGCTGATGCGTTCGGCCCGCCGGGAGGCGGAGACCTTCCAGGCGGAATCCAGCGTCGCGAAGTTGTCCTCCCAGATCAGGGTTCGGCCGGCGGCGGACGGCAATTCATCCATGCCTTCGGCCGCGGGCCAGGCGAAGTCGAGTCGCAGCGTCACACCGGCGGGCGGCCACTGGACGTCGGGCGCGTGATGGCGCACGCGCTTCCACTCGAAGCGTTCCTGCGGTTGTCCGATCTCGTAGCCCACGAACCGGAACGCGGCCGGATCGGCCCGCAGTTGGCCGATCCATTCCGGCCGGAGGAACGCGTAATTGGGCTGCCCCTTCAGCCCGCCGATTTCGAAGCGCTTGCCGTCCAGTTCGACGACCGCCTCGGGCTTCACGCCCCTCAGGAGCGACTCGCCGTTCACCAGGTTGTCGAGTGCCACCGTGGCGGCGTTGGGTTCCAGCCGGATCACGCGGCGGATCAGGCCGTTGTTGAGTTCCAGTTCGCGGCCGTCGGAGCTGGCCTTCACCCGGGCCTTGAAGGACGCGGGATCAATCAACCAGTCCGGCTGGGCGGCAGCGGCGTCCAGGGACCAGGCCAGGCTGAAGAGGAGCAGGAACCGGGAAGGGAAATTCATTTCGTCGGCGAGTTCGGACCGGTTCCGCGGCGGGACCATTCATGCCGAATTCCGTGCGCTGGCGTCCCAGGACTCCGGCGAACGCCCGCGTGGACCCGCCTGGGGACGCCGCCTAAGCTCGCCCGCAGATGTCACGACATTCGCGGAACGACCGGGTGGGGATTGACCTGCCGAAAGCGAAGCTGGACCGGGAATCCGTGGGTGAGGCCCTTGCGCTGTTCCGTTGCCTGCGGCCGTATCGGGCGCGGTTCGCGGCGGCCTTGGTGGCGCTGTTCTGCGGGAGCCTGCTGAGCCTGGCGTTTCCCTACCTCGCGGGGCACATCGTGGACGCCGCCGTTTCGCCCCAAGCGGCCGGACTGATGGCCGATGTGAACCGCACCGCTCTCTTGCTGCTGGGGATTCTCGCGTTGCAGGCCGGCTGCCAGTTCTTCCATTCGCTGTCATTCGCCACCGTCGGTCAGCGCAGCCTCGTGGACCTGCGGCGCGAGACCTACGGCCGCCTGATTTCGCTGCCGATGAGCTTCTTCGCCCAACGGCGGGTCGGCGAACTGGCCAGCCGGCTTTCCGCGGACCTCGTGCAGATCGAGGACACGCTGATCGGCATCCTGCCGCAGTTCATCCGGCAATCCACGCTGCTGCTCGGCGGCGTCGCCCTGATCGCCTCGACGTCGCTCAAGCTGACCGGCCTGATGCTCGTCAGCCTGCCGGTGCTGTCGGCGGTGGCGGTGATGTTCGGCCGCAAGACCCGCAAGCTCTCCCGCGAGGCCCAGGACCGGCTCGCGGACACCGCCACCGTCGTCGAGGAAACCCTCCAGGGCATCATGAACGTGAAGGCGTTCACCAACGAGCGCTACGAACTGGGCCGTTATGAGGCCGGCCTGAATCTGTTTCTGGCGACGACCCTCCGCAGCGCCCGGCTGCGGGCCGGGTTCATCGCCTTCATCGTGTTCTCCCTGTTCGGCTCGGTGGTGCTGGTGCTGTGGGCTGGGGCACGACTGTTGCACACCGGGGAGATCACCTTTGGCGACCTTACGCGGTTCATCCTGTGCAACACGTTCGTCGCCGGCGCGATGGGGCAGTTCGCAGAACTTTACAGCCAGATCCAGAAAACTGTGGGCGCCACCCAGCGCGTGCGGGAGCTGCTGCGCGAGACCGGTGAAATCCCGTTGGCCGAAGCCGGCACCGTCGGCGTGGTGCCGGCCCGATTGCGCGGAGAGGTCGCGTTTGAGGACGTGCGTTTCACGTATCCGAGCCGGCCCGAAGTGGAAGTGCTCCGGGGCATCAGCCTGCACGCGCGGCCCGGCCAGAAGATCGCGCTGGTCGGACCCAGCGGCGCGGGCAAGTCCACGCTGATCGCCCTGCTTCTGCGGCTTTACGAACCCACCCACGGATGCCTGCGCGTGGACGGACGTGAGGCCGCCGACTTTCCGTTGCTCGAACTGCGCGGCCAGATGGCGCTGGTGCCGCAGGAGGTGCTGCTGTTCGGCGGTTCGGTGGCCGAGAACATCGCCTACGGCCGTCCGGGCGCTTCCCGGGCGGACATCGAGGCGGCAGCCCGGCGGGCCAACGCGCATGAGTTCATCGCGAAGTTCCCCGAAGGTTACGACACCGTAGTTGGCGACCGCGGCATCCGTCTGTCCGGCGGCCAGCGCCAGCGGGTGGCCATCGCCCGGGCCCTGCTGCGGAATCCGGCCATCCTGATTCTGGATGAGGCGACCAGCTCGTTGGACTCGGAAAGCGAGCGGCTCATCCAGGAGGCGCTGGAAACCCTCATGCAGGGACGCACCACGTTCATCATCGCCCATCGCCTTGCCACGGTGCGCCACGCGGACCGGATTCTCGTGATCTCCGACGGCCGGGTGGCGGAAGCCGGCACCCACGACGAGTTGTCGGTGATCGAAGGCGGACTCTATCGCCGGCTCGCGCAGTTGCAGTTCCGGGAAACGTCCGCGACCGAGCTTTCGTCGATATGACTGCCGGCGTTCCACCCCGCCCGTCCGGCAATCAGCCCCAACAGGCTGGACCGCGCGGCCCGGTTCTTCACGCTTCGCGCCCTGATCATGACTCCGAACCTCCCATGAAGCGTTTTCCGACAGCGCTGTTGGCGCTGGTTTTGGCCTGGTGCGTCCGCATGCCGGTCGGTGCGGAGTCCATCGCCCGGTTCTGGAGTGAGGAGATCCTCAATGCCATTCGCATTGATCTGCCGCATCCGCCGGTTCATGCGCGGAACCTCTTTCACCTGTCGGCGGTGATGTATGACGCGTGGGCGGCCTACGATTCCGAGGCTGCCGGGTTTCTCTACGGAGCCAAACACACCGCGCCGGACCTGGAATCCGCGCGTCACGAAGCCATCAGCTACGCGGCCTACCGGCTGTTGCGGCAGCGCTACGCACTGTCGCGCAACGCGGTGACCACGCTGGCGGTGCTGGATGCCCGGTTTGCGGCCTTCGGCTTCGACCGCAACAACGTGGACGCGACGCCGACCACGCCGGCGGGAGTGGGCAATGCGGTCTTTGCCGCGCTGAACGCCTTCGTGGCCGACGACGGCGCCCGGCAGAACTTCGCCTATGCCGATTTGCTGCCGTCGGAGGGCGGCTATGTGACGGTCAACTACCTGCCGCTGGCGATCGCCATTCCGGGCACGCTCGCGATGGATGTGAACCGCTGGCAGCCGCTGGCGATTACCGACGCCACCTCGCAGAACGGCATCCCGGTGGACTCGATCCAAAAGTTCCAGGGCCCGCAGTGGCTGAATGTCCGGCCGTTTGCCCTGACCCGCGAGGTTGCCGGCCGGCCGTGGATCGATCCCGGACCGCCGCCCGTGCTGGGAGGACCGACGACCGCGGAATTTCGCGAGAATGTCGTGGCGGTGCTCCGCCACGCGCTGGAACTCACGCCGGACGACGGCGTGACGCTCGACTTCTCCCCGGGCGCCTTCGGCAACAACTCGCTCGGGGCCAACGACGGCACGGGCCGGCCGCTGAATCCGTTCACCGGCCAGCCCTACCCACCGAATTGGGTCAAACGCGGCGACTTCGGCCGCGTCCTGGCCGAGTTCTGGGCGGACGGTCCCAGCTCCGAGACGCCGCCGGGGCACTGGAACACGCTGGCCAACTACGTGAGCGATTCGGCCCATGCCTCCCGGAAAATCGGCGGCGAAGGCGAGGACGTGGATGACCTCGAGTGGGACGTGAAACTCTACTTCGCCCTGAATTCCGCCGAGCATGATGCCGCGTGCGCTGCCTGGTCCCTCAAGCGGTTCTACGATGGCTGGCGGCCGGTCGCCGCGATCCGGTTCATGGGCCAGTCCGGCCAGTGCTCCGATCCGTCGCTGCCGCTGTTTCACACGAACGGATTGCCCCTGGTTCCGGGCCTGATCGAGCTGTCCACCGCCGATACGGTGGCGGCCGGCGGCCGGCATGTCGGCTACCCGACCAACGCGCTGCTCGTGCGAAGCTGGCCGGGGCAGCCGCGTTCGCCGGCCTCGCAGTATTCGGGCGTGCGCTGGATCCGCCCGGAGAACTGGCTGCCGTTCCAGAGGCGGACCTTCGTGACGCCGGCGTTTCCGGGCTACATCTCCGGTCACAGCACGTTCAGCCGGGCGGCGGCCGAGGTGCTGACCGCCTTCACCGGTTCGCCATATTTCCCGGGCGGTATCGGGACCTTCACCGCTCCCAAGAATTCCTATCTCTCCTTTGAACTCGGACCTTCGGAAACGGTGCAGCTCCAGTGGGCGACGTATTTCGACGCGGCGGATCAGTCGGGCATCTCGCGCATCTGGGGCGGCATCCATCCGCCGGTGGACGACTTCACCGGCCGGCGGGTGGGGGCCGAGGTCGGGCAGCGAGCCTGGGCGCTGGTGCGCCGGTATTTTGATGGGACCGTCCGCACCACCGCGGCGCCGATGACCATCGAGCGCCTGGCAGACGGCGGGTTTGTCACGCGCTGCGAAACGGTCCGTGGACGGCGCTATCGGCTCCAGTCCGCCACCGATTTGGGGTCGCGCTTCGAGGACGAGCCGTCCGGCGCCTTTCAGGCCACGGAATCGCCCACCCGGCAGCTTCATCCGGCGGGGAACAACGCCCGGTTCTACCGGCTCGTCGGCGAGTGAGGCGGATGCGCCGGGGCGATCGGTCCTGCTGTGACCCGCGTTCCCGTAATTCCCCGGGGCCTCGCTCTCCGCCTTGTCGCCGGCCATCGGGCCGCCACACTCCCGGCGCTGCATGAACCGCCTTGCCGTCGTTGTCGCCTCCCTGTTGGTGCCGCTCCTGACCGTGGCCCAGGACGCCGAACCGGAATTCCTCCTCACCAAGACCAACGCCCCACACGTCCAGCGGGGGGCGACGCTCAAGGCGAAGCCCAAGAAAAAGGACGAGCCGAAAAAGGAGGACGCCAAGAAGGACGAGGAGAAGCCGTTCGCGGATCTCGTGAAGGGCTACGTCGCGGTGACGAACGGCCTGTTCACCTTCCACCGGCAGACCAATGACCCGACCAAGCTGCTGCTCGAACTGAACACGAACCAGTTCGACACGCTGTTCCTGTTCGCCTCCACGCAGGAAAAGGCGCCCGGCGAGCGCGGCCTGTATGCGTCGCAGATGGGCGGGCACTTTCCGTTCTATTTCCGCCGCATCGGCAAACAGGTGCAGTGGGTCATCAAGAATCCGAACTTCACGGCCGCGCCCGGCACGCCCGCCGCGCGGATGGTGGAGCAGTCGTTTGG
>CAIWAH010000131.1 GCA_903910585.1 uncultured Verrucomicrobiota bacterium
CTAGTGGTGTTCCCGCAAACCGTGACCTTGGACGGCCCGGCGGACTGGAAAGTCCGCGCTCCCGGGAGGGCGGGTTTTGCAACCCGCCCGCGCGCCGGAACGGGGCGATTGAAGGAGCGCGGACGGTCACGTCCGCGTGAATCCCGCGGGCAGGACCGCGAGCTTCGATGCCTTTGCCACGACCACCCAAAGGTGAGCGCTGAACCAGCCAGTTCCAGCGGCTTCGCCTCGGCTGGGCGAGCCTCGCGGACGTGACCGTCCGCGCTCCGACTGAATGGTTCCGGCTGAGCCGGCCCCCGCTCAGCCGCCGAGAAGCAGTGCCAGGAGCTGTGCGGAGAGGATGCGCAGCAGCATCGTGAGCGGATACACGGTCGCGTAGGCCACGCTCGGGGCGTCCGACTTGCTGATGGACGAGGCGAACGCGAGCGCCGGCGGATCAGTCATGCTGCCCGCCAGCAGGCCGCAGATGGACATGTAGTTCAGCTTCAGCCGGCGGCGGGCGAAGATGCCCACGAGCAGCAGCGGCACCATCGTGATCACCGCGGCGGCGCCCAGCCACGCGAGGCCGGTGCCGGCAAAGACGGTGCCGAAGAACTTTTCGCCGGCACCCAGGCCGACGCAGGCGAGGAAGAGCGTGATGCCCAGTTCGCGGAAGGCGAGGTTGGCGGTCACCGGCATGTGCCACACCAGCGGGCCGAAGTGCCCGACGCGGGCGAGCAGGATCGCCAGCACCAGCGGACCGCCGGCAAGGCCGAGTTTCACCGGCACCGGCAGCCCCGGAACCTGCAGCGGCACGAGCCCGGCGATGACGCCGAGGGCGATGCCGGTGAACACCGGGACGAAGTGGGTCGCGTTCATCTCGCGCAGGGAATTGCCCACCGCGTGTTCGGCCTTCCGGAGACCTGTTTCGTCGCCGACCAAGTAGAGCTGATCTCCGAACTGGAGCCGCAGCTCCGGCACGGCGGTCATCTCGATGTCCGCCCGGGTCACGCGGGTCACGGTGACATTGTAAAGCTGGTCGAGGCCGAGTTCCTCGACGGTCTTCCCCAGCACCTCGCGATGCGTCACCAACACCCGGCGGTAGGTGATGAGGCCGGGCGTCTTCATCAGGTCCACCTCGCTCCGCCGGCCGACGATGCGCTGGAAACGCTCCAGGTTCCTGGCCGTGCCGACCGCGAGCAGGATGTCGCCGGGCTGGACCAGGGTGTCGTCCGCCGCGTTGACGACTTGGACTTCGCCCGCCCGACGGTAACGGGAGATCACCACGCCCGTTTCGCGCAGGCCGGGGATTTCGCCGAGTGCGACCCCGGCGAGGTTGGCGTTCTCGACGACCAGGTTCACGCGCGTCAGGGGCTCGATGCCGGCGTGGCGTTCCTCGTTGAAGCGCCGCGCCTCCGCTTCCGGGTCGATGCGGAACAGCACCTTCAGCAGCAGCAGCGAACCGATGATGCCGAGGATGCCCACCGGATAGGCGACCGCGTAGGCGAGCGCAGGGAGATCGGCGTCGGGTTTTCCGACGGCGAGCGTGCCGAGTGTCTGCTGGGCCGCTCCGAGGGAGGGCGTGTTCGTCGTCGCGCCGGAAAACAGGCCCAGCGCGGCGAAGGGATTGATGCCGAACTTGGCCAGCAGGACGGTCAGGCCGCCGCCGAGCACCACGGTGAGCAGGGCGAGGGAATTCAGCGCAAGCCCATTGCGGCGCAGGGCGGCGAAGAATCCCGGCCCCAGCTGCAGGCCGATGGTGAAGACGAAGAGGATGAGGCCGAACTCCTTCACGAAGTGCAGCACGGCCGGTTCGATGGTCCAGCCGAAGTGTCCCGCCACGATGCCGGAGAACAGCACACCCACCGCGCCGAGACCGAGACCGCGGTATTTCAGGCCGCCGACCGAAAGGCCGAGCACGACCACGACGGAAAGCACCAGGATCGCGTGGGCGATGGGCTGGCGGCTGGGGAGGTCGGAGAACGTGTCCATGAGCGGGAGCCGGAGGGGATTGGGGCAGCCGGGGAATCTTGGCTGTCCGGCCGCGGAGTTAAGCCGCCTTGGCCGCGGGGTCAACCGCCAAGGCGGCTGCACCCGGTCCGTTCAGGCCGCGTCTTCGCCCAACTCGACGTTCCAGTAGGCGAGGTCGAGGAAGTGCTTCCACGAATCGTGCACCGGCGAGCCAAAGGTGACCTGGACGAACGGACGCCACTTCGGGCGCTTGGGTTTGCGCACCAGCCGCATGCCCGCCTCGGCCGGTGAGTGGTTCGCCTTCCGGGTGTTACAGCGGATGCAGGAGCACACGATGTTCTCCCAAGTCGTCGGGCCGCCGCGGTCGCGCGGGATCACGTGGTCGAGATTCAGGTCCCGGCGGTCGAAGACCTTGCCGCAGTATTGGCAGGTGTTCTTGTCGCGCTCGAAGATGTTGTGGCGGGTGAACTTGACCTCCTTCTTCGGCAGGCGGTCGAACACCATCAGCAGGATCACCCGCGGCACGCGCATCCGGAAGGTCACCGTGCCCACGGCATCGTCTTCGTTGGCGGTCGCCCGGGACAGATCGCGCCACTGCTGGAAGTCGTAGGTGCGGAAGTCGCCGTCATTGTCCCCGAACACGACTTGGGCGTGACCTTCGAAGAGGAGCGTCAGCGCCCGACGGACGGAGCAGACATTGACCGCCTGCCAGAGGCGGTTGAGCACCAGCACCGGTTGATGCAGAGCAAGGCTCATAACGCAGAATTGCGTAATTGCCGCGGGGCAGTAGCCGACCCGGGCGCCGAAGTCAACGGTGGGGGAGGCCGCGGACCTTACTGCGGCCGCTCCGGGTCCGGGCGAACGTGTTCTCGCAGCCGAAGCAGGCATTCCAGATCGGCGTCCCCGTTGAGTGTGCGGGGATGGAAGATGAATTCCCGCGGCCCGGTTGCCGGAGTTTTTATCACGGTGGCCAGTTCGAGCGTATCCATGCGGTGCAAGCGGTCCAGGCCCCACACTTCGGCGGTGTGCGCCACGGGCCAGCAACCGTGGAGACGTCGGCCCAGAAAGCGACCGGCGGCCCGGGTGAGGCGGGCGGTGAAGGTGGTCGGGGAGAGCAACCGGTAATCCGGGCCGCGCAGCCAACCGCCGAAACTTTCGCCCACCGCTGCCCGGAGGCAGCCCAACACCCGGGGATGCAGGTGCAGGTGGTGATGGCTGTTGATGAAGGCGCAACCCTGGCCCGCTTGGCGGAAGACGTCCCATTGCGCGCCGAGTTCCCGTCGCAGTGCCGTTTCGGGAAACCGGGCTGTGCCCACGCTGAATCCGGCGAGGGCCGGGGAACTTCCCCAGGGCCATTCCGGCAGCGTCAGCGGCTGCGAATCGCACAGGTGGACGTGCCAGCCGAGTTCCAGCGCCGGCGTCGCACGGGCGAGCTCGAGCGCCTCCGCCGTGCCCGGTTGCCCGGCCATCAGACTCGCGCCCGTCAGCACGCCGTGGCGGTGGGCGTGGACGATCGCGGCGTTGACCTCGGGGCTGAGGCCGAAGTCGTCGGCGATGAAGTGAAGCGACCGCATCGGGCGAAGCAGGGCCAACGATTCCGGCAAGTTCGCGGCGAAGGCGAGATTTGCTTTCGACCGGCGCGGCCTTCCCGGCAGCATCCGGCGTCCCGGAACCTCTCCCGCCGGCCGGCGGGCTGATGAACGATCCCCTGTATCTGATCCTGCTGAGCTGGAGCGGCCTTGCGGCGCTCTGGTGGGGCATCGCCGTGGTTCTGGTGGTTGCGCGGCCGCGGCGAAGCGCCTTCCGCCCCAAGAACTCCCTCTCTTCCGCCCTTGGCGGAGGAGAGGGCCGGGGAGAGGAGGCCCTGGGACTGGCCAGCGGAACGGTGCTGAGCAACCCCACTCCCCGGCCCTCTCCCCGCGCTTCGCCGCAGGGAGAGGGAGCAGTCCAGCAGGCGGAGGAGGTATACTTCGGCAAACGGGAACGACTCACCGTCTTCAAGGCGCTGCCGCCCGTTTCCAACGAAGCGGCTCGCACTGCCATTGCCGACGCGGTGGGTTCCTTCGTGCGCGAATTGGACGGGGACAGCGAACTGCTCCTCGGTGTGCCCCGCGAGGCCGAGGCCGAATGGGCTCACGCCCTGAGCCAATGGCGCCGGCTGGAAGGCGGCGAACGCATCCGGGTCCGGGTCCTGCCGATTCCGGGGCAGCACGCGAACCC
>CAIWAH010000132.1 GCA_903910585.1 uncultured Verrucomicrobiota bacterium
CCGGGCGGTGGGCTCTTACCCCGCCTTTTCACCCTTACCGCCGGCCTTGCGGCCGACGGCGGTTTGTTTTCTGTGGCACTGTCTGTCACGTCCGGCTTTCGCCGTCCGTGCCCGCGGGCATGCCGGCTTACCCGCTGACCGAAGCCAGCCGTGCAACCGGTTTCCGTGGGCCTGCGCCCTGTGGAGTTCGGACTTTCCTCCCGCAGCTTGCGCCACGAGCGACACTCCGCCCTTCCAAGACCGCGGCCAACCTACGGGGAATCGCCGGTGGACGAAGCCAAAAGTGGACCGCTGAAATTCTTCCGGCACGCTTCATCCCGAGCCAAACGCCTACCACTTCAACCGGCCGGGCAGATAGCGGTCCACCAATTCACGGTAATACGGCAGGCATCGCTCCGCATCCGGCTTGGCATCCCCTTTGGAATAAAGGTCGAACGGGTTGAACGCCTTGATCCATTTCAGGTTTTTCCGGTCCTGCTCGTTGAGCATCCACAGATATTCGTGCTCGCGGTGGAGCGGATAGAACGAGTGGTAGCGGATGATGTATTGCGCCTCGAGGGGCAGATAGTGCCGGATGACGTAGTAGAGATATTCGTCGTGCCCCCAGGACATGGCGACCTTGTCGAGCCCGCAGCCCGGTTCGTAGATGCCGAATGGACGCTGGAAAGAAGGCACCTTGAGGTCGGGATTCTCCGCGAAAAACTCCGGAAACACGATCTTGTCGGAGAAAGGGCAGCCCAAGGGAAACGTGTCACCAACGACCGCCCACTGGGGTTCTCCGAAGCAGCACAGCACCTTGCCGAGGTCGTGGATGAACGTGGTCAGGACGAACCAGTCGGGCAAACCCGCCTCCCGGGCCGCCTCCCCCGACTGCAGGGCGTGCCAAATCTGCGAGTTCTCGTTGTCGGGATCGCTGTCGTCCACGATCGTGTCCAGCAGTTCAATCGCCTCCCAAACGGACATCTCCTTGCGGTTCAGCCGGCCGAAGTCCTGCTGCTTGGCCTTCACCAGATCCATCGTCTGGTGGATGTGGTTGAGCCGGTAGAATTCCTTCACTCCCGGCCGGGCTTCGGCCCGGTAGTCCCGGTAGCCGTCCCGGCGCTGCATCGTCCGCTGCATCGGCGGAGGACCGATCTGCCCTTCCAACGGCGTCGGGTAGCGTTCTTCCACGAAGTGCTCCCATTCCTCGAAGCCACTGAGGGTGTCCTGAGGATGTGCGGGCGTGGGGGCGGCGATGGCTGACATGATTCGTGCAGGGGTGATATGTGCAGCCCGGTAATGCCCGGGGGGCATCCTGTCCGGCTTCGCCGAAGTTGGCCTACATTTATCGCCGGTTGGGAATCCGCCTACGGCCAGTTGGCGGCCTCGATGGCCCGTTCCATGATCACCTCCGCCATCAGCGGCTCGGTTCCCACCGCCCGGGCATACCAAATCCAGCGTTCCCGGCGGCGGGTGGGGTTCGGAAACGTCGGCCTTCCCGCCAGTATGCGCTCACGAACGGCCTCGGGTGATTCTCCCAGCAGGACCGGGATGTCTTCCTGGCTGTGCAAGCCGTCGCTGATGAAGAATGGGACCACCACGGCGTATTCCGTCGGACACAGCTCCGGGCAGCGGGCGATCTCCGGAGCTTCCTCCATGAACACCGCCTGCACCGAGTGGTAGCCGGATTCGGCGGCGACCCATTCGGCCTGCTGCTCAATGGCCCGGCGGGAGGTCGTGCTGCGATCGGTCCCGTGCCCGGCAATAAAAAGTGTGGTCTCCGCAGGTGCGGGCACCCGGCCGTCTGGCAGCGGGTGTGCATGGATCACCTCGCCCGCCCGCGCCAACAGGACCCGGGTCATGCAGGGGTGGGTTCCGACCACCCGGCAGTAACGCACCTCGCGGTCTTCCATCAGCCGTCGGCGGCAACTGACTTCACCTTCGGACCCGGCCAGTCCCAACTGCTGGGGAATCACCTGTTCCGAGAAGTAGCCTTCGCTGATGAACACGGGCACCACCACCACGTCGGCAAAGCGGGCTTGGAGCACGGCCTCCACGACCGAAGGTGATTCCTTCAGGAACCCCACCCGCACCTCGCCGAACACTTGACGGCGGCGAAGCTCTTCCGAATGGGCCCGGACCGGCACCGACGAGTGCGGATTCTGGGTCGAGCCGTGACCGAGAAGAATCAGGCTGGTCTTCGAAAAGTCGCGCATCAGCACAGGCACCTTCGCCGCCGACGGCAAGGACGCAAGCCACGCCCGCCCC
>CAIWAH010000133.1 GCA_903910585.1 uncultured Verrucomicrobiota bacterium
CTCCGGAGCTTCCTCCATGAACACCGCCTGCACCGAGTGATAGCCGGATTCGGCGGCGACCCAATCGGCCTGCTGCTCAATGGCCCGGCGGGAGGTCGTGCTGCGATCGGTCCCGTGCCCGGCAATAAAAAGTGTGGTCTCCGCAGGTGCGGGCACCCGGCCGTCTGGCAGCGGGTGTGCATGGATCACCTTGCCCGCCCGCGCCAACAGGACCCGGGTCATGCAGGGGTGGGTTCCGACCACCCGGCAGTAACGCACCTCGCGGTCTTCCATCAGCCGTCGGCGGCAACTGACTTCACCTTCGGACACGGCCAGTCCCAACTGCTGGGGAATCACCTGTTCCGAGAAGTAGCCCTCGCTGATAAACACGGGCACCACCACCACGTCCGCAAACCGGGCCTGGAGCACGGCCTCCACGACCGAAGGTGATTCCTTCAGGAACCCCACCCGCACCTCGCCGAACACTTGACGGCGGCGAAGCTCTTCCGCATGGGCCCGGACCGGCACCGACGAGTGCGGATTCTGGGTCGAGCCGTGACCGAGAAGAATCAGGCTGGTCTTCGAAAAGTCGCGCATCAGCACAGGCACCTTCGCCGCCGACGGCAAGGACGCAAGCCACGCCCGCCCCCCGCATTCACCCCGGGCAACTGGATTTCACCCCGGAAAGAAGCCATTTCACCCCTGCGACGTTACCGATATGGCCAAAACCCACAGCATCGCCGAAATCAATTTTCCCCGATGGCAACGCCGAATCACTCCGACCAGCCGGCTCCGGCCGCCCCAATTCCGCCCCGGAAGAAGTATGTCCGCGCGATTGGGCCGAAACTGCACATCGTCCTGAATGTCGTGTGGACGCTGCTGGCGTTGCTGGGGGTGAACTCGGTTTACCTGGCGGCCGTCACGTTCTTCGAGTGGCTGGATCGGGCGAAGGGCGTCAGCTACCAAAACTACTTCTACCAGTTCCAGTTCCTCGGCCATCTGGTGCTCGGCATCGTCTTCATCGTTCCGTTCCTGGCCTTCAACATCATCCACATCCTCAACACCGCGAACCGGCCCAACCGGAAGGCGGTCTGGGTGGGCTACTTCCTGTTTGCGGCGAGCCTCGTGGTGCTGGGAACCGGCTTTGTCCTGATGCGGGTCGAGGGATTCGAGTGGATGGAAGTGAAGAACGCCACCGGCCGCAGCGCCGCGTATTGGGCCCATGTGCTGGCGCCGCTGGCCTGCGTTTGGCTCTATATCCTGCATCGCCTCGCCGGTCCGCGCATCAAGTGGAAGGTCGGCCTCGGATGGGCCGTGGGCGTCGCCGTGCTGGTGCTGGCGATGATCGGATTCCACCGGCACGACCCGCGGATCTGGAACGCGAAGGCCCCCAAGGAAGGCGAGCAGTATTTCCACCCCAGCAGCACCCGCACGGCCTCGGGCAACTTCGTGCCGCCCGAGAAGCTGATGGACAACGAGTATTGCCTCGAGTGCCACAAGGACTCCTACGAAGGGTGGTTCCATTCGGCCCACCACTTCAGCTCGTTCAACAATCCGTTTTACCTCGCGGCGGTGAAGACCACGCGTGACCTCGCGATGAAGCGCGACGGCAACGTCAAGATGTCCCGCTGGTGCGCCGGCTGCCATGACCCGGTGCCGTTCCTCAGCGGTGCGTTCGACGATCCGAATTTCGACTTCGAGAAACACCCGACGGCGATGGCCGGCCTGACCTGCGTCGCGTGCCATTCGATCACCTCGCTGGAAGGCGGGGACAAGGGGCACATCGGCAACGGCAACTACACGATCGAGGAGCCCATCCATTACCCGTTTGCCTCGGCCCCACGGGACTCACTGGCGTTCTTCATCAACAAGCAGCTCGTCCGCGGCAAGCCCGAGTTCCACAAGAAAACCTTCCTGAAGGACTTCCACAAGACGACGGAGTTCTGCTCCGTCTGCCACAAGGTCTCGATCCCGAAAACGGTCAACGACTACAAGGACTGGCTGCGCGGGCAAAACCACTACGACACGTTTCTGCTCTCCGGCGTGTCCGGCATCAACGCCCGGTCCTTCTACTACCCGGACAAGGCGAAAACGAGCTGCACCGAATGTCACATGCCGCTCCAGAAATCCGACGATTTCTCGGCCAAACGCTACGGCACGAACGACCACACTTCCGTTCACAATCACCTTTTCCCCAGCGCGAACACCGGAGTCGCCTACGTGCGCGACCAACCGGAAGCGGTGAAGGCCGAGGTCATCCGCCAACATCAGGAGTTCATGAAGGACACCGTGCGGGTGGACATCTTCGGCGTGAAGGAGGGTGGCACCATCGACGCCCCGCTGGACGCCCCCATCCGCCCGGCGGTGCCCAAGCTCAAGCCGGGCAAGACCTACCTGATCGAGGCCGTGGTCCGGACCGTGAAAGTCGGGCACCCGCTGACCCAGGGAACGGTGGATTCCAACGAGCTCTGGGTGGACACCAAGGTCACCGACAGCTCCGGCGATGTGATCGGGCGCAGCGGCGGCATGGGTTCCTTCAAGGAAGTGGACCCGTGGTCGCATTTCGTGAACGTTTACATGCTGGACCGCCAAGGCTACCGGATTGATCGCCGGAATGCGCAGGACATCTTCGTTCCGCTTTACAACAACCAGATTCCGCCCGGTGCCGCCGCGGTGGTCCACTACCGGCTGACGGTCCCGCCGACCCAGCGCCAGCCGCTGACGGTCGAGCTGAAGCTCAACTACCGGAAGTTCGACACGATCTACTACAACTACACCTACGCGAAGGACTACTCCCGCGGCGCCCCGCTCCAGCTCACCAACCCCTTGCCGGTCACCCTGATGTGCTCCGACAAGGTGACTTTCCCGATTGAGGGCGGCGAACCTCTCCCGGCGGAACTCGCAAACCAGACGAGCGGCATCCCGCCCTGGCAACGCTGGAACGACTACGGCATCGGCCTTTTCCTGAAAGGCGACAAGGGCAGCGAGAAGGGTGAACTCATCCAGGCCGCCCACGCTTTCGAGCAGGTCGAGAAACTTGGCCGCGCGGATGGCCCCCTAAATTTGGCGCGGGTCTTCTTCAAGGAAGGCCGGCTCAATGACGCGGTGCTGGCGCTTCAGCGGGCCAACGACACGAACCGCTTCAACCCGCCGGGCAACCGCTGGACCATCGCCTGGCTCAACGGACTGGTGAACAAGCAGAACGGTTACCTCGACGAGGCCATCCGCGATTTCACCAGCATCCTGGAGGACCGCTACCCCGAACTCGAACAGCGCGGTTTCGATTTCAGCCGCGACTACGAGGTGATCAATGAATTGGGCCAGACCCTGTTCGAACGGGCCAAAATGGAACGCGCCAATCCTGCCCGGCGGGACGAGTTTCTCCGCGCGGCCGAGAAGCGTTTCCACGACACGCTGGCGATCGACACCGAGAACATGACCGCTCACTACAACCTCGGGCTGATCTATGCCGCGTTGGGTGACAGGGAAAAGGCCGAGCAGCATCGGCGGCTGCATGAGAAGTATCGGCCGGACGACAACGCCCGCGACTTTGCGGTCACTGCTGCCCGCCGCCGCGATCCCGCCGCCGACCATGCCGCGCAGGCGATTGTGATCTATGACCTGCAGCGATCCGGCGCACCGGAACTGCCGGATAACGCAGCCCAGGCCAATTTGAGGCCACATGAGGCCACAACGGAATTGACCATAAGGCCACATGAGGCCACATTGCGGCCGTGAAAAAGAAGAAAACTTACCGCTACCCCGACTCGCCAGCCACTCCGGCCGTGCTTCAGGACGCGGCCTTGGCCGAGCCGCCCACGATGTCGGTCAACGTCCGGTCGGCCAAAGACCAGCTGTCCAGTCTGCTGGAAGAGGCCGCGCTGGGAAATGAAGTCATCATCACGAGCGATGGCTTGCCCAAGGCCCGGTTGGTGCCGGTGCGCGAACGCCGTAAGGCTTTTCAGACGGATTGGGCATGGCTCCGCTCCCAGCCGGTTTCCGGCGGGCCTTCCGCGGAGACATTGATCCGGGACGACCGCGATGGGCGTGTCTGACCATGTATCTTGATTCCTGCATCCTTGTGAAGTTGTTGGTCCGCGAGGCCGACAGCGAGTTCTACGGCCGGCTGACTGATGGTCAGCCGGTCGCCTCCTCAATGCTGGCCTATACCGAGGTCTGGGCGGCACTGGTGGCCAAGGAGCGCAAACAGCACATCACCGCGGAGCTCCGGCAGCAGGCGTGGCGCCGGTTTGAGCAGCTCTACCTCGAAGACATCTTCGACCTCGCTTCCATCTCCGACGCCATCGTGCGCCGTGCGAACTGGATCATTGGCCGGGTGCATCCGCAGGTGCCGCTGCGCTCCCTCGACGCCATTCACCTGGCCACGGCTGACCAACTGCAGGACTGGCCGCTCGTCACGTCCGACGCCCGGATGCGCGACGCAGCGGTGCTGATGGGTTATCCGGTCACCGAACTGCCTCCGCCCGTTTCCCCAACATGAGCTCCAATTCGCCACGTCTCCCGGAAGAGCCGGAGGAATTTGTGCAGTCGGACGACGCGGCCATTGGCCGGGGCGTCCGCGTTTCCATCGTCGCCGTGGTTGCACTCAGCGTGCTCGGCGGCAGCGCCTACTTCGCTTTGAGGCCCACGCCCACCTCCGGTCCGGTCAAGGTAACGAAAGTGTCCGCGCCGGAGGCCGCCGCCACCAATGCGCTGGCCCGGGTGCCGGCCGTCCGTTTCGCCGACGTGACCGCCGCGTCCGGGATCAACTTTCAGCACCAGACCGGCGCCTACGGCGACAAGCTCCTGCCCGAAACAATGGGCAGCGGCGTGGCCTTCACGGACCTCGACGGCGACGGCGCACCGGAGCTGCTTTTCGTCAATTCCACCCATTGGCCCGGCAAACGTCCGGCCGATGCGCCGCCGGCAACCGCAGCCCTGTTCCGCAATCAGGGCAAAGGCACCTTCTCGAATGCCACCGCCGGATCCGGATTGGACGTCCCGCTCTACGGCATGGGGGTGACAACCGGTGACTACGACAACGACGGAAAGACCGACGTCTTCCTGTCCACCGTTGGCGGTGGCCGGCTGTTTCACAACGAGGGTGGGCTGAAGTTCCGCGAAGTCACCGCGGTCAGCGGCGTCGGCGGCGACCCGAAGGACTGGAGCACCGCGAGCGCGTTTCTCGACTTCGACAACGACGGCGACCTCGACCTCTTCGTCGGCAACTACGTCCGCTGGTCGCCCGAAATCGACCGCGAAGTCGGCTACACGCTGGTCGGCGTCGGCCGGGCCTACGGTCCTCCCATGAACTTCCAGGGCGCGTTCCCGCACCTCTACCGCAACGAGGGCAACGGCCGGTTCACCGACGTCTCTGCCGCCGCCGGGGTGCAGGTGAAGAACTCCTCCACCGGAGTCCCGCTTGCCAAGACCCTCGGGGTGGCCCCGTTCGACTACAATGGCGACGGGTGGATGGACCTCATCGTGGCCAACGACACCACGCAAAACCTGCTGTTTGAGAACCAGAAGAACGGCACCTTCAAGGAGGTTGGCGCGCTGACCGGAATCGCCTTCGACAGCTACGGCAACACCCGCGGCGCGATGGGTGTGGACACCGCCCGCTTCACCGCCGACGGCAAGGCCGCGGTCGGCATCGGCAACTTCGCCAATGAAATGACCGCGTTCTACGTTGCCCAGGGAGACGGCTCGCTGTTCACGGACGACGCCATTTCGTGGGGCATCGGACCGGCCAGCCGTCTCCTGCTCAAGTTCGGCTTCTTCTTCTTCGACTACGATCTCGACGGCCGGCTGGACGTGCTGACCAGCAACGGCCACCTGGAAGAGGAGATCACCCAGGTCCAGGCCAGCCAGTCCTACCGCCAGCCCGCCCAGCTGTTCTGGAACGCCGGCGACGCCGGCTTCCTCAGCGTCACGCCGCAGCAGTCCGGCGCCGACCTGTTCAGGCCCACAGTCGGGCGCGGCAGCGCCTTCGCGGACATGGATGGCGACGGCGACCTAGACGCGGTCATCACCGAGGTCGGCGGCCGCCCCATGCTGCTGCGCAACGATCAGTCGCTCGGACACCACTTCGTCCGCCTGAAGCTGATCGGCGCGAAATCGAACCGCGATGCCATCGGTGCGTGGGTCAAACTGACCGCCGGCGGCCAGTCCCAATGGCGCCAGGTGATGCCCACCAAGAGCTACCTGAGCGCGAGCGAGCTGGAAGTCACGTTCGGCCTCGGCAAGGCGGCCACGGTGGATTCTGTCGAAGTCACCTGGCCTTCCGGCCAACGCCAGGCGCTGCCGTCCGTCGCAATTGATCGGTTGGCGGTGGTCCAGGAAACCCCGTGAACACGGTCCGGTAGTTGGTCATCGCCAGGCTGCTTCCGGCCCTGATCGGATCCAGCGGGTCCCGGCCAATCAGGGCTCCGAAATTTCGCGCTGTTCCCGCCGTCAGCCAAGCCCACACTCCGGCTTGTTGGACCGGTTTGAAACCACCCATTGGAGCGTCGTCCAAGCCAGCCAAGGCAACGACCAGGCGGGAGCCCGTGACGCCCTGGAGCGGCTTTGCCAGATCTATTGGCGGCCGATCTTTGCCCACCTGAGACGCGCGGGCCACGCGGACGCGGACGCGGAGGATCTCACCCAGCAATTCCTCGCCTAACTGCTCGCCCGGGACGGGCTCTCCCGGGTGCATCCGCGACACGGCCGGTTCCGGTCATTTCTGCTCGCCGCCCTGCGGAATTTTCTAAGCCACCAACGGGAACGAGCCGACGCCCGGAAGCGCGGCGGGGGCGTGGCTCCCCTGCCCTTGGCCGCGGCCGACAGAAGTGCCGCCGCCAAATCCGACCCCACTGGCCTGGAGTCTCCCGAAGTCGCCTACGACCGCCAGTGGGCCAGAATGGTGCTGGAACATGCCCAGCAGAGTCTGCGCGCCGAGTATTCCGCGGCCGGACGCAGTGCCGATTTCCGGCTGCTGGCGGACTACCTCCCCGGCGGAGAACCGCGGTGCAGCCAGGCCGAAGTGGCGCTCCGCCTCGGCACCACCGTCAGCGCGGTCAAGTCGGAGGTTCACCGCCTCCGCCTCCGCTATGGGCAATACCTGCGGGCCGAAATCGCCGCGACCGTCACCGACCCCGCGGAAGTGGATGCCGAAATCCGGCACCTGCTGGCGTTGTTTGCGCGGCCCCCCCATCCCTACCTCGCAACCTGACCCGCGAATTCCGTTACTAACAGATGGCAGGGGAATTCCCTGCTGACCGGCACCCACTGAGTTTGAACCCCCTTCCCCCCAGCAGCACCACCGAAGCCCGCCTCTGCGTCGAGTGCGGTCGGCCGCTGGACACGGACGATCCTGGCTGCCCCACGTGCCTGCTGCGCTTGGGCCTGGCCGAGGAGAACCCGAACGCCCCGGTCGGCGCCCCCCTCGCGGGCCGACGCGTAGGCCGCTACGAACTTCTTGCCGAAATCGGCCGGGGCGGCATGGGCATCGTGTTCCGCGCCCGCCAATGCGACCTCGGCCGGGAAGTCGCGGTGAAAATCCTGGCCGGCGGTCCTTTCGCCACGCGGACAGACCTGGAGCGCTTTCATACCGAAGCCGCCATGCTGGCCCGGCTCACGCACCCGGGCATCGTCACCGTCCACGAGGCGGGCGTGGCGGACGGACAGGCGTTTATCGCCATGGAATTGCTGCCGGGCGGCAGTCTCGCCGACCAGGTCCGGGAGCGTCCGCTGGCGCCGGCGCAGGCCGCCGAACACCTCCTTCGCCTGACCGAAGCGGTGCAGTTTGCCCACGCTGCCGGAGTCTGGCATCGCGACCTCAAGCCGGGCAATGTGCTGTTGGATGCCTCCGGGAATCCCCGGCTCACTGACTTCGGCATCGCCCGGCTGGCGGAAGCGGGTTCCATTCTGACCGTCACGGGCCAGGCCCTCGGGACTCCGGGCTACCTCGCCCCGGAACAGGTGGACGGCTCGCTGCACCCGGTGGACCCTTGGTCCGATCTCTACGCGTTGGGCGCCCTGCTGTATCACCTTCTCACCGGCCGCCCACCGTTCCAAGCCGCCAACGTCCGCGACGCCTTTCGCCAGACGCTGGAGAATGATCCGGTGCCGCCGCGGGCCTTGAACTCCGCCGTGCCGGCCGAACTCGAGGTGATCTGCCTGCGCTGCCTCGCCAAGGAACCCGCCCGCCGCTACCCGGAGGCGGCGGCCCTGGCCGAAGATCTTCGCCGGCATCTGTCCGGCCGGCCGATTCTGGCCCGCCCCGAGGGCGCCGTGGCCCGCTTTGGCCGGTGGCGGCGGCGTCATCCCGGACTCGCCGGGCTTTCCGCCGCCCTGCTGGTCACCGTGGCGGTGGCGTTTGCCGCCGTCGGCTGGCTCTGGCGCCGCGCCGAAGCCGAATCAGTTCGGGCCACGCAATCCCTCCAGCACCTGCAGCGGGACCGGGCGGTGGACCTGCTCGCGGCCGGAAGGCGCGCGCCTGCTCTCGCCCAGTTCGCCGAGCTGTTGCGTCGGAATCCGGCGGACCGCCTCGCGCTCACCCGGGCGACCACCCTGCTTACCTGGGAGCCGTTCCCCTTGCCCGAAGCCGTTTTCCGCGGACACACGGCCGGCGTCGAGTCCCTCGCCACGGATACGTCCGGGGAGTTGGCGGTCACGGGCTCGCGGGATAGCACCGCCCGGGTGTGGCACCTGGGCCGGCCGGACCAACCACCGCTGGCGCTGGCGCATGCGGCCCCGGTCGTCGTGACGGAGTTCTCAGCCGATGGCGGCGTGGTGCTTTCCGCCAGCGAGGATGGTCAAACCCGCCTCTGGCACCGCGACGACGGCCGCCCCGTCGGCGAATTCCACCACGGCAGCACGCTTTCGGCCGCCGGCCTGAGCCCGGATGGCCGCCAAATCTTCACGGCCGGACTGGATGGGGTGGTCCGTTTCTGGCCCCGGACGAACAACGCCGTTCCTATTGAGGTCAACACGGGTTCCGAAATCCTCGTCGCCCGTTTTGATCCGCGCGGACGCTGGGTGGCGGTCGGTTGTCAGGCGGGCTTCGCCCAACTGTTCTCCGCGGCCACCGGAAAAGCGCACGGTCCCCGGCTGCCCCATGAGCAGCGGGTCGTGGCAACAACGTTCAGCCCGGACGGCGCCCGGCTGGCCACCGCCTCCTGGGATGGCAACGTCCATGTGTGGGAGACTGCCACCGGACGACGGGTCGCCACCGGCCCTCGGCTTTCGTCCTGGGCAACCGCCGTTGCCTTCAGCCCGGATGGGCAGACCTTGGCTTACGGCGGGGCGGGCCGCGAGCTCCGGCTCTGGAATCCCGAGGCGGCCCCCAGCCTGGGGCCGGAATGGTCCCACGATCTGGCGGTAAACGCGCTGGCGTTTGCCCCGGACGGCGAGCTGGTCCTTTCGGCCGGCGAAGATGGCCGCGTGCAGGTTCGCCGGGTGACCGACGGGACGCCCCTCGTCTCCCCGCTCCGGCATACCCATCCCGTCACCGTGGCCGCCTTTCTACGCCAACCGGGCCAACTCCTCACCGGCGATCAAAGCGGCGCCCTCACACGCTGGAACACTCGGCCGACCGCCGGCGAATCGTTGCGGCTCGTTCATCCCGGCCTCGTGTTTGCCGAATGGTCCCGCGACGGTCGCCAGATCCTGACCGCCGGCAGC
>CAIWAH010000134.1 GCA_903910585.1 uncultured Verrucomicrobiota bacterium
CGGCGAACTGCTCGGCGGTGCAGTAGAGGTGCGCGTCGTTCATGTTCATGCTGCGGACGCGCATGAGGCCGAAGAGTTCGCCGGACTGCTCGTAGCGGTAGCAGGTGCCGTATTCGGCGAGCCGGAGCGGCAGGTCGCGGTAACTGCGCGGTTCCGCCGCAAAGATGCGGTGGTGGTGCGGGCAGTTCATCGCCTTGAGGTAGTAGGTTTCTGGCTGCGAAAGCTCTCGCAGGTGCTGCTCGGCCGCTTTGATCCGGACATGTAGTTCGGTCACCTGACGATTGATCTGCTCAAGCTCAGACAAGCCAGCAGCAACATTTGCCGGGAGTGAACCCTCGATGCGGAGTTCTTCGAACTTCTCCTCGATTGCCTCAAACAACTTATACTCGTCATTGGCGACACGCCGGTTCCATTCGCCTATATCGAGATCAAGAACCTCCATTGCGTAGTGGTTCCGTTCCCAGCTAAGGTCGTGAATGCGTTTTCCGAGCGCATTGAGTTCGGCGTTGAGTTGTTGAACCTTGCTGGTGCGAATGGCTCGTTCATCACGTTCTTCGTCGAGTCCCATCGGCGGGAACATCGACTCCGCGTAATACGGCAGGTGGCCTGACGTCTTATACATCTTCTCCTTGGCGAGGTGCGGAGTCTTCACGCGCACGTAGCCGGCCTGGAATTCGGTTTCCTTCGCCAGCTTCTCCAGTTCCTCGACCAGCACGGTGCCTTTCGGCAACCACAGCGGCAGGCCCGGCCCGACATATTCGGCGTCCATGGCGAACAGGCCCATCTCCGCGCCGATCTTGCGGTGGTCGCGCTTCTTGGCCTCCTCCTGCTGCAGGATCCACTGGTCGAGTTCCTCCTTGTTCTTGAAGGCGGTGCCGTAGAGGCGCTGGAGCTGCGGGTTCTTCTCATTGCCGCGGAAGTAGGCGCTGGCGACGCGCAGCATTTTGATGCCGCCGGGCTTCACGTTGCCGGTGCGCATGACGTGCGGTCCGGCGCAGAGGTCCACGAACTCGCCGTTCTGGAAGAAGCTGATGGGCTCGCCCTCGGGGATGTCGGCGAGGCGCTCGACCTTGAACTTCTGGCCTTTGGACTCGAAGTAGGCCCGGGCCTCCTCGCGGGTCTTGATGGACTTCTCGAAGACCTGGTTCTCCTTGGTGATCTTGCGCATCTCCTCCTCGATCTTCGGGAAGTCGTCGGGGGTGAAGCGGTGCTTCAGGTCGAAGTCGTAGTAGAATCCCTCCTCGGTGGGTGGGCCGATGTCGAGCAGGGCGTCGGGCCAGAGGCGGAGGACGGCGGTGGCGAGGATGTGCGCGCAGGAATGGCGGAGGCGCATGAGCTCGTTCATCTGCTCGCGCTGGTCGAGCGTCTTGCGCTGCACGTCGGACTTGGCGGCCTCGAAGTTGGCGGGCTGCGGCTGGGGCTGCTGGGATTCGTCGTTCATGGGAAAGGGGGAGGGGGTTACCAGCGAAGACGCGAAGGCGCGAAGAAGACGGAGGCGATGAATTTGGAAGGCAGGAAAGCAGGAAGTGAGCAGGCTTTTTCCTGCTTTCCTGCCTTCCAGATTTTCTTCTCGGGTCTTCGCATCTTCGCGTCTTCGCTGTTCGTTTGATCGGGAAACAAAAACGCCCCGGACCGGTTCAGGTGCGAGGCGTGTTGGCGTCCGGCAGCTACGGGCTGCGGACGCTAGGCGGTAGTCGTCGTGTTACGGCCGACGGAGATCACGGCCGGGAGTGAAGCCGGAAGCCGGCGCAGGAGGCAACGGGATTTTCCGGCGGGACCGCCCGCCCCGGCCTCAGATCAGCTGGCGGGCCTTGATGTCGAGGTATTGCCGGATGAGCTGGCCGGTCATCGCGTCGTGGTCGCTGACGGCGAACCGCACGCCGTGGCGGCGGAGTCCCTGTTCGAGTTCGCGCAGCCGCTGCCAGCGCAGATGTCCGCCCAGGGCGGCGTAGAGGTCGTCGCCGGTCTGCACGGTCCGGCCGGGCGAGAACGCGGGTTCGGCTCCGGGCGGGCGCGGCTGGATGACCTGGACGAGATGCTGCCGGGCGATCAGGTCGGCTCCGCGGACGAAACTTTCGGCGAGCACCGAGTCGTCGAGCGCGGTGAGGAAGACCACGAGCGCACGCCGGCGCAGGCGGACCCGCAGCGTCGCGCAGAGGTCCTCGAAGTCCGGCGAGACGGGCCGCGACTGGAGGTGGTGCAGGGCATCACGGCAGGCGGCGAAATGCCCGCGGCCGGTGCGGGCCCGGACGAACCGGCGCACGCGGTCGTCGAAGGCGATCACCCCGAACAGGTCGCCCTGGCGTTCCGCCACCGCGGCCAGCAGCAGGGCGGCGGACACGCAGCGGTCGAGCACGGTTTCCGGAGCGTCGCCCCGTTCGTCGGTCGGGGGCGCGGTGGACCGGCCGGCGGGCCGGGCGGACAGGCGCGAGGCATCGAGCACCAGATAGACCTCCTGGGTGCGTTCGAGCTGGAAGACCTTGGTGACCGGCTGCTGGCGTTTGGCCGTGGCGCGCCAGTGGATGTCCTCGGCGGGATCGCCCGGGAGGTATTCGCGGAGCTTTTCGAACTCACGTCCCTTGCCCACGAGCCGCTGGGCGTGGGTGCCGCTGTTGCCGCGGTTGAGGAAGAGCGCGGCCACCGTCCGCTGCTCGGGGCGGAGATCGGGATAGCTGCGCACTTCGCACGCGGCGGGGATGCCGCGGCGGATTTCCCACAGGCCGAAGGGCGACGGCGAGCCGACGTGGACGGTCGCGATGGAGAAACGTCCCCGCTGCCGGGCGGTGACCGGCCAGGTGAGGGTTGCAGCCACGCTGGCGATGGGCAGTTGCACCGCGCGGACCTCGGCTGGGGATTCCAGTTCCGGCGGCAACGCGAGCCCGAGGCGGAGCGAACGGTCGCGGTTGGTGCGGTTGTGGAGCTGGACGGCGAGTTCGCCCGGGCGGCCGCGGGTGAGGCGGGCGACCGGCGGCAGGGTGACGGCGAGACCCGCCAACGCGCCATGGCCGCGCAGGGCGTCCACCAGCGCGAGCAGGGCGAACAGCACAATGGCGCCCACGCACAGCCCGGCCACGTCCGGAAAGATGCCGGCCAAGGTCGCCAGCGGCACCGGCACGATGGCGGTGAGCCGGAGCAGCTTGGTCGTGGGGGCGAACATGGCGGGGCGGGGAACCGGTTCAGCGGGGCACCGCGACGCCTTCGAGGATGCGGGTGACCACCTCGCCGATGCTGGTGCCTTCGAGCTCGAACTCCGGCCGCAGCACCAGCCGGTGGCCCAGCACCGGGCCGGCGAGGAACTTGACGTCGTCCGGGGTCACGAAGTCGCGGTCCTGGAGCGCAGCGAGCGCGCGGGCGGCGAGCAGCAACGCCTGGGAGGCCCGGGGGCCGGCGCCGACGAGCACGCTTTCGTTGGTGCGGGTGGCGCGGACGACATCCACCGCGTAAGCGATCAGTTCGGGCTGGACGGTGACGTGGCGCAGTTCGGCGCGGAGGGCGGCGAGGCGTTCCGGGGTCGCGATCGGCTGCACCTCGCCCGAGGCGAGCACGCGCTCCGGGGAATCGGTGCCGAGCGTCCGGCGGGCGAGGGTCAGCTCGTCGTCGCGGTCCGGGCAGGGCATCACGACCTTGAGGAGGAAGCGGTCCCGCTGCGCTTCCGGCAGCGGGTAGGTGCCCTCGCTTTCGACCGGATTCTGCGTGGCGAAGACGGTGAAGTTCGCCGGGAGCGCGTGGGTCTCGCGGTCGATGGTGACGAGCCGTTCCTGCATGGCCTGGAGGAGCGCGGACTGCGTCTTGGCCGGGGCACGGTTGATCTCGTCGGCCAGCAGGAAGGTGGTGAAGACCGGCCCCTTCACGAGCGTGAACTCGTTCCGGGCGAGATTGAAGACGTGCGTGCCGGTGATGTCGGCCGGCATGAGGTCGGGCGTGAACTGGATGCGGCCGAATTCGCAGCCGAGCACGGCGGCCAGCGTGCGCACGAGCAGCGTCTTGGCCACGCCGGGCACGCCCTCGATGAGCGCGTGCTGGTTGGTGGCGATGGCGACGAGCGCGAGGTCCACCACCGGCTGCTGGCCGATGATGACCTTGCCGATCTCGCGGCGGGCGGTGACCAGCAGGTCCTGGAGATGTTCGAGGTTCGTGTCCATGGGAATTCAGCGTCGGTGAAGGAGGTCGGTGAGGCGGCGGTAAACTTCGACGGGATTGCGGGCCTTGGGCGGCTGGGCGCTTTCGAGATTCACGAGGTCCTGCATGGCGGCGATCCGCGGTGCCAGGTCGGGGCGGGTGCGCCCCACCGAATTCCGCCATGCCCCGAAGCAGCGCGGCACCAGTTCGGCCACCGGCACGGCCCGGCGCAGCAGGTTGTGGAAGCCCGTGGCGGAATCCTGGGCGGTGACCGTCTCGCCGGTTTCACCCGCACCGGCCTGCCGGGGCACCAGCGAGCTGGACTGCTGCCAGATGAAGAGCGCGGCGAGCAGCAGCAGGCCGAAGCCGAGGCCGTGCAGCCGGTAGCGGCGGGCCAGGGTCATGATGCCGGGGTTCAGTTCCGTGCCGAGGTGGGTCTCGTCAAAGACGATCCGGGAGGACGGGCCCGGCAACCAGGCGAGCAGGGCGGAGTTTCGGTCGGTGCGGAGCGCGCCGTTGCGATGGAAATGGTCGGAACTCGCCACCACGACCCAGCCCTTGCCGGCGGGACGGGTGATCAGGACGGGGCCATGCTCGTCGGCGAAGAGCGGAATCCAGTTGGTGTCGAGTTGGGCGAAGCGCAGCGAGGCGGGCCAGCGCAACGTGCCCGGCAGTTCCGGGGCGGCGGCCGGCGTGGCGGTGACGGTGAAGGCGTCGGTGGAGTTGGTTCCCCGCGCGAGGCGGAGATCAAACCGCCAATGCGTCGCGAGACTGGTCCCGAAGGGCCAGGGGCTGAAATTGGTGCCCCCGGTCGGCGGCGTGCCGATCCAGAAATTGGTGCCGTTGGCGGGCACCGGCAGCCGGAATTCGTTGAGGGTGATCACGACGCGGCCGCCCTGCGCGAGGAAGTCGTCCAGTTCGCCGACGTTGCGCGACGAAAGCCAGTCCCGGTCGGCGGCGTCGCTGCTGAGCAGGAACAGCGTGGTGTCCACGCCGTTGCCGAGGCGATGCACCGGTTCCAGGGACCGGCTGACCGCCAGCCCGGGGAGGCGGCTCAGGCTCTCGTAGTAGGCCCGCGCCCCCACCGGATCGGCACGGAAGGTCGAACCCTCCGCGTAGATGTCGCCGGTGGTGAACCGCAGGTCGAGCAGACGCCAGATCGCCCAGCCGAGACCGACAGCGGCGCACGCGAGGAGCAGGCGGGAGAGGGACGGCTTCATGCGCGGCGCATCTCCTCCACCTGGGCCGCGAATTCCACCAGGCCGTCCGCCGTCGTCGCGTGGCCGCCATACCACACGCGGTCGAACTCCCGGGCGGCGCCGGTGAACAGGCCGACGATCTCGGGCCGGGCCCGCGCCCGCCGGCGCAGCTCGGTGGCGTAGTCCACGTTCGACTTGTGCCGGGCGAGCCGGATGAACTCCCGCCGCGCCAGGTGGGCCAGGGCCGCGAGGTAAAAGGCCCGGAGTGCCAGCCGGTGATCGCCCTCGTCCAGCAGGCGCTGGGCGAGCGCGAGCCAGCCGTCCTCCGGCAATTGGTCGGCCGCGACGAATTCCGCCCGCAGGTCGGGCGCCGCGGGACCCGGCTCGGGAACCGTCTCTTCGCCGGGCCGGCGGGGGCGCCAGATGCGGTAGCCGAACCAGACCAGCACCAGCGCGACCGCGGCGACCAGCAGCCAGACGAGGAACTGAGCCAGGGCCGCGAAGTTGAACGAGAAGTTGCCGGTCGGCGTCTTGGGGCCGCGATTGGCCCCGAGGGCCTTCTCCAGCCAGTCGGCGATGGCGCGGATCGGCCGCAGGAGGTTCCGGAACAGCCGGCCGAGCTGCTCGTCGAGGGCCTTCATCTGGCGGCCCAGCCAGCCCAGTTCGACGTCCGGCCGCTGAAGCTGCCAGTCGCGGGGCGCGCGCCAGGTGAACTCCGGCCGTTCGAGCACGTCGGCAATCGCACGGTCGAGTTCGGCGGGAACGATCTCGGCCGGTGGCGGCACCGGAGGCGCGGTGGCGGCCCGGACCGGCAACGCCATGCCCAGTCCGCACCCGAGCAGCGCGATGAGCGCGGCCTGCTGCAGCCACTTCAACCGCGCGCGGAGATCGTCACCCGAGTGCCGGGAGAATCCGTGCAGGCACCGCAGCGCGTAGGCCGCCTTCACCAGCGGGTCCACGGCGATCGCGCCGAGCGACATCACGATGGCCAGGAAGGTCGTGTTGAGGAGCGCGCCGGGGCTGAGCGTCAGCCGGCTTTCGACGCCGAACAGCATCTTGAGAAGGTGCGGTGCCGTGTAGAGCGCGATGCCGGCGTTGAGCGAGGCGACCAGCCATGCGAGGAAGACCAGGGTCAGCAGCGTGTGGTTCTGTCCGGGCCACAGCAGGCACTGGCGCCAGGCGAGCCGGTGGAGTTCGCCCGGGCGATGCGGAGTGCGGGCCGCGAGCACGGCGACATTCTGCGTCCAGGCGAACGCCCAGGCGAAGGGGAGCGTCAGCACCGCCGCCACCGGCAGCACGAGGAGCGTCAGCGGTTGGAGCGCGGCCTGGGTCACGAGCACACCCAGCCAGTTGCGGAGGTTCCAACTGGCGGTTTCGTCGGCCGAGGCCCGTGCCAGCAGGCGGCCGGCGAAGACCGCCTGACAGGTCTTCAGCCACACGAACAGGCCGGCCAGGGCCCATGCGGACGTGAACAGCCGGGACTCCGCGTGGGCGGCCCGGCTCATCTCGGCCCAGAAGAACAGCAGCGCCACGGTGAAGGGCAGGGCCCCGGCCAGCCAGATCAGGAAGTCCGCCGCGGGTGTCCGGCGGAGCAGGTGCATGCCCTGTTCCAACAGGTCCAGGGCGGGCACGGCTTGGCTGCGGGGCGGTCGGGCCATGCGTCACTCCGATTGCAGCCGTTGCCAAAGGGTGCCCTCGTGCCATTCGGACGGCAGCGCGAGCAGCACCGAGCCCAGGGCGTAGAAGCAGAGCCAGGCCACGAAGAGGCCGCCCACAGCCCACACCGGACTCACCAGCCAGCCAAAGGAGCCCGGGGCGGCGGCGGCCGGCACCGTGAGCCGCGTCAGGCAGCCGGCGCACAGGACCCGGCCCTCGTGCTCCGTGACGCATTCCCGGCAGAAGAACTGCCGGCACTGCGGGCACCGGGCGGCCGCTTCGCGCTCGGCGTGGTTCAGGCAGCGATGGGCGGTCAGGGCCATGTGTTCAGGCGGCGGCGGGCGGAGTGGAGTCAGCCTCTGGAACCGTGGCTCCGGCTTCGTCCTGGGCCGCGATCACCAGCGGCCGGATCCGGGCAAAACAGCGCTCGAAATCTCCGACCCGGCGCAAGGCGGGCACGTCCGTGGCCTGCACCGCCGTCTGGAGCACGGTGCGGCAGGTGGGGCCGGCAACGCTGTTCACCACCACGACCGCGAGCGGCCCGAGGGCGATGACGCCAAAACCGACGATCACTTCGACCGGCGAGCCGGGGATGACGACCGGGAGCAGCAGCAGCGCGGCCGCGAGGCCGAACACGAGATTGATCCACAGCCGACGGGAAGTCCGCTGCACGAGCAGGCCCTGGAGGTCGCGGAGGTAAAAGCGGCGGTAGTTCTCGGAGAAGCCATCAAAGCCCACCAGCAGCAGGTGATCCCCGCACAGGTAGATCCGGTGACGGCGGTTCCAGGTGCGCAGGCCGGTCGGGCCGAGGGGTTCGGGCGGGTTCATTCGGCGGTTCCTCCGTTGAACAGGTCTGTGCTGACGGCGATCGCCAGGATGATCCAGCCGGCGAGCTGCGCAACGGCGACGGCGACGGCCAGGACCAACCGCCATCGGGACGGGTTTACCAGGCTGCCCGGGGCCTTCCAGAAGCGGAAGGCGAGGAATACGGCCGCCGGGGCCGTGATGAGGGTGGCCGGCCAGAAAAGCAGCGGCACCAGCGCCAGCAGCAGGCAGCGGTAATCCCAGCGGGCGCGGGTCGTTTCGAGCTGGCTGAAGCCGCCGGCTTCGCGTCCCGCCGTGAGGCAGGTCGGGCACAGCTTCTTCGGTCCGACTTCAACCTCGCACAGGCCGCAGATGAATCGCCCGCACTGTTCGCAGGCGGACTGGGCGGGACGGCTGGTGTGGAAAAAACAGGACGATTCGCCCTCGCCCGCCGGGGCGGCGGCCGCCGGGTCGCGCAGGGGACGGTTCAGCGCCGGGAACGCGATGGCGCGGATGGGAGTGCCGCAGCCGAAGCACGCGACGAACGTCGCCTCGCGGAGGCGGTCGGCGACCAGGGCAAGCTGGCATTTGGGGCAGCGAAGGGCGGCGTCCATGGTCAGCGCTTCACCACGCGGGTGTTGCAGATGTGGTCATGCAGGCTGCGCTTCTCCCGGTCGAAAATGGCGATGAAGTAGCCGATGTAGCAGGCCATGCCGCTGAGCAGCTCCGCGCCGGCGCGGCCGAACGCCCGCCCGTAGGAAACCGGCGAGCCATCCGCGAGCACCACCCGCAGTCCAAGCGCCTTCTTGCCGGGGGTATAGCCGAACCGGCCGATCAGCAGGCCATTGTAAAGGATGCTGGCGCCAATGAAGAACCCCTGCAGTCCCACTTGCAGGATCAGCAAGGATGCCGTTCCCGTGCTGTTGCCGCCGGTCAACATCGCCGGGACCGCCGCCCCGACGAACATGGAAGTCAGGACGAGGGGCACCACCAGGATCAGCCCGTCCAAAAAATCGGCCAGGAACCGCTGCCAGATCGTGGCCAGCACCATTTCCTGGGGCTGGTGGACGCCTTCCCGCAGCCGTTGGAGAAAGAGCGGTTTGCACGCGGCACAGACCGTCTGCGGCCCGAATTGCACCACCGCTTCCTCGGCGAACAGGCCGCCGCACTCCCCGCACCGGACCTGGCCGGGCTGGGGCGTCGCGGTTGGGCTGACATCGGAGAGCGGGGCGGGTGGCACCGCAGCGACCGGGCCGGCGGAGTGGGCGGGCCTGACCTCCGACCATGGCCGCCAGCCGGAGAGTCCCTCGTGCCAGACCAGCGTGGTGTCGCTGACGATCCCCTGCGCGGCGAGTTCCGCCATCTGCTCGGGCGTGCAGGGCCCCCGCTGCTGCCCGTCTTGGGCGTAATGCCAGTTCATCGGCGGTGGTGATGAGGTTGCGTGGCGTGAGTGTGTCCGGCGGCTTTGGAGCTCGGAAAGCGAAATCCCCGCGCCGCGGATGAATCCCCCAAACAATCCGTGGACCCCGGGCGGGCGCCGGCGGCAGCCTTGGCCCATGAAGCCTTGGTCATTGCTCCTGCTGGCCGCCTTTTGCCTTTCGTGGTTTTCGGCCGAAGCGGGTTTCCGTGCCGGCATCGCCATCCGGGTGGTGACGCCCGAACCCCTGTTGCCGGTCTCCGGCGGGCTGGGCCAGCCGAGTTCGGCCCGGGAGAAGCGCGGCGAACTCACGGTGCGGGCGCTGGTGCTGGAGAACGACGGCGTGCGCGTGGGCTTCGTCAGCACGGATTTCATCGGGTTCCCGGCGGTGCTCGGCGACCGCGTTCGGGCCCGGGTGAAGGGGTTGCCCGGGGACCATCTGCTCATCGGCGCCACGCACACCCACAGCGCGCCCGAATCGTATGGGTTTCCCGACGGGAAGGGCGGTTCCACCGCCGACCTGAAGTATCTCGACTTCGTGGTCGCCCAGACGGCGGACGCGGTGAACGAAGCCCTCGGCCGGCTGCAATCGGCCCGGCTGCGCGTCGCGACCGGCGAGGCCAAGGGACGGATCGCCTACAACTACTACGCGCCGGACCTTTATGACCCGCGGGCCAGCGTCATTCAGGCGGTCGGCGCCGACGGCAAGGCCATCGCCACCCTGGTGAACTACGCGGTGCATCCGGAAGTCATCGGCAGCAGCCGGGGCATTTGCAGCCCGGACCTCATTGGACCGCTTTACGATCGGATCGCCGCCGCGGGTGGCGGCACGGGCATCTTCATGAATGGCGCCCAGGGCGGGATGGTGACAGCCGACAACCGGCGGCCCGACGGCGAGGCGAATTCCTGGGAGGAATGCATCCGCATCGGCACCCTGCTGGCGGACGAAAGCCTCCGTCTGGTCAAGGATGCCCCGCTGCAGGATGACCCCAAGCTCCGGGTGGCGGTCCGGGAGGTGAAGTTCCCGGTCGAATCCCCGCTGCTGCTGGGCGTGCTCAAGGGATCGCCGATGGGCTACCGCACCGATGCCGAAGGCCGCATTACGACGCGGATGAACCTGGTGGATCTGGGCCCGGCCCGCATCCTCACGATTCCGGGCGAGGCGCTGCCAAACATCGGCTATTACCTGAAGCGCAAGCTGGGCGGGGAACACAATCTCCTGTTCGGTCTCACCAATGACGCCTTCGGCTACATCCTCACCGAGGTCGATTGGAACAGCTTCAAGCGCTACGAATATGTGTCGCGCACCTGCCTGGGCGAGCAGACCGGGGAGATCCTGATCCGCGAGGCCCTGCAACTGGTGGCCGAGGCCGGATCGCGCAAACGCTGAGCAACGAATCGCCGCGACCCTGTTTTGGCAATTTTGGGGTTGTCATGCAGGAGGCGAGCGGGCGCAGTCAGGCCGTGTTTCCCAAGCCATGCCGTGATCGTGGTTGAATTGTAGCCCGCCGGCAGGGAGGGGGCTTCGTAGCCGAATGAAACTTCCGCGAATCGCCGAACGGACCAGCCTGATCTACATCGGGGCGGGTTTGCTGTGGATCCAGTGCTCCGACTGGCTGCTGGGGAAGTTGGTCCGCGATCCAGCATGGGTGACCCGCATCAGCATCGCCAAGGGATTTGCGTTCGTGGTGTTCACGGGCGGCCTGCTTTACCTGGTGCTGCGGCGCGAGGTCAGCCGGTGGGAACGGGAGACCGCCGAGAAGGAGGCCGCCCGCGCGGAGTTGGAACAATTCCAGGCCAAGCTCTCCGAGCTGGCCCTGTCGGTTCCCGGAGTCGTCTATGCGTTCCGTCTGCGGGCGGATGGGGCGATGGAGGTGCCCTACGCCAGCCCGCGCCTCAACGAGATGTTCGGTGTGGACCCGGCGACCGTGGTGGCGGACGCGCGTCCGCTGATCCACATGGTCCACGCCGAGGACCGCGGCAAACTCCTGGGCTCGATCGAAGGATCGGCGCGGACGCTGACGCCGTGGCATTGCGTTTTCCGGGTGCGAAGCGCGCGCGGCCCGGAGGTCTGGGTCGAAGGCCGGTCGGTTCCGCGCAGGGAAGCGGACGGCAGCGTGCTCTGGCACGGCCTGCTGCTGGATGCCACCGACCGGCATCGGGCCGAAGTGCAGCTGCTGCGGCAGCAGGCCGAGCTGCAGATGATCCTCGATTCGGTGCCGGCGTTCGTCTTTTACAAGGACCGCGAACACCGGATGTTGCGGGTCAATGCCGAAATGCTGCGGGTGACCGGCCGAAGCCGCGAAGAGGTCGAAGGGCGGACCGAAACCGAGAACGGCTCGCCTTACGCCGAGAGCTATTACCGCGATGAAAACGAGGTCATCGCCACCGGGCAGCCCAAGCTGGGCATCGTCGAGCGTCTGGTCACCACCCAGGGGGACCGCTGGATGCGGACCGACAAGTTCCCGAACCGTGACGAGAGCGGGCGGATCATCGGCGTGGTGGGGTTCGCCCTCGACATCACGGAACAGGTGCGGGCCCGGGAGATCGAGGAACGCCAGCTGCGGGTGATCGAGGCGGTCCGGCGGGCGCAGGAGGAATACATCGCAACCCGTTCGCTGCGGGCGGCCCTCGGCACTCTGCTCGATCCGTTGCTGAACTTTACCGCCGGTGAATTTGGCTTCCTCGGCGAGGTGGTGGCGGATTTGGAAGGCCGGCGGTGCCTCCAGGTGCTGGCGTTGACCAACATCGCCTGGGATGCCGTCACCCGCGGGCTCTATGCGCGGCACGAATCCCAGGGCCTGGTCTTTTCCAATCTCAACTCCCTGTTCGGCGCGGTGATCACCGGGGCCGAGCTGGTGATCTCGAACGATCCCGCGCGGGATCCCCGTCGCGGCGGCCTGCCGCCCGGCCATCCGCCGTTGCGATCTTTTCTCGGAATTCCCCTGAAGCATGGGAACGAAGTCGTCGGCGTGATCGGCGTCGCCAACCGGCCCGGCGGATTTGAGCCGGCCACGGTGGTGGGCATCGAGCCGTTGCTCACGACGTGTGTCAGCCTCATCCAGGCCGACCGGGAGGCCCGGCGCCACCGCGAGGCCGAAGCGGCACGTCTGCAGGGCGAGCTGAGGTTCCGCTCGTTGGTCGAGACGATCGACCAGATCTTCTGGACGTCTCCGCCCGGCGCCACGTCGCCGAGTTACGTCAGTCCTGCGGTCGAGGCGATCACCGGCTGGCCGGCGGATCACTTTGTCAGTCAGCCCGGGGCGTGGATGGAGCTGGTTGTGCCCGAGGACCGGGCAAGACTGGCGGCGGCCATCGCCTCGGAGCCGGAGGGCAGGCGGGCACCGATCGAATACCGGATCATCAACCGGGCGGGGCAGCGCCGCTGGATTTGGAGCCGGGCCTTTCCGGTGCGGGACGAAAGCGGTGCCGTGGTCGCGTTCAACGGAATCGCCTCGGACATCACGGAACGCCGCGAGGCCGAGCAGGCGCTGCTGGAGAGCGAGCAGCGCTTCCAGCGGATCTTCGAGTCCAGCCCGGTGCTGCACTCGATGAGTTCCTATCCGGAAGGGCGCTGCCTGATGGTGAACCGCCATTTCACCGACCGGCTCGGATACTCGCTGGAGGATCTTCAAGGGGTGAGTGCCCTGGATTCGGGCATGTGGGTGAAGCCGGAACAGCGGCAGCAGCTCCTCCGTGACCTGGAAGCGGGCGGTCCGGTCCTGGCGCGCGAATGTCTCAATCGGGCCAAGGATGGTTCCCTGCGACACCTGCTGACTTCGGTGAACCGGGTCGTGGTGAACGGGCAGGCGAGCCTGATCTTTGCCGCGGCGGACATCACGGACCGAAAGCGGGCCGAGGAGGAGGTGGCCCGCCGGGATGCGATCCTCGCCTCGGCCGAGTTTGCCGGCGAACAGTTCCTCCGCGAACAGGACTGGGAGACCGCCGCACACCAGGTGCTGGCGCGGGTCGGAGAGGCGGCCGCCGCGAGCCGGGCCTACCTGTTTGAGAACTTTGTCGGTCCGGCCGGGGACTTGAGAGGCAGCCAGCGTTGCGAGTGGTGTGCGCCGGGGATCGAACCGCAGTTGGAGAATCCGCTGCTGCAGGACCTGCCCTACGAGGAGGCCGGCATCTGGGCGTGGTGCGAGCAGCTGTCGGCCGGTCGGTCGGTGGTTCTCGCGCTCTCCCAGGCGGGCGAGGCGGAACGGCGGCTTCTGGAAGGGCAGCAGATCCAGTCGCTCGCCATCGTGCCCCTCATGGTCTCCGGCCAATGGTGGGGGGTGATCGGGCTGGACGAATGCACCTGCGAACGGGAATGGCTCCCTTCGGAGCTGGAGGCGCTCCGGGTCGTGGCAGACATGCTGGGCGCGGCCATCGCCCGCAAGCAGGTGGAATCGCTCCAGCGCGGCTTGGCGGCGGTGGTGGAGATGATTGCCCGCGGGGCGGGCCTCGCGGAAACGCTGGCGCGGCTCTGCCGGATCATGGAAGGGCAGTCGCCCGATCTGCTCTGCTCGGTGCTGCTGCTCGACGGTGAAGGCCGGCTCCGCCTCGGGGCTGCGCCCAGCCTGCCCGCCGATTACAATGCCGCCATCGACGGGCTGGCGATTGGACCGAACGTGGGCTCGCGCGGCACCGCCGCGTTTCGCCGCGAGTCCGTCGTGGTCGCGGACATCGCCACGGATCCGCTGTGGCAGGACTTCCGCGAATTGGCGCTCCGCCATGGACTCAAGGCCTGCTGGTCCACGCCCATCATCGACGCCTCCGACCGGGTGCTCGGCACGGTGGCGTTCTATTACCGCCACAGCGGGAGCCCGGGACCCGGCCACCTTCGCCTGGTCGGCCCGGCCACCCACACCGCGGCCGTCTGCATCGCCAATGCGCGGTCGGCGGAGTCCTTGCGGCTCAGCGAGGAAAGGTTCCGCCTCGCGATGACCGGTGCGAATGACGGGCTGTGGGATTGGGACCTCGTTTCCGAGGCCGTGTTCTATTCACCCCGGTGGAAGGCGATGCTGGGCTACGGCGATGCCGAACTCGGCAATCGCCTCGAAACCTGGCGCGACCTGCTTCACCCGGAGGATTTGGAGGCGGCCTTGGCGATGGTGGCGCAGCTTCGACGTGGCGAAATCGACTCCTTCGAGGCGGAGCACCGATTGCGGCATCGGCAGGGACACTGGGTCCATGTGCTGTCCCGGGGCACCGTTTCCCGGGATGCCCACGGCACGCCCATCCGGGTGTCCGGCACCCACGTGGACATCACCGAGCGCAAGGCTGCCGAAGCGGCCCTCGAGCAGTCCCTGTCCCTCGCCCGGGCGGCGCTCGAATCGACCGCCGACGGCATTCTGGTCGTGGATCTGGCCGGACGGATTGTGGATTTCAACAGCCAGTTCCTCGAAGTCTGGCGATTCCCGGACGACCTGGTGCCGGCCGGCCGGCGCCGGGACCTTTTCTCAGCGGGTGGAGACGAGCCCGCGATGCAACATGTGCTGGGCCAGTTGTCCGATCCGCCGGCGTTCATCGCGAAGGTGGCCGAACTTTATTCCCGACCGGAGGCGGTTAGCTTTGACGAACTGCGGTTCAAGGATGGGCGGATCGTCGAGCGCTATTCGATTCCCCAGCGCATCAACGGCAAACCGGTAGGCCGGGTGTGGAGTTTCCGGGACGTCACTTCTCGCCGGGCCGCCGAACAGTCGCTCCGCAGCGTGAAGGAGAACCTCGAGGTGCTCGTCGAGGCGATGCCCGACCTGATCGTGTTCGAGGATGCCGCGGGGCACTGGCAGATCGCCAACCAGGCGGCGCGGCGGCTGTTCCGGGTGGAGGACCAGGACTGGCGGGGCCGCACCCACCGGGAACTGCTGAACATGGTCCCGGAGCTCCGCTCGGTGCATGAGGTTTGCCTGCAGCGGGAGGGGGAAACCTGGGCTGCCCGTCAGGTGCTCCACAGCGAAAAGCAGATCCCGCGACCCGACGGCACCTTGGTCCAGTTGGAGATGTCCCGTGTGCCGATGTTTGATGCCGACGGTGCCCCCAAGGGACTGCTGGTGGTCGGCCGGGATGTGACGGCCAGGCATCATCTCGAGCTGCAGCTGCGCCATTCGCAGAAGATGGAGGCGATCGGGCAGCTGGCCGGCGGCGTGGCCCATGACTTCAACAACCTCCTGACCATCATCCAGGGCAACGTGTCCCTGCTGCTGGACTCGCCGGAACTGGGCGAAAGCAACGGCGTGCTGGCCGGCGAAATCCTGACGGCGTCGCAGCGGGCCGCGGGTCTGACCCGCCAGTTGTTGCTCTTCGGACGCAAGAGCGCGATGCAGGCGCAGGAACTGGACCTCAACGAGGTGGTCTCCAACCTTTCGAAAATGCTCCGCCGGACGCTGGGCGAGGATGTCACCTTCAGTGTGCAATTGGCGTCCGGACTGAGCGCGGTGCGGGCGGACGCGGGCATGATCGAACAGGTGCTGCTCAACTTGGCCGTCAACTCCCGCGACGCGATGCCGCAGGGGGGCACACTGACGATTGCCACCGGCGAAGTGGAGCTGACGGTGGAATCCCTGCCGGCCAATCCGCAGGCCACGGTGGGGCGGTATGTGACCCTGGCGGTTTCGGACACGGGCCAAGGCATCCCGGCGGACGTCCTGCCCCGGATCTTCGATCCCTTCTTCACGACGAAATCCGTGGGCAAGGGAACCGGCCTCGGACTGGCAACCGTTTACGGAATCGTGCAGCAGCATCGCGGTTGGATCGAGGTGACCAGCGATTCGGGCGAAGGGGCGACCTTCCGGATTTTCCTGCCGGCTCTGGCGCGGCCGGTGACTACGGCGCCACGCGTTCAGGGCAATCGGGCACCGGCATTTCCGGCCGGCGACGACGGCGGAGTTCTGTTGGTCGAAGATGAACCGGCCGTCCGCCAACTCGTGTGCGGGCTGTTCCAACGCCACGGGTTCCGGGTGTTCACGGCAGTGACTGGCACGGAGGCCGTCGGGATCTGGGCGGAGCATGCCGCTGAAATCGGGCTGCTGTTCACCGACATCACGATGCCCGGAGGCCTGACGGGCGTGGAGCTGGCCAAACGCCTGAAGGAGCAGAGCCCGAACCTGGGCGTCATCGTGACCAGCGGATTTGCCGCGGACCTCGGCAGCTACGGTCTCTCCGAGATTCCCGGCTGCCTGTTCCTGCAGAAGCCGTTCTCCCCGGCGGAACTGGCCGAGGTGGTCGGCGCCTGCCTCAAGCTGCGCCCATGACGGCAACCTGAATCGGCCACGAGGTTCTCGACGTCGGGAAGGTGTTGGCGCAGGCTCACGCCATGATTTCCCGATGTGTTCGTTTCCTCGGTGCGTTGGCCTGCGCATGGACCCTTGCCGGTGCCGAACCGGTCCGCCTGTTCGATGGTGCCACTTTCCAGGGCTGGGACGGCGATACCAACCGCACCTGGCGAATCCGGGACGGCGCGCTGGTGGGCGGTTCGCTCACGGCGACGGTGCCTCGCAATGAGTTCCTCGCGACCACCGCGGGCTACACGAACTTCGTGCTGCGCCTGAAGTTCAAGCTCACCGGCTCGGAGGGGTTTGTGAACGGCGGCGTGCAGATCCGGAGCCAGCGCGTGCCGAATGACAGCGAGATGATCGGCTATCAGGCCGACATCGGCGAAGGCTGGTTCGGGGCGATCTATGACGAATCCCGCCGGAACAAGGTCATGGCCAAACCGGCCGAAGCCGACGTCAAACGGGCGGTCAAGCCGGGCGAATGGAACGACTACGAGATCCGGGCCGAAGGCCGGCGGGTGATCCTGAAGATCAACGGCGTCCAGATGGTGGACTACACCGAGGCCGATGCTGCGATACCGCAATTCGGCCGGATCGGCCTGCAAGTTCACGGCGGCGGCAAGACCGAGATCTGCTACCGGGACCTGACGCTGGAGCCGCTTCCGTAACGGCGGCCCAGGTCAGCCCTTGTAAACGATCAGCACGCCGAAATCCACGAGCAGCTTCTGCGTGCCCATCTCGACGTAGCTGTAGCTGATCGTCGTGATGCTCACGATGCTTTCCTCGCCCACCTTGCTGAGGAAGTCCGTGACGATGGTGTCGAAGTTGTCGTGACCGACCTCCTTGCAGTCGATGTGGCGGATGGTCTTGATGCGGAGGCGTCTGGTGCCGTCTTTCGCCGCAGCCTCCAATGACGGCAGGGCCTTCTTGATCAGCGGCTGGACTGGGTTCTCGGTCACGGGCACGGAGAAATGCTTCTCCTCCTTGGCGGCGGCGGAAGTGTGGGCGGCGATGCCCACCTTGAGGTTGTTGGCGTCCGGCTGCGGAATGGTCATCGGTTTGCTGCACGCGGGGCAGGCGATCTGCTGGCCGGCGGCGCCGATTTCCACTTCGAGTTCCTGGTGGCAACTGGGGCATTTGAAGGCGATGTCCATAAGACGCTGGGTGGATGCGTGGAAGTGCTAGCCCACCCGTCCGAACTTGGAAAGCCCCGGCGGTGAACCTTTTTTGGCGGACTCTGGCCGCGCCCGTTCAGGCCAGCGAACCGAGGATCGCCCGGGCGGCCTCAGCCGGATTGGGCGCGGCGTAGATCGGCCGGCCCACGACCAGCCAGCTGGCGCCCGCGGCGATGGCTTCCCGCGGCGACAGCGTGCGCTTCTGGTCGTCCGCCTTTTCATTGCCGGTGCGGATGCCCGGAGTCACCAGTTGCATGGTCGTGGGCAGGAATCCGCGCAGGGCGGTCAGTTCAAGCGGGGAGCAAACCAACCCGCGGAGCCCGCTCGTCGCGGCCAGCCTGGCCAGCCTTTCGACGTGGGCTGCGACATCCGTCTCTCCGCCCAATTCCTCCAGGGCACTTGAATCCATGCTCGTCAGCACGGTCACCCCAAGCACCAACGGGGCCGGTCTGCCCAAATTTCGCGCGGTGTCCTGGGCGGATTTTTCGGCGGCGCGCATCATCTCGCTGCCGCCCCCCGCGTGAATGGTCAGCATCTGCACGTCCAGCCGGGTGGCGGCGGCGACCGCCTTGGCGACGGTGTTGGGAATGTCGTGGAATTTCAGGTCGAGGAAGACGCTGGCGCCGGTCGCGCGCAGCTGCCGCACGAACTCCGGTCCCGCGGAGACGAACAGTTCCTTGCCGACCTTGAACGCACCGACAAACGGGGCGACCTCACGGGCAAGGCTGAGGGCCTGCTCGGCCGAGGGGACATCCAGCGCGACTATGATCGGATTCTGCACGGGCGAAGAGTCCCGCAGGGCGGTTCGGGAGAAAAGCCGCGATTGTGCCTGCTGGCCGCTCAGCGCCGCCACCAGCTGCGGCCCGCGGGCTTTTCCGCAGTTGCCGGCGCCTGTTGGCCGGCCAGCTGGCTGATCAGCAGCTGGCTGCGGGCGGCTTCCAGGGCCATGCGGAATTCGTCGTAGCTCTGGAACCGTTCGGCCGGATTCTTCGCCATCGCCCGGCACAGGGCCTCACTGGTGGGCACGGTGATGTCGGGGGCCAACTGGTGGGCGGGGGTAAGCGGTGTGTGGATCTGCGCCGCGACCACTTCATCCACGGTGGGGGCCTCGAACGGCACATGGCCGACCAGGGCGTGGTAAAGGGTTCCTGCGAGGGAATAGAGGTCGCTCAGGAAACTTTCGCCGGTCTGCTGCACGCGTTCCGGGGCGATGTAATAGGGCGTGCCGAAAACGGGCGCATAGGAGTCCTTCTCCACATCGGTTTTCCGGGCGAGGCCGAAGTCCACCAGCTTGGGCTCGCCATCGCCGTTGAAGAGGATGTTGTCGGGCTTGATGTCGAGATGGAGCAGGCCGTGTTTCAGGGCGGTCGAAAGGGCGCCCGTGAGCTTGATGCCGCAGTCGAGCACGTCGAGCTCGGGCACCCGCTTGAGGTCCTCGATCCGGCCGTCGAGGCTGCCGGCGTCGGCGATCTCCATCACCAGGTATTTGTGCACGCCTTCCTGGTCGAAGGTGTAGATGTGGATGATGTTGGTGTGGTTGAGCTGGGCGCACGCCCGGGCTTCCGCGGCAAAGGCGTTCACGGAGTCCTCGTCGTTCGCCAGCTCGTCCTTCATCAGCTTCACCGCGACCTCCCGTCCGAGCGTGGTGTCCCACGAGCGGTAGACCGTGCCCATGCCGCCCGAGGCGATTTTGCTGCGCAGTTCGAACTGGCGCAGCTGCATCGGCATCATCAGCGCCTGGCCGCACTTGGAGCACGGGGCCTCCTCCAGGGGGGCGAGCGCGCCGGAGATGAACGCCTTGGCGCCGCAGTGCGGGCAGGTGACCATCTTCAACGATTTGCTGACGGGCTGCATGTAGGTGGGGGTGGAATGTAGCCGCGAAGCCCGCACCGACAAGCGTCGTGTGGGCAACCGCCCGTTTTTGGGGACTTCCCCCCAGGGACACGATCCCATGCGGGCACAACTTGCACCGCCGGCGCCAGGTCCGGCACGCTCCGGCCATGCGAATTCTGACGGGCATCCAGTCCAGCGGGGCACTTCATCTGGGGAATTACTTCGGCGCGATGCTGCCGGCGATCCAGCTCCAGAATGAAGGGGAGGCGTTCTATTTCATCGCGAACTACCACTCGATGACGTCGCTGACCGATGCCAGGCTCCGCCGCCAATACACGCTGGATGTCGCCCTCGATTTCCTCGCCTGTGGACTCGATCCCCAGCGCTGCATCTTCTGGAAGCAGTCGGACACGCCGGAGCACACCGAACTGGCGTGGCTGCTCTCGACCGTCACCCCGATGGGCCTGCTGGAGCGCTGCCACAGCTTCAAGGACAAGGCGGCCCGCCTGGGGGACGAAATCGGATCGGTGAACCACGGGCTGTTCGCGTATCCCGTGCTGATGGCCGCGGACATCCTGCTCTACGACTCCAACATCGTTCCGGTCGGCAAGGACCAGAAGCAGCATCTCGAAGTCACGCGCGACATCGCGATCAAGTTCAACCACCTCTACGGAGACACCTTCGTGGTTCCCGAACCGCGCATCCGCGAGGAGGTCGCGGTGGTGCCCGGCCTTGATGGCCAGAAGATGAGCAAGAGCTACGGCAACACGATCGAGATCTTTGGCGAGGAGAAGGCGACCCGGAAGAAGGTCATGGGCATCGTCATGGATTCCCGCACTCCCGAAGAACCGAAGCCGGATGCCGAAAAGAACCTGGTCGTGCAACTGTTCAAGCTGCTGGATTCCTCAGAGGGGGCACGGCAGGAAGAACTTCTTCGGGCCGGCGGCTATGGCTACGGCAACCTCAAGAAGGCCTTTTTCGAGTGCTATTGGAACTACTTTGCCTCCGCCCGTGAGCGTCGGGCGGAGTTGGCCGCCAATCTCGATTATGTGAACCGGGTGCTGGACGACGGGGCAGGGAAAGCCCGCGCCGTGGCCGAAAAGACGCTCAAGCGGGCGAAATTGGCCTGCGGTCTCGACTGAGATCTGTCAGGGAATGCTGACCGCCCGGTAGATTCCATCGGCCCAGTCGTCGGCGGTGGAATCCTGAAGATCCACGATTCCGTCCGGGCTTTGGGCGGTTCCCGAGCTGACGGGAAACCACTGGTCTCCATCCAGCAATTCAAGCTGATACTTCACGCCGGGTTCGCCGAAGACCCGCACCGCAAACGCACCCGCGGGTTGGATCATGCCAATCACTTCGAGCGTCGGCGGAATCTCGGTCAGCGGCGTCGCGATAAGCCGGTAGTCGTCGAACATCATGTAGTTGTCGCCAGGCTTCCCGGGCTCGCGGATCAGCCACACTGCATCGACATCACCCAACGACCGGTCGGCATTCGTGGTCGTGATCGGCCATGAGTTGATGATGACCTGCCCGTTCAGCTTGGCCGTCCAGAGGTTTCGCTGAAAGTTGAGGAGCACCTCGAGATCGTAGGGTTCCCCGTTGCGGAACAGGTATCCGCTCGGCCGGAGTGGCGGCCCCTGCGTCGCGTTGCCGTCGTCGAGGATGGCGCTGATTTCGCGGGTCGCATTGTCGAAATCCAGGCTGAACAGGCGCTGCCCAACCGTATTATAAACACTCCACCGGAATGCGTCCGGAACGCGGCTTTCGGACGAGGACTCCAACTGGAGCGAAACGAGAAACTGCACTACCGGTAACTGCCCACCCGACGGCGCGAGATTGACAGGGCGCCATACATTGAAATCCGCCGTGCTCGTTGGTGCGCTGAAACCGATGTAGGCGACCTGACCGTAGAAGCCGTCCACCGGCGCGGGCAGCAGGCCGTTGCCGCCGAAATCGACCGACTTGCCGGCCAAGTCCGTGGCATAACCGATCCAGCTGCCCTGACCGGCCAGGTCAAAGTCCGGATGAAATCCTTCGAAAGGTTCAAAGCCGGTCTCGTAAAGCACGCGGGAACCGGCGGGAACCTCGGCGCCGTGACCGGGCGCCGCACCGAGCAGGCCGGTTGCGAGCGCGAACACGACACGACCGAGCCGTGCCACGCGGGGAGCGGGACAGTTCATGGGGAGCGGGTCGGCGGAATCAGTTCACTGCGGCTGGGTTCGGCCCCCGGATGGGCGGCCGCCGCTGCCGCCTTGAACCGATTGGGCGGGTGGTGAGTAGGAACGGACCGGCGCAGTCGCCTGGGGGGCAATCCGCGGCGCCGACTGCTGATACTGCGGCTGCACGATCGGCCGGGATTGAACGGGAGCTGGTGTGTAAGTCGGCGCTTGCCGGACCGCAGTTGCCGGCGCGGTGCGGGTGGAAAAGTCAGGTCGGGAATAGGTCGGCCGGGAAACGCCGACAGTGGGTTGCGGCGAAACCATGGTGGGCGTGTCGCGGCGGACGGTGATTTGCTGCTGGGGCAGCGGGCGGGCTTCGCTCCGGCCAACCGTCGGGCGGGTGACCACGGCTGTCGAAGTGCCGGGCGCAGGCTGAATCGCAACCTGTCCTGACGGTGTCGTCACGGAGGTGTTGGGGCGGGTGTCGACCCGAGCGCCCACCGCCGGGCGAGTCACCTGCGTGTTCGGATTCGCGGGACCAATGGTCGTGGGGCGACTTTCAGAACGGATTCCCGCGGTCGGACTGGTCAGCGTGCCGCTGGCGACCGGGCGACGCACCGTTTGGCTGGCCCGCGGCGAAGTGGCCGGCGTTACGGTGTTTCCGGAGCGGGTGCTTCCACCGGTAATCGATGGCCGGACCTCGGTTCGAGTTCCGCCGCCGACTGCAGTTTGCCCTTGCAGGGCTGGCCGGCTGGAGACGAAACGGGATCCCGCTGACGCCTCCGTCGGGCGGATCGCACTGGCGCCGACGCCGGGCTTGGGCCGGGTTTCCTGCCGGGCCAGCACCGTTTCGGGAGGACGGGTCCCGATCGAATTCACCGGAATGGTCGGCCGATAGACGTCAATCCGGTCCCGTGGGCCGCCGGTGCGGACGCCAACATCGCGGCCTCTTCCGGGCTGTCGGGCATCGGCCAAGGCGACCGGCCGGATTTCGGAACGACTGTGCCGTTGGACGGTGTCGCGTCCGAAGCCATTGTTGACGATCACCTTGTTGTTGTCGCCCACGATGTAGTTGTTGACCACGGTGCTGCGCCCGTAGATCCCAACCACGTCGTGATGGGCAGCGCGAAAACGGTAGCAATGGGGATCGTAAAACCGGGCCCGCGGAACAAAGCAGTAATCGCGGGCTCCGAGGCCAAAGGAAAAGCCCACCGAAACTCCCGAGCCATGATAGGTCAGGCCCACTCCGCTCTGCCAACCGCAGGCCGGTGGCAGGGGCGCCCAGCCGAAATGGTCGTCACAGTGTCGCCAAGTGACCCAGGAAGGACCCCATGTCGTTCCCGGAACCCAGCACCATCCCCGGGCGGGCACTTGGCACCAACGGCCATAATGGAAAGGTGCCCAGCCCCAAGAGTAATAGGAGTGCCAATACCAGCCTCCGGAAGTCCACACCCAACGGCCATTGTCGCAATAAGGACGCCAGCCGACGTTGATGGTTCCCACGGTCGGCTGCCAGCACCAGCCATAGTCGCTCGCTTCCACCCAGGTGCCGTAGGGGGACAGGGAGCTGTAAAACACGTTGTAGTTGACGGTCGTGGTCGGTTGCGGTGCCGGTTCGGGGGCGGGCGCCGCACCGGGCGTTTCTCCGACCATGGGCGCATTCGGTTGCGGCGGGGCCGGGGCGGTGGCGGTGGCTAGGCCGAGATTGGCTCCGGGAGCATTGGTCAGGGCCAGCTTGGCTTCCACCGGCGCGTTGGTTGTTCCTCCCTCGGCAATTTCCGATTCGGGCAAGTCCACCGCCTCGCCGCCCAAGGCGACCTGGCGCTTCAGGAGGGCGGCAATCACGGTTTCGGGAATGCCCAGGTCCTTGAGGTAGATGACATGGTCGGCCGACAGCGAAAACGGCTGGTCGATGGTGGCGACAAAATCGATCAGCACCTGCTCGCCAAGGGTGTTCTGGGCCAGTTGCACCACTTCCTGCACGTCGGCTGGAAGTTCGGGAGGCGCAGCCGGAAGGGCGTTATCGGGCGCGGCCGAATCGGCCACCGGACCATTGGCCAGGTCCTTGGCAGCGTTGGTGGAAGCCGCCATCGCGGCGGGAGCGTTGGTTGCCGGCTTGCCGGCGGGCGGAGTGTCGGAAACCGCGGATTCGACGCGGTCGCAACCGGCAGTCACCAAGGCCATCAGGGCAGGGAGCAACAGGAGAAGTTTCATGCGGCTACATGAGTTGGGGTGCTGGGAAAGCAGCGTTCCACGTCGGAATGCCCTACGGCTGACTCCGGCCCGAGCCAATCGGCTGCAAGCAATACGCGTTCACGTCGGGTGAGTTGACGGTTGCAAACTTAAGTTATTCATTAGCCGCGGCAAGCGCCTTTTGGGGCGCCAGTTGCGACTGAAAAATAGCCCTTGCACGGAACCGGCGGATTCCTACCTTTCGCCCGCTTCGCATCGGGCGCGGTTAGCTCAGTGGTAGAGCACTACCTTGACACGGTAGGGGTCACAGGTTCGAAACCTGTATCGCGCACCATGCGGAATCCTCCTTCAATCCCCGTTCAACTGCTGGTGCCGCTTTGGCCCATTTCTGCCCATGAAGTCCTACGAACTCCTCCGGGAAGTCCTCAAAACCACCAGCGCGAAGCAGGTGGCAGCCGACATGGGGCTTTCTCTCTCCCTGATTTACAAGTGGGCCGAGACTCCCAATGAAGAGCTGGGCACCGGTGCTCCCAATCCGCTGGACCGGGTGGATCAGCTGATTCAGAGCACCCAGGACCCCCGGGTGATTCACTGGGTCTGCCAACGGGCCGGGGGCTTTTTCGTCAAGAATCCCAAGACCCATCACGCCCATCCCGATTTCCTGATTCCTGCCACCAACCAGATTGTCCAGGAGTTCGCGGACTTGCTGGCCGTCATTGCCAACGCCGCGGGCGACAACCACATCGATGCGTCCGAGTCGAAGACGATCCGCAAGCGGTGGGAGGAGCTGAAGGCGGTCACCGAGACGTTCGTGGCGTGCTGCGAACAGGGGAACTTCGCCAAACTACGCGACAAGGAGGCGGAGACCTTGCGCGGCTGAAGGCTCGGCGCGGAGCCGCGGTAATGCCTATCGTCCCGTTCCCGAGACCGGCGGGCGATTGGTTCGGGCGCCCGAAGGACTGGCATTGGTTCCCCGCGGGGCAACCGGGCGCCGTTCCACCGCGAGCGGGACATAGTCCTCGCTTGGAATCACCTCGCGCTCACGGCCCATCCAAAAGGCTGTAAGATAATCGACTCCCGGATGTGCCACCAGGGAGCCCTGGCCTCCCCGGACGCGATACGGGGAATCAGCCCACTGAAATGGAGCCGGCGGCCGCTGCGGCATTTGCACCGCGAACTTGGACCACTTTTCGCCGTTGGCTTCCACAATGGTCAGGTCGCGATCGCGGGTCTGGTCCACCGGAGCCGCCCACCGGGGTGGGTTGGGAAACTCATACATCACTCCCTGGAGGGTGACGATCACCCCGGAGCTGATGGTCGGTTTTTTGAAGCTCTCGACATAGCAGGCCACAACGAACGGATTCAGATGCGATTCGGCCTGGCGCATGATTTCGGTCAGGCGCTCCTCGAACTGGAGTTTGCGGGTCGGCTCATTGAGCTCAAGCCGGCTCAGCAGACTCAGGCTCGCCACCGTGAACACGTTGGGCGAATAGTCGGAGTATTGAAGAAGCGCCGGTGGCGGCAGTCGGAAATACTCCTCTGCCTGCTTCTCGTATTCCGCGTAGTAGCGAACCGGCGAGATGGTGGCAGCACCGCGGAGCAGGGCGGCCCGCAGCAGCGGCGAGACGAAGGTGCGGTGACCGTAGCCATCATCGATCCGCCAGTCATCTTTCTCCAGACGGGAGATCATCAGCATCACCGAGTTGGAGACCTGGCTGCGGATGGTCTGGTCCCGGATGAGCTGATAAACGGTCATCAGGCCGAAGTTGACCGCGGCGTAGTGGTTCCGATCGGGACCGCCGAGCCAGACTTCCTGTCCGAGCGGCGAATTGCCGGCGAATGCCAACTTGCCGAAGCCTTTGCGCGCGGGATCTGCGCCGCCCCATTCCGCGTAGGCCGGCCGGTAAGCAGGGTCGTCGGCCCGGGCTGAAAAGCGGGCGAGGTATCCGGGCTTTCCGCTGACCCGGAGCAGCCGGTCGATCCCATCTAGCGAACGGCGCAGGTCGCCGAAGGCATTGGTGTCGCGGCTGACGATGTAACGAAACGTGTGCGCGGCGAGCAGCAGGCCGGTCCAGGCGGCGGAATCTTCGGTCGCCTCATACTGGACCACCTTTGAGCGGTTGGTGTCGGCGAATTGTGCGCTGACCACCAATCCGCCGGGGAGATGATACTTCGGGAGGTCTGCCAGGTAGGCGTCGGCCCGCTGGCGCATCACGGTGAGTTGGTTGGTGGTCAGGTCGATCCAGCGGCCGGTGTAGCGGTCGCGCGCCAGCCCCTTGAGCACGGTGCGCTGCCGGTCGGTGAGCGGTTCTGCCGACCGCGCCGACAGCAACAGCAGCATGCCCACGAACAACGCGAGCGAGACCGGAAACCTTCTGCGGACCGTCATGGTGACGCTACGGTGCGGATGCCGGCCCCCGGCCGCAAGGTCGGACGCGGGCCCGCTCACGAAACGCGCCGGTAGGCCGCGTGGTTGGTGGGGATGCCGCGGGCGTTGAATTCCTGTTCGAAGTCGGTCTTCACCGCCAGCAACTCCGCGGGTTCCTCAACCCGGACAAAGGCCGGATTCGCCCCGAACACCTCGGTCATCTGGGTGAAATAGCTGACGTCGTCCGTCCGGAGGAAAACCGTGCCGCCGATCGCGAGGGTCGCCTGCGCATGGCCGGTGAAGGCGGCGTTCACCAGGCGTCGCTTCCAGTGCCTTCGCTTGGGCCAAGGGTCCGGAAAGTAAACATGGATTCCGGCGAGACTGCCGGCGGGAATCATGAAGCGCAGCACATAGGAGGCCTCCAGCCGGAGCACTCGGATATTCTGGAGTCCGCCACGCCTGGCCTTCCGGCCGATTTTTCGCAGCCGCCCAAGAAGCCGTTCGACCCCGAGGAAGTTGGTTTCAGGCCGGGCCGCCGCATACTGGATGAGGAACGAGCCGTCCCCCGCGCCCAATTCCAGTTCAACCGGGTTGGGGCGGCCAAATTCGGCGGCCAAATCGAGCCGCTGCATCACGTCGGGTTTCAGCCGGAACGGATCATCGGGCGCGGTCGCCGGAATCACCGGCGCTTCAGGGACGGGGGAAGTAAGCTCCATGAGCGGGACCGGGAGTGTTCACCTCGCCGGGCAACTTGTCACCGCTCGGCTGCCTGCACCAGCAGGCCGAGCGATGCCGTGTAACCGTGCAAAAAGTTCCGCGATCCGACCGGCCCAAGCTCGCCGTTGCAGAAAAATCCCGACAGGGCCAGCGGCCCAAGCTGTTCCTGAATCAGACCCGCATCGTGGTTCGGTTTCCCGAAGAGGCGGCGGCCGCGGCCATTGCAGATGCCGACGATGCCGCCATACACCGTCTGGCCCGCCAGTCGTTCCCGCGCGAGGGCGAGGCAGGCTCCGAGGTCTTCGGTGGCGGAGCCGGCATCACGCCGGTGGAACTGGATGGTCTGTCCCGGCCGCGGCAGGGCGCCGACCGCGATGACGCCGTTGCCGGGATCGGCACCGAGAAGGTTGCGGACCAGGAAGTCGCCCCGGCGGAACTCGTCCCGGTATTCGCTGCTGGCGAAGCCGACGAACAGGTTGCCCTGGGCCTTTTCCTTCTCCGCATCGGTCAGGCCGTTGAACGTGTCCACCAGCACATGATAGGCGGGACGGTTGGCGATCTGCAGGATGAAGTTCCGATCCGCCCGGGTCACGGTCCATGGCGTGCCGATGGGGGTGCAACCCTGGGAGATCACGCATTCCAGTTTCACGCCGCCGCCGACGCTGACCGCGACGAGGCCTTCCTCAAAAACCTCTCCGTTCAGGTAAACCTGGGTGCGCTGTTCCTCGAACATGCCCGAGGCGAGTCCGCCCACGGCCGGGACATCCGGGTAGGCGGCATTCCACGCCTTCAGCCAGGACTCGCCGTCCATGTTGAACGGGTCGGCAAACACCAGCCAGCCGCGGGAATTGGTCGCGGGAACTCCCGTCCGGGCCTGCCAGTCCGCGGGTTCCACCAGTTCCTCCATCATCGCCTGGGTGAGGTGGACGGCCTTCAGTTCGCCGCCGGGCAGATGGAAAAGCTGCAGGACCAGCCCCGGCTGGTGTTCCAGTTCCTCCCCATTCGCGATCAGGCTCTGGCTGGAGCACCCGACCAAGAGCGGGACCCGGGCATGCAGGCGGATGACTTCGAGCACTTCCGCAGCCACCTCGAAGTAATCCGGCGTCATGAAAATGACCCCGAGGCTGACCGCCGGCGCGTCGAGGCGGGCACGGAGGCATTCGGCCCACCGCTGCACCCGGGCCTCGTCCCAGGGCCCGGCAAAGTGGGCGGCCACCGCGTGCGGATGTTTCATGGCTGAGAAGTAGCCCGGAGCCCGCCGCAAGCCAACCCAAAGCTCCCGACGCTAAGCGGCCCGGCGGAGTCTTCCTCCACCGGGCCGCGGGTCTCATCCGCGGCGTGCCAGCCGCGGTTCATTGGGGCTTCAGTGCTCGAACCGGACCGGTTCGTGGAAGAGCTGGAAGAAGCACGGCTCCTTGATCAGCCGGAGCAGGTCGTCCTCGCGGCGTTTCAGGTCGGTGAAGAACCGCGGCGTGACGTGGTCGGCCGGGTCGAGCTTCGGCATGTTCCGGCCGGTGAGGAAGTCGCTGAGGGCGGCTTCCTGGCCCGCGGCGCGCGGGAACACGTGGGTGAAGGGCGTGCCGGTCTCGCCGGCATGGCAGCCGTTGCAGGTGTTCAGCGAGAACTTGTGCCGGACTTCGCCGGGGATGGTTCCGGTCGGCTGCGGGCCGTCCCAGAAGAAGTCCTTCGTGGGCATGGGGGCATCGCCACCGAGGAAGGGCTCGCGTTTGAACTGCAGCGGCACGACGTGCTTCTCGGCGAGGATGTCGCCGGCGTTGGCCAGACAGTAGTCCACGATCTTCTGGCCGAAGTTCAGGTCGAAGTCGGGCGTCTGCTTCACGGTCACCTCGCGCAGCCAGCCCGCGTCGCTGTCGTTGTTGAACAGGCGCCACTCGCGCAGGTCCCACGGCTCGCGGAGCAGTTCATTCGCGCGGAGCTGGTTGAGCGCACTGAGGTTGGGCTTGCGGGATGGATCGGCCCCGGCCTTCGCGAACTGGTCGGTGATCGCCTGGAGCGCGGCGTTGAACGCGGTGCCGAACGGCTTCTGCGAGAGGGCATACCATTCGAGCGCGAACTGCTTGATCTCCGCGCAGGTGCGCTTGGGGATGCAGTATTCGAAGATCACCGTGAACTGCGAGGCGTCGCAGGAACTCTGGGTGACGCCGTCGCCGCCGCCGCCGTAACCGCCGCCCCCGCCACCGGTCCGGCGCAGGCCGGGCACGAGGGCGAAGACGAACCGGCCTTCCCCGCCGATGCAGCTCGGGTTGCAGGGATCGCTGTCATTCACGCCGCCGTAGCCGGGGTTGCCGCGCAGGTCGAGGCGGTTGACGATGGCAAGCAGCCGGAACGGCGCGATGCCGAGGTCCAGCGGGGCACCGGGTCCGCCGCTGGCCTGTTCCCAGTCGGCGATCGCCTGGGCCACGATCTCGGGATTGCGATTCGTAACCCCGTCGAAGTTGATCGAGAGGTCGTGCTGCCACGACCGCAGCCAGCGGCGGGTGAATTCGCTCGGATCAATGCCCGTCGCGGACTGGTTGCACATGTCAATCATGAGCCGGCCGAAGGTCCAGGCACCGAGCTTGGTGCTGCGCTCAGGATGGCACGGATCAAATGTGCGGGTCGGGTCCTCGACCACCGAGAGGTCGGTGACGAGCAGGCTCTTGCCCCAGAACGGCGGCCGGTTCAGGAAGTCGTCAATCGGCAGTTCAATCTGGTTGGTTTCGCCCACCACGATGTTCGTGCAGGTGATGTTGGTGGTGAATACCACGTTGGTCAGGAAGACGTTCGTGAAGAACTCCTGCGGCGGCAGCGTGACCACGTTGGTGCGGCATTCCTCGACGAAGATGGGCGCCGGCGTCGGGTCCACGGTCACGTTGGTCGTGCAGACGAGCTCCAGAACGGGAATCGGGGTGGGGTCCACCACGACATTGGTGGTGCAGACCAGCTCCCGCACCGGCGTCGGGCTGGGATTGGTGACGATGTTGGTCGTGCAGACGAGCTCGATGATGGGCTGCGGAGTCGGTTCGGTGAACACGTTCGTCGTGCACACCAGCTTTCGCACCGGCTCGCCGGGCAGCGTGATGACGACCTGCTCGCAGGCTACGTTGGTGATGAACTCCGGTGCGTCCTGGATCACGAACACGTTGGTCACGCATTCGCCCGGCAGGGTTGTCGTGGTGTTGATCACGACCGTTCCGTCGGCATTGGTCTTCACCTGCGTGGTGAAGGGCTGGTCGGTGATCAGGGTGGGGCAGACCACGTTGCTGACGAAGCGGAACGGATTGGCCACCAGGTTGGTGAAGCAGATGTTCGTCACGCCGGTGGTCGTGCCGGGATCAATGATGACCTCGTGGCACTCGACGTTGGTGAACACCCGGGCCGGGTGGAAGCCGACGACATTTTCCTCGCAGGCGACGTTGGTCAGGAACAGGTCGCGGAAGCCGGTGATCTTCTCCTCGCACGCCACATTGGTCAGGAAGCCCTCGCGGAAACCGACCACCTTGTTCTCGCAAAAGACATTCGTGAGCAGCCGCTCGCGGAAGCCCTTCTGGACCAGTTCGCAGAAGACGTTGGTCTGGGTTCCTCCCGGCAGGCTGACGAGGCGGTTCGTGAGGATGACTTCCTCGCCGCGGATGACGTTGGTTCGGCAAAGTTCCTGAACCTTCACCGAGGCCGATCGGCGGGCGCTGGCCCGCGTGATCTTGCCGTTCGGGCCGCTGCCGTTGAGGTCCGGGATCAGCCCGCGCCCGTCGAACGGCGAAGGATGCACCAGGATGGGCTCGCCCTTCAGGAAGGCCTCGAAGTCGAACAGGGTCGGCAGGATGCCGCTCTTGGCTTCGCGGCCGGAGAAGTTGCCCACCACCTGGAAGGCCGGAGGCAGGGACTTGATGAACTCGTTGGCCGCGATGAAGTCGTTTTCATCGATGAACATCGGCGCGGTGAACGTGCCGTCGCCGGCCGCGCGGTCGCCGGCCTGACCGTCGTCCCGGAAGACGAGCACGCGTTCATCCTGGAGCAGCGGAAACACCGACGGCGGGTTCTGGCCGCCCTGGAGTTCCGCCTCGATGACCGCGTTGCCGTTGTCGGTGGTGGCCTTGCGGAGGAACGCGCGGGCGATCTTGAAGGGCCGCGACGGATCGCTTTTCACCAGCGGCATCGGGGCCGTGGGCACGCCGTTGTCCACGACGCGGAAGAACTTGTGGTCCGGCACCACCGGCACCGTCGAGGCGCTCTGCCGCAGGGTGGGTGCATCAATCGGCGCCCACGGGCCTGCCGGGGAAGGGGCCGCTTCGAGTTGGCCGCCCGAGTTCCAGTTCAGCCGCACCTGGCCGCCGAGGAATTCCGGCTGGGATAGCAGGGTGCCGGAAGTGACCGGGTCGGCGGCCTGGCTCAGCCCGGTCCAAGCGGCGGCCAAGGCCATCAGGACATGGCGCAGCCCGGATGAAGGGTGTGCATTCATAGTCGAGGGTTTTGAATCTCCTTGGGAACCAATTCGGTTCCGCTCCCGCCGCCCAAAGGCTCAACCTCTCCGGACGGCTTGCGAGGCGAGAACGCAAACCGCGGGCCGTTCGCAAAAGTGAGGGAACCCCGGATTGACTGGGGCCTCACGGGTTGGCGGACCGATCAGCGCAGGACGACCCGGGTTGGCCGGTCCAACTGGAGAATCAGCCGGCCCGTGTCGGGCTGAAATTCATGCGGTGGCTTCAGCTCAATCTCCCGGCCATCCAGCTCGACCCGCGGGGGACGGGTGAAGCCATTGATCAAAACAAACCAGGGCGACGCCGACCAACTGCTGACGCGAAAGCTCACCCAGCCGTCGCCTTCCTTCGCTTCGGTGATTGGACCCGGTGCATGGACCCTCCAGCCGGTCTTCCTGAAGTTGTGGAAGTCGTAAACCGGCGGTTCACCGTAGGCCTGCAACGCCAGCGGCAACAGCGTGGCCGGATTGATGGGCACCGGATTCCGGAACTGCGCCCGCAGGTCGAAGCTGTCCGGCAGCAGTCCCTGTTTGTCGGGTTCCGCGGCGGTGTGGGTGTGCTGGACCCCGGCCAGCGCGATGCCGTCGGCGAGGCGGACCCACGGTCCGGAATCATCATGCCGGGCCAGACGGCGCAGCGCATCCGCATAGACGAGTCCGCACCATTGCACCGGCAGGCCGATCCAGTTCGGTGCGATGAACTGGGTCGCACCTAGCACCGGCGTGGTCGAATAGACGCCTACGGGTTTCGGGTTCGGCGCGGTCAGATAAACGAACGGCACCCCGGTCCATGCCCAGTAGCGGGCTTCATCGAGAAAGGCGGGTTCGCCGGTCAGTTCATACCCGGTGGTGTAGGCCTGGCAGAGGTAGGCGCTGGCGAGGATGTCGGGCGTGTGCAGGGGCACTTCCCACGTCTGCGCCCCGCGGGGCACGGAGCCGTGAAAACGGTCCAGGGCCCGCAGCAACCGCAGGGCGTCGGCGATGAGCTGGCGGTCCCCGCAGAAGGTCGCCCGGTCGAAAGCGAGGGTCACAGCGGTGCCGGCGAGTCCGTTGGCTTCGCGAGACCAGTGCGTGGAACCCAACTCCGCCGCCGGTCCCGTCTCCGCGAAGGGCAGGGAACCGTCCGGCTGAAATCGCGCCACCAGCCGTCGCCCGTCTGCCAACGCGGTGGCGGCGTTTTCGGCGACTGCGCCGTAAACCAACGCGGGGGCGGGATGGCGCACGTGCCCCACGGCCGCACTGTTGCGGGCGGCCGGTGCGACCAAGGCAAGCGAGGCCGCCGCCTGCCGGGTCAGCCGCCCGGCCAGCGCCTCATCACCGACCTTCGGGGCGAGCCAGTTCATGTAAAATGCCGCATCAGCCGCCGGCGAGCTGGCGAAGGTTGGCCCGACCGCGTGCCGGAACCGGTCGCCGTCGCGGATCGCGGAATCCAGCCAGCCGCGCGCCGAGAGACGGAAATACTCGACCGCGGAAAACTCCGGCGTTGGCAACGGCGGCAGGCCGCGGCGGGCGACGAATTCCTGCACCGCGGGGACAACGGTCGTTCCCGATCCGCCCAACAGAGTGGCCTTGGCGACCAGCGATTCGCCCGCACGAAGACGTTCGCCGTCGTAGGGCAGGGGGTTGCCGTCCTCTCGGTGTGCGGGATCGGCACCGGGAAAGACCAGCGCCATCACGCTGCCGCCCGACTTGAAGAGCCGGTCCGGGGAATCGTGCAGCGCGGCGAGGCGTGGACTGGTCTCCCACATCAACCCCGCCCAACGTTGGTCCGCGGCGAGAGCCATGAGCGGGAAGGTCAGCTTGAGCGAGTCCGGTAACTGCCGGCGGGACTGCGGGCCGCGCAGATCGCGCTCCGAGCTGCTTTCCTCGTTCTCCAGATACTCGACTCCGGCGAACAGGCCCTGGGTCTTGTTGGTGCCGAACTCGGCGCCGAGACCCGGATGCAGGGTGAACAGCGGCAGAAACAGCACCGGGCGATCCCGGTCCACGGTGACCCGGGTTTCGACTTCGATTCCGCCCGTTCGCCGGGCCGGGGAAAACTGTTGCTCCACCCGCCACTCGGCGCCGCCGGCATCGCGCTGGCGGAAGGACACGCGGATACCATCGCGCTCGGCGACGACCTCGGCCGCGTTCGTCAACGTGAGCCATTGCGGCCGGTTGTCGTCGAGATAGCCGAGCAACGAGCGGGAGTTTCCGGCCGCGAAGGGCTTCCCGCCGACGCGCACCACGAAGGCGCCGAAGGCCGGGCCGTGGCTCAGCTCCAGCGCGCCGCTCCGGACCGTTGGCGCGGTCTCCGCCACCGACGGCACCGGCGGCGTGGGCCAGACCGGTGGAGTCACCAGCACCCGTGGCTCAAAGCTCATCCGCGCAAGGGTGCAGCTGCCGCGCTCGCCCGGAGGATCAATGCGGAGGTGATGAGCGGGGCCCAGCGCCGGCAGCGGCAGCCGGACGGTGGTCCACTCGCCGGCCGGCGCGACAAACCGCACCGAGCGTTCCTCCGTCGGGCCGGTGTTGAAAAAGAAGACCTGCCCGTTGCCGCCGGTCTCCGATTTGAGGCGCAGATTCAGCCAGAGCAGTTGTCCCGTCGGATAGTCCCGGGCTGGACCGAAAAAGTAGGGATCGCCGCCGGTGACCGTGACGCCGAGCCCTTCTGGACTGGGTGTCAGGGCGCAATCGTGCGGATTTACCCACGCTCTGGCCGTGCCGGCATCGGTGAAGTCGAATTCAGGAAAGTCCGTGGCCGCGACCCGCAAAACGAGCCCGACCCCGAGAATCCAACCCGTTATGTGTTCCGTGAACATGCCTGGAACAGGCTGACGGTGCCCGGGCCCGTTTGCATCAATGTTCCCACGGCCTCGCCAAGGAAAGGCTGGTGCCATGAAGTGGAATTGCCGGCTCACGGTCAGGCGGAGTTCACCCGATTGCGCCAGCAGGTTCTTCCGCGAGACCGTGACCTGATTCTTGTGGGCCTGTGATACCATTTCCCAAATGGCACCCGGTAAATGCCGTGGGCGGGTTGCCTTGCAACCCGCGGCGGTTTCCGGGAGAAACCGCCCACCGTTTGGACTGATTCTCTTTGGGAAATGGGATGAGACGACCGGATGCCGCACCTGATCTCCCGGCAGTTTTGTTGACGCTTTTTCCGCGTAGGCCGGACCGGCGAATTTTGCCTGCACCGGGTCGGTTGCGAAATCTGGCCGTTCGCCCCCAGGGCAGCGGACGCACTTGGAGTGCACAGTCCATGAAGCTGCGAGTCGGCGCACAGGTTGTGCCCGTTCTTCCGGTTTCGACCGCAAGTGCGAAAAGGTAGCCCTTGGGAGGCGGCAAAAGCCGCCGCGCCGCATTGCCGGTGCGGTGGGGGAATTCCGTTGAATTGGAGTTGAAACACCAGGGGCGCGTTTCCGGGGTTTGCTTTGTGGCGGCGGGTGACCTGCCGACAGAGCTGCGGTCGTATCCGGACAAATACGCCCCCAAGTCCGCCAAACACCGAGAAATCTACTTGCAGAACCGGGAACGATCGGCGCCTAGTTGATTGGGTCATCCACAAGCCAGGTCTTTGCGGGTAGGACTTTCGGACGGTGAGTGGTGAAGTGACCTCCAAGACTTCCTGTTTGAACGCGTCACGGTGCCCTCCCGGCGTAACCCTGCTCCTTCCATGAAAACTCCCTTCGCCTCGTCTCCGAGTGTCGGCATTTGCCTGCCGGGTTCTGCGTTGGTTGGGGTTTTACCCCGCCGCCGTCCCTTGAAAACCGCTTTGGCCCGCGTCCTTGGCCACCTCGTCACTCTCACCAGCCTTTGTCTCGTGCCGGCGTTGTCCCGGGTCGGCGCCCAAGGCTTCGATGTGTCCGGCGTGCAGCTCCTGCCCGATGGGCGCCTGGAAATCCGGGTGCCTGAGGCGCCCGGGAGCTATCACCGGCTGCTGCACGGCAACGAGGTCACCGGCGTCTCCCTGCCGGTCGAGCTTTCCCTCGGTGGCACCCTCGCCACCCGCACCCCGGTGGCCGGCACCCAGGGCTTCTACCGGGTGCAGCGCGTCCCCGTGGATGCGCCCTTGGACAGCGACCTGGACGGCCTGCCCGATCCCTGGGAGCTCGCCCGCGCCGGCCGGCTCGACGGCCTCAACGCCGCCGACGCCACCACCGATCCCGACGGCAATGGCCAATCCTTCCTCCAGGAATTCCAGGCCGAGGTGGTCGTGCCCTTTGGCATCGAGATGACCTCGCCCCCAAACGGCGACAACGGCGTCTCGGTCAACCGCAAGACGATGTTCGAGCTCACCGGCCCGCTGGCCGAGGCCGCCACGCTCGACACCACGCGCCTCTACGCCGAATACGCCGGCCGCCGCCTGCTCGCCCGCACCGAAATCTCCGGCGACCGCCGCACGCTCAGCCTGCTCTACCAGGAACCGCTGCCCGCCGGCGCCCGCGTGCGCGTGACCCTTGAGGCCAACGGCCTCCGCGGCGCCAACGGGGCGGACATTGATGCCGACGACGACGGCCGGCCCGGCGGCGCCCGCACGATCTACTTCGACACCTTCAACGCCGTGCCGCTGACCGCCACCGCGGTGATCGGCCACATCTACGCCTCCGATCCCGCCCCCGGCGCCGAGCCGGGCACGTTCGTCAACCGTCCCCTCCCCGGCGTGACCATCACCGTGGACGGCGCCGAGGAAACCCTCCGCACCACCACCGACGCCGCGGGCTTCTTCCGCCTCACCCCGGCACCTGTGGGCCGCTTCTTCGTGCATGTGGACGGCCGCACCGCGGTCGGCAGCCAATGGCCGGCGGGCGATTACTATCCGGTCGTCGGCAAGGCGTGGGACGCCGTCGCGGGCGTCGAGACCAACCCCGCCGCGGGCACCGGTGAAATCTTCCTTCCCCTCATCCGGCAGGGGACGCTCCAGCCGGTCAGCGCCACCGAGGACACGACGGTGCGCCCGCCGCCCGAAGTGGTCGCGCAGAACCCGGCCTTGGCCGACGTGCGGCTGGTGGTGCCGGCCAATTCGCTCTTCAGCAACAATGGCTCCCGCGGCGGGCAGGTGGGCATGGCCCCCGTGCCGCCGGACCGCCTGCCCGAACCCCTGCCGGCCGGGCTGAACCTGCCGCTGGTGATCACGGTGCAGACTGATGGCGGGCAGAACTTCGACCGGCCGGCGCCGGTGCGCTTCCCGAACCTGCCGGACCCGGTGACCGGCGTGCTGCTACCGCCCGGGGCCAAGAGCGCGCTGTGGAGCTTCAACCACGACACAGGCAAATGGGAGCTCAAGGGCCCGATGACGGTGACTGCCGACGGCAAATATGTGGAGAGCGACCCCGGCGTGGGCATCGAGCAGCCCGGTTGGCACGGCACCGCGCCCGGCACCGACGGCCGCTGCGACCGCATCCGCGGCGGCGACGAACCCCCGCCCCCGCCGCCCTGCCCTGGCGGCGAAGGCTCTCCCTGCGACGATGGTGACCCCTGCACGGAAAACGACCGTTGCCTGGGCGGGCGCTGCATCGGCACCCCGCGCGACGGCGCCCCCTGCGGCGCGAACACGGTCACGGCCATTGACTACAGCCGGTGGACCTACACGGCCAACGCTGCGGGCGGCAACTTCGCCAATGCCTCCGGCTTCGAATACGACGGCGGCATCTGCTACGACCGCGGCAGCCGTTCCTGGACCTACCGCGTCCAGGCCATGCGTTCGCTCGGCAACATCAACCTCACGATCTCCGGCAGCATCGAGCCCAACCCCGTCGAGGGCGGCAATGTCACCCGGGAAAACTACTGCGCGATGATCGCCAACATGGCCCGTTACTCGGCGGCCGTGGGCGGCGGGCGCGGCCTCTACCACCTGCTGTCGGCCAGCCGGGCCCACGAGGAATACCACCGTGACGTGGATGTGCCCCGCTTCATCAATCCCCTCTGGTCCGCCGCGGAAGCCGCCATGGAAGCCGAGCGGGTCGCCTGCGACCGCCCCGCCGCCGAGGCCGCCGCCGTCCTGAACGGCCGCGCCGCGGCCCACTTCCGCACCATGCTCAACAGTTGGTGGCGCAACTGGAACGCCTGGGTCCGGGTCCACAATGCCCAGACCAGCGACGGCGCCTACCAGGCCGGCCAGGCGGTGCTCGACCAGATGATCCAGCGCATCCGCGACTTCGCCACCGCCCAGGGCTGGCCCGCCTGCCCGCGCTCGCTCTTCACCCCCGCGGACGATTCCCGGCGCGTGGTCCGGCATCACGGCGGCGCCCACGGCATCCTCGTGGATCTCGAAGCCTCGTCCGACCGCACCCTCCTGGACCTGAACCAGACCGCCCAGATCACTGTCACCGGCCAGGTGGCGGACGGCAGCACGGTGAACCTCACCACCGGGGTCGGCACCGTTTACAGCCCGATGAGTGACGGCGTCGTGGTCGTGGACGCCAACGGACGCATTACGGCGGTCGCCAGCGGCCGCGCGGTGATCCTCGTCACCCACAGCGAAGGCGTGGACATGCATCCCCTCGTCGCCTTCGTCCATGTCACCGTGCGCCTGCCGGACGACCGGGACAACGACGACCTGCCCGACGCCTGGGAATCCGCCCACGGACTGAACCCCAATGACCCGGCCGACGCCGACACGGACACCGACGGCGACGGCGTGGAGAACTACAAGGAATACGAGCGCGGCACCAACCCGACCCTGCGCGACAGCGACGGCGACGGAATGGGCGACGGCGAAGAACTGATCGAGGGCACCGACCCCACCCGGCCCACTTCGGGCCTGCCCCAGCCTTCCACCGGCCTGCACTACTTCGTGCTGATGAACCTGGAGACCGGCCGCGTCGAGCAGCGCGGACCGACGGGCCGCAACGGCGAGGGCCACGACAGCCTGATCATGGCGCCCAACACCCATTACCGGCAATGGATCCTCCGCGCGTCCGACCTGGCCATCGGCACCAGCGAATGGCTCACGCCCGAGTCCGGGCAGTCCTTCATCCTCCCCGCCATCAACCTCCGCCGCGATGACAGCCCCGACGCCGACGCGGATGGCCTGAGCGACGTGGCCGAACTTGTGATGGGCACCCGGCCGGCCGCGCGCGACAGCGACGGCGACGGCGTGCCGGACGGCGCGGAAGTCCGCCAGGGCACCGATCCCAGTGACGGCCTGCCCGTGCGCACCGGCGTCATCGGCTCCGGCGACACCGCCGGTCACGCCGTGGACGTGGACGCGCTGAACAACGTCGCGGCCGTGGCCGACAGCTCGGCCGGCGTGGCGATCTTCGACGTGCAGAACGGTTTCAACCCGACCCTGGTGGCCCAGGTGAACACGCCCGGCGAGGCCCAGTCCGTTTCCCTCACCGGCCGCACCGTGGCGGTGGCGGATGGCTCCACGGGCCTGGCCGTCATCGAGTTGGGCGACCTCACCAGCCCGCATCTGGCCCGGCAGGTGCCGGTGGGTGGTGGCTCGTCGCAGGCAGTGACCACCCGCGGTGGGCTCGCCTATGTCGGATCCGACCAGGGCCAGCTCGCGATCGTGAATCTGGCCACCGGCGAAATCCTCGACCGCCTCCAGTTGGCCAACGCCATCCATGACCTCAAGTTCGGCGGCAACGTGCTGTTCGTGCTCTTCAACCACGAGCTGCGCGCGTTCCGCCTGGCCGACGGCGCCCTGACGCCCGCCGGCACCGTGCCGCTCACGCAGAGCCTGCCGGAGGGCATCACCGGCCGGCACCGTCTGTTCGTCGGGCCGGGCCGGGCGCTGGTGACTTCCTATCCGGGCTATGACGTGTTCGACATCAGTGATCCGGCGAACCTGCGGAAGCTGGGCAGTGCCACCGATGCGGGACCGAACTCCTTCAAGCACATCGTGGACAACGGCTCGGGCCTCGGCGTCGCCGCGGTCGGCGTCAATCCGCGGGACGACGGCACGCACGACGTGTGGCTCTACAACCTGAGCGACCCGGCGCAGACCACGCGCTTCCTCACCACGCTGGCCACCCCGGGCATCGCCCACGCGGTGTCACTCTACAACGGCCTGGCCTATGTGGCCGACGGCGCGGCCGGACTCCAGGTGGTCAACTACCTCGCCTACGACACCGGCGGGGCGGCGCCGACCATCGCGCTGACGGCGAGCTTCCCGCTCAGCCCGGCCCGGGCCGAAGAAGGCAAGCTCGCCCAGGTGGGTGCGACCGTGACCGACGACGTGCAGGTCGCCCGGGTCGAGTTCTACGTGGATGGCGCCCTGGTGGCGACCGACGGCAACTTCCCGTTTGAGTCGTCCTTCGTCACCCCGTCGCGCGCGGGCGGCCGGACCAGCTTCCTGCTCCGGGCCCGGGCGGTGGATACCGGCGGCAACGAGACGTGGTCCACCGAACACATGGTGGAACTCGTCGAGGATGCCACCCCGCCGCGCGTCGTCCGCACTGTGCCGCCCAACGGCGGCGGAGCGGCCGAAATGCGCTCGGTGTCGGTGTTCTTCAGCGAACCGATGGATGAGTCCAAGTTCGTGGCGCCGCACCTGGCCGTGGTCGGTGCCGGCGAAGATGGCCAGTTCGGCACGCCGGACGACGTGCCGGTGGCTTGGACGGCCAGCTTCGACGGCGCGCAGAACCTGCTGCTGCTGGGCGGGGCGCCGCTGCCGGCCGGCAGCTTCCAGCTCACGCTCGGGACCGGCCTCACCGACCGCGCCGGGGTGCCGCTGGCAGCCGCGGTGACGATCCGCTTCTCGGTCGGATTCGGCCTGCTGGCGGAATACTTTGACAACCAGGACTTCACCGCGCCCAAGGTGCTGCGGGTGGATCCAGTGGTGGATTTCGACTGGGGCGGCGGTTCGCCGGACCCGAACGTCGGCCCGGAACAGTTCTCGGTCCGCTGGCGTGGTTCGTTGGCGCCCAAGTTCACCGGGCCGACCACCTTCACCACGGTGTCGGATGACGGCATCCGCCTGTGGATTGACCGGCAACTGGTGATTGATCAGTGGCATGACCACGGGCCGACGGAGCATTCCGGCACGATCACGCTCGAGGCTGGCCGTCGCTACGACCTGCGGCTGGATTTCTACGAGAACGGCGGCGGAGCCGTGGCCCGGTTGCTGTGGTCCGGTCCCGACCTGCCTCGCGAGGTGGTTCCGGCAGCCCACCTGGTGCCTTGGGAGGATATTGAGGGGCCCTCCCTGCTCGGCGGTGACATGGACGAGGACGACGTGAACCAGATACGGCTCCGCTTCTCGGAACCGGTGGATGCCGTCTCTGCCGCCCTTGCGGCGAACTACCTCCTGGACAATGGCGCCGTGGTGACCCGCGCGCAGTTGCTCGACGGTTCGGCGGAAGTGGTGCTGACAACCACGCCGCTCACGGAGGGCGCCGACTACCGGCTCACTATCCGCGGCTTGGGCGACGGGTCGCCCCGCGCCAATGCGATGGTGGAAACGGTCCTCTGCCTGCGGGCGCCCCGGAACTTGGCCGGGGTGCTGCGCCGCGAGCTGTTCTTCGGCCTTTCCTCCGAGGGTTCCTTGGCGTCGCTGCTCAATCACCCCCGCTACCCGGCCGCACCCGACCGCCTTGAGTTGGTCCCCTCCGGCGAGACCCCGGTGGACACCGCGGACTCGTTTGGTCAGCGGTTGGTCGGCTGGGTGACACCGCCGGTGACCGGCAGCTACCGCTTCTACGTCAGCTCGGACGATCAGGGCGCGCTCTGGCTGAGCACCGACGAGTCGCCGGCCAATGCGACCCAGATCGCCTTCGAGCCTGGCTGGGCGGGGCCGCGGAGCTGGACTTCCGGCGGAGTGAACCGCGACCCGGTGAACCCGCAGAATGTCTCCCTGCCCATCGCCCTGGAAGGCGGCCGGCGCTATTATCTGGAGGCAGCCGCCAAGGAGGGCGGCAGCAGCGACCATCTGGAGGTCAACTGGCATTACCTGCCTCCGGTCAACGCCGGCGCCTTTGTCATCGAGGCCGAGGATTTCGACCACCACGGCGGTCAGCATGAGCCGCGGGCGGACGTGATGCCCTACACCGGCGGCGCCTATGCCGGCTTCCCGGGCACGGCCAACGTGGACTATTTCCGCGTGGGTGACCCGAACGACGTTTACCGGTTGGGCGAGGATCCCAATGTCGCCGTTGGCCCCCTGGACAATGACCGCAGCCGCGGCACCTGGGAGGTCGTCAATGATTTCGCCCTGGGCTGGAACGACGCCGGCGAATGGATGAACTACACGCGGAACTTCCCCGCGGGCACCTACAACATCTATGGCCGACTCGCCTCGGGCGGTGCCAACATCAGCGCGCGTCTCGAAGAGGTCACCGCAGGCCGGGGCACAACCGATCAGACCCTGGTCAAGCTCGGCGAGTTCAACGCGCCCAACAGCGGTGGCTGGGGCGCTTACACCTACGTGCCGCTGCGGGACGATTCCGGCGGGCTCGCCGGCGTGACGCTGTCGGGCGAACGCACGCTGCGGTTCACCGTCCAGCCGGGCAACCTGGACTTCAACTTCCTCCTCCTGGTGCCCGCTCCGGCGAACTTTCAGGCACTGGCGGACGTCCCGCTCTCGCCGCCGCCCATAGGCACGCCACCCATCGCAGGCCGTTACCTGAGCACACGTTTCACGGATGATGGCGCCGGGATGCTCCGGCGCGACCTGTATCCCGGCACCTTTGCCGGCCTCGCCGGACTGCGGGAAAGCCCGAACTTCCCCGACCGTCCCGAATCAAGCGACTTCATCGGCGCCGCCGAAGTGGCGAGCATCCCGGTGTCGCCCGCCGCCGAGCGCGTGACGGGCTACCTGTGCCCGCCGGTCACCGGCGATTACCGGTTCTTCCTCGCGGCGGACAATGAGGCCGAGCTCTGGCTCAGCACTGATGCCACTCCGGCCAACCGCCAGCTCATCGCGCGCGAGCCCGAATGGGTCGGCGCCCGGGAATACAACGGCGATCCCCGCGGCCTGCGTCCGAACGGCGAGAACCGTTCGGTCCCCGTCCGTCTGGAGGCGGGACGCACCTACTTCTTTGAGGTGCTCCACGCCGGCCTGGGCTGGCCCGACCACTTCGCCGTCGCCTGGCAGAAGCCGGGCGACTACGCTCCGGGCAATGGCAGCGAGCCGATCCCGGGCCGCTACTTCCGCGCCTTCGCGGAGGACGGCGCGCCGCGGCTGCTCGCCCCGCCGCTCACCCAGACGGTGTTCGAGGAGTTGGCCGTGTCGTTCCGGGCGCACCCGGTCGGCATCGGTCCGTTCACCTACCAGTGGTTCTACAACGGCGAACCCATCACCGGCTCGACGGGCGTGACCCATACGATCCCGTTCCTCTTCAAGGCCAACGAGGGCGGCTACTCGGTCCGCGTCCGCAGTGCGCTCGGCGAGGTCACCTCGACCGCCGCGCAGCTCACGGTCACGCAGGACACGACGCCGCCGGAGCTCGTGGGCGCCGAGGGCAGCGGTTCCCTGGAACGCATCCGCCTCACCTTCAACGAGGGCCTGGACCCCGTCGCTGCTGCCACATTGGCGAACTACTCAGTCTCGGGCGGGCTCACGTTGGACTTCGCCCAACTGCTCCCGGATGGGAAAACGGTGGTGCTGCACACGAGCCGCCAGGCCGAAGACACGGAATATACCGTGACCGTCTCCGGGGTGCGCGATGACGCCCCCTTGGCCAACGTCATCGGGGCCGGCGCGACCGCCAGCTTCACCTCCTGGCACCAGGCGGCCGGCGTGCTCAACCGCGAGGTCTACCTGGGCCTCGGTGGCGGTGCCGTCGCCGACCTCACGGGCAACGTGCGTTTCCTCAAGGCGCCCGATGAGGAGAATACGGTCAGCCTGTTCGAATCGCCCCCCGGCGTGGCCGAGAACTACGGCGTCCGGCTTTCCGGCTGGATCACCCCGCCCGTGGATGGTGACTACCGGTTCTTCCTCGCGTCGGATGACAACGGCGCCGTGTTTCTCAGCACCGACGAGTCGCCGGCCAACCGCCGCCAGATTGCGACGGAA
>CAIWAH010000135.1 GCA_903910585.1 uncultured Verrucomicrobiota bacterium
CCGGCGGTCAGTTCCGCGGTGGTGAAGTGGCGGGAAGTGTCCATGCGGAATCGCGTTGGTGGTCAGTCGAGAAAGACCAGTTCATTGCTGGCGAGCAGCACCTGGGCGAACTGCTCCCAGGCCGAGAGCTTCGCCTCCGGATCGTTGCTGGCGGATTCGACGAACTGGCGAGCGCGGGCGAGTTCGCCGTCTGTCGGCAGGCGCCCCAGAACTTGCCGGATCAGCGCGGTGGCCTTCGCGGTGTCATCCGGTTCGGCCGCTACCCCGGCGGCCAGTGCGCGGGCCTGTTCCATGACGAAGGGAGAGTTCATCGCGAACAGCGCCTGCTGCGGCACGGTCGTCTTCGGTCGGCGTTCGACACATTGGTCGGGCACGGCGAAGTCGAAGGAGCGGAACATTCCCGGGAGATTCTGGCGGTCCACCAGGCCGTAAACGGTGCGTCGCGCGTTAAGCGCATCACCGGCCACATCCACCGAACGGCCGCCCATCGTTGCGTCGAGCCGGCCGGCGACGAACAGCAGCGTGTCGCGCATGGCCTCGAGGTCGAGGCGGCGGCGCGGGTAGTGCCAGAGGAGGTGGTTGTCGGGGTCGGCGATGGCGGCCGAAGCAGTTGAGATATCGAGGCTCTGTTTGTTTCCCGCTGGCAGGTGGGAAAGTGGGAAAGTGGGTGCGGGAGAATGAAGCTTCGTGTCCAGGGATTGCTCACTTTCTCCCCTGCTCACTTGCTCACTTTCGTCGGGCGAAGTGAGCCTCCTTAAGTCGGCGCCTACGGAAGACTGTTGGAACGCCCCGCCCAGCACGATGACGCGGTGGAGGTGCTTCACGCTCCAACCGGAACGGATGAACTCGCCGGCGAGCCAGTCCAGCAATTCGGGATGCGTGGGCGGGTCGCTGCGGACACCGAAGTCCGCCGGCGAGCCCACGAGCGGTTCGCCGAAATGTTCCATCCACACGCGGTTCACGAACACACGCGCGGTCAGCGGGTTGTTCGGCGACGTGATGGCGTCGGCCAGCGCCAGCCGGCCGCTGCCTTCGCCGAGCGGCAGCGGGGCGCCCCCGTTGAGCACGCGCAGGAAACTGCGCGGCACCGCTTCGCCCGGACGCGACGGACTGCCGCGCGTGAAGATGCGCGGGGCGTAGGGCTCGGGCAGTTCGCTTACGACCATTGCCCGCGCCGGTGGGGTGTTGGTGGCATGAGCGGCAAGTTTGTCGAGGTTCTGGACCAGGCCGCCGTATTTGTCCGCATCGGGCCGCGACAGGTGGGCCGGTGTGTCGCGGTGGTCGAACCAGATCGGGCCGTCCTTGCCGGTGACGACATCGAGCAGGGCTCGTTGGTTTGCGCTTAGGCCGGGGCTGCCGGCGGCAGGCTTTTTCGATTCCTCGTAAACGCGGCGAAACAGGTCGCCGTAAACCCGGGCAATGCTGGCTTTGTTGGTGAGCGTCGCTTGGCCGAGGGCTTCGAGGACGAGCGGGTTCGGTAGCCGCCGAGGTGACGAGGCGGAGCCTTCTTCGCGGGAAATCCGCCTCCTGACGTCGTCGGCGACGAGTGGGAAGGAGTCCTCGGGCAATGACATCAGCGTCGCCCACGGGCCGAACACAGGATCATCGGGCTTCGCGCGCTGCTCCACGAAGCGCCGCGTGCGCAGCATGATCGTGGGCCGGAAATCCTCCGGCGTGAGTGACAGGCCAAACTGGGTCGTCTCGGTGAGGTCGGGTTTGGTCGTGACGGCGCGGACGAGGTAATCGCCAATCCGTTGACGCAGGTTTTCGGTCAGCTCGTTGAAGCAGCGGTCAAGGTGCCCTTCAAGTTCCTGACGTGCCTTGGCCAGCTTTTCCTCGAACTCGGCGCCACCCGGCACCTGCGCCGGGTCTTCGATGAGCGGCAGCACGTAGGGCCGTTCGGTCGAGGCGAAGACACCGTAGAGCCCGTAGTAATCGGCCATTGTCACGGCGTCGTATTTGTGGTCGTGGCAACGGGCGCAGGCGACGGTCAGACCCAGCAGTCCGCGCGACACGGTGTCGATCTGGTCGTCGATCTGATCGTGAACGTTGTTGTCGAACAGGCGGCCGAGCGTGAGGTAGCCGAGCGCGGCCAATCGCCACGGCTCCAGATTGGGTTGGACGAGATCGGCCGAGAGTTGGTCTCGGATGAAGTCGTTGAACGGGAGGTCCTCGTTGAAGGCGCGGATGACGTAGTCGCGATACGTGTAGGCGTAGGGCCGCAGCGCGTCCTTGCCGTAAACGAGCACGAGATCCTTGGTCTCGGCGTAGCGCGCGACGTCGAGCCAGTGGCGGCCCCAGCGCTCGCCGTAGCGCGGGGACGCGAGCAGGCGGTCCACCACTTCTTCCAGTGCAGCTTGCGGATTGCGGACTGCGGATTGGGCAAACGCTTCGACCTCGGCCGCGGTCGGCGGCAGGCCGATCAGGTCATAGTAAATGCGGCGGAGAAGCGTTCGCGGATCGGCCGGCGGTGCGTAACCCAGACCCTTCGCCTCCAGCTTCGCCAGCAGGAAAGCATCAATCGGCGTCCGCACCCGGTCGGCCGCCTTGACGGTCGGGACCGGAACCGGCGCGATCGCCTGATAGGCCCAATGCTTTCGGGCCGCCTCGAACGATTGTCCGGCCAGCTTGGCGGCACGGGCGGTCGGACGGCTGAGCAGGAGCCCAACCAGGACGAAACCGACGAGGCTGAAGAATGAAGTGCGCTTCACGGGAAGACTCCGCTTCGTTCGCAGGCAGGACCGGCAGCGTCAACGCCAAGTTCCGGCGGCTCCCGTGACGGGAACGAAATCGGGTGAGTCCGGCGACAACATCACGCGTCCGGTTTGGACTCAGTGGGCCTTGCCTCCTGATTGCGCTCGGCCTGGATCGCCTGGATGGCCTTGAGCGAGAACAGCCCCGTGTGCTCTTCGCCCCGCAGGAACGCCCAGTCGGAGACCTCATCCGCCGCCACCGTGACGCGGGAGCCTTCGCGCAGGTCGCCCAAGTCCACCGGTTCGTTGCCCAGGGTGCCGGAAACCTGGTCGCCGTGGATCGCCTCCACCTGCACCCAGATGAACTCCGTGTTGCCGCCGGCGCTGACGGGTGCCTTCACGCTGAAGTTCTCGGCGTCCTGTGCGTTGAAGGCAGCGACGAATTCCGGCCAGCGCTGGCGCGCTTCGGCGACGGCAGCCTGCATGCGCGGATCGTCCTCGGGAACCTGGATCACCGGCACGAGCGTGGGTTCCTCGAAGACTTCGGCCACCTGGCCGGAGCGCAGCTTGGCTTCGAGGGTGTCGTCCCACGGATTCAGCCGGGCCGTGGCCGGTTGGAAGATCGCCTGACAGTCGGGCCCGGCGAGTTCGGCGATGAACCGGGCGATGGCCGGATACGCCGATTCCCGGGTGGCATTGGGATCGGACAGCTGCATGAGGTCCACCGCCAGCCAGCCGCGGTTCTCGAGGATGATCTTGCGCTGCCGCAGTTCGTGGACTTCCTCCGCGGCCTCTTGCGGCCGGTCGAAATAGGGGCGGTTGTGATTGTGGACCGCGAACATCCCGTCCGGAGCGGACACCATGAAGATGGGCGACTGGCACATCACCCACGGCCCCAGAGGCTGATCAGGCGATTCGTCGGCGCTGTCCCGGGCGGAAGGGGCTACGAAAGGCGTGTTCCACACCTGTTCGGCGTAGCGGGCAACGAGCGTCGCCTCCAGATGGCGCGGGCGGCGCAGCAGCAGCACCAGCGAAATCATCGGGCCGTCGTTGGCGGGGTCCGAGGCCGCCAAGGCTTCCGGCGAAAAATGCCGGAACACGGCCCAGGCATGCCACAGCAGGGCGACTGGACCCACAATGCCCCAGAAACCGATGCCGTCGGTCAGGTTCTTCATGCCGGCCAATCCGGCCAGCACCAGCATGAGTGCAATGACCGGCCAGCGAGCCCATGCCTGACGCCGCCACAGCCCGGCGCCGGCGATGGTCAGGATCATCCCGGCCAACGCCACCACCGGCGTGGGATAGCTCACCGGTTGCGGCCAAAGCGGCGTGGCGCGGACGCAGATGAACAGCCCGAACACCACAGTGAGGGCGGCGTCAAAGGTCCGTTCCCCGCCGGGCGGAGTGAGCTTGAGGGCCATGCAGAAGGGTTCCCGGTCCAGCCCGGCCGCGGCAAGCAGAACGCCGGCATTTCGGCATTTGTTGAGGGCTGAATTCCCCGTTCCCACGCCGCGTCGGTTGCGGCACAGTTTCGCCATGCGCTTCCCCATTCTGTTTGCCGCCTCGCTCTTCACCGCTGCCGTCCTCCAAGCCCAACAGTGGGTCACCTACAACCCGCCCGCCGGTCAGGCCAACGGCAAGTCCATCGTGCTGCTCAGCGGGGATGAGGAATACCGCTCCGAGGAAGGACTGCCCCAGCTCGGCAAGATCCTAAGCCAGCGCCACGGCTTCAAATGCACGGTGCTCTTCAGCCAGGACGCCGACGGCACGATCAATCCCAACAATCAGACCAACATCCCCGGCATGCACCTGCTCGCCGGCGCGGACCTCGTGGTGAACCAGTTCCGGTTCCGCGAGCTGCCCGACGCCGACATGAAGCACTTCGTGGACTACCTTAACTCCGGCAAGCCCATGATGGTCGTCCGCACCGCCACCCACTCGTTCAACTACGAGCGCAACAAGCAGAGCCCCTACGCCAAGTATTCCTGGACGGCCAAGGGCGGCGGCTTCGGTGGCATGACCGTCGGGGAAACCTGGACCTACCACCACGGCAACCACGGCAGCGAGGCCACCCGCGGCCTGATCGAGGGCAAGCATGCCAAGCACCCCATCCTGAACGCGGTCACCGACGTGTTCGGGCCGACCGATGTCTATGGCGTGAATCCGGACTTCCCCGCCGACGCGACGGTGCTCATGCAGGGCTGCACCCTCGTGGGCATGAACCCGACCGACGCCCCGAACCTCAAGAAGGCGCTCATGCCCGTCGTCTGGCTGCGTGACTACAAGGGCGAAACTGGCAACACCTCGAAGATTCTCTGCTCCACCATCGGCGCCGCCTACGACCTCAAGAGCGAGGACCTGCGCCGCCTGTTCGTGAACGCCAGCTACCACCTGACGGGCCTCGAAGTCCCGAAGAAGGCCGACGTGACCCCGGTGGGCACGTTTGACCCGCTCATGTTCGGTTTCAACAAGTTCAAGAAGGGCGTGAAGGTCGCCGAGCACGAGCTGAAGTGATCGAGATCCGGGGGACGGAACGCCCTTCACGCGAGTTGCAGAACCTCAGGCCGGGACTGAGTCCGTGGTGCGGCCTGGTTCAGCGGCCGACGTTGAGGCGTTGGCGGGCAGTCTCCAGATTCCTGCGGATGTCCGCGTCGTCCGGGGCGAGTTCGGCGGCCCGCGCCAGCAGGCGTTCCGCTTCCGCCAGCTGGCCCTGCTGAAGCCGTATCGCGCCGAGCATGCCGTGGGCGATCGTGTCCGTGGGATCCAACGCGACCGCTTTGGCGAAGTGTTCCGCCGCCCGTTCGGGGCGGTTGAGCTGCAGGTGCATCAGCCCCAGATTGCCATGGGCGCGGACGTGGTTGGGGTTCAGTTCGAGAGTGCGGGAGAACTCCCGGGCGGCCGCGGCGAGGTTGTTTTCGATCCGGCTGAGCACGCCGAGGAAGTAATGCGCCTCGTCGAGGTCCGGGCTCGCTTCCGTGGCCTGGGTGAAGAAGTTGCGCGCCTCGAGGTTGCGCCGCTGGGACAACGCCACCTTGCCAAGGTTCACCATCGCCCCGCCGTCGCCCGGATTGATCCGCAGCCGCTGGCGGTTGAACGAGGTCACGTCGCGGGCAGCCCGGTCGAGGTTGCTGCGCTCGAAGGCCTGTGATCCGGCGGCGGTGCGGGGCAGCAGCTGCAGCCACAGCTCGGCCATTTCGTCGGTGGTGTTGAGCCCGAAGCGGACGCGGACCGGCGGATTGGCGGGATTGCGCGGGTTGGAGGCTGAATTGTCGAACGTGACCTGCATCACGAACTTCGTGCCAGCCGGCAGGAACACGGGCTGGCGAAAGGTGTAGTCGCCCTGCCAGTTGAAGTCCCAATCCGGGATGAGCAGGAGCGATGTTTCCTTTCCGCCGGGCAGGACGGCCAGCCCTTCGACCCGCCGCCCGAGGTAGTGGGTGTGCGGCAGCAACCCGAGCAGGTCCGCGTCGGCCGGCAGGACGTATTCGTCGCGGTAAACCGCGTTGGTGACGCCGGGCGCGAGGTCCACGTCGTAATTGATCAGGGACAGCTTCACCGGCTGGTTGGTGGGCGGCTGGTCCGTGAAATAGAACCCGACCTCGGATTGCAGCGGCTCCGGTTTGCCCAGCGGCTGCAGGTGCATCTGCATGACCACGTCCGTGCCGGGATCAAGGGCCCAGGGCAATCCGGGCGGGTTCTTGCGCGGCACGGCGCCCGGCTGCCAGCTGGCGAAGTGGCCGTTGGGCGATTCCACGGAGTTCGGGGTGTCCATGCCGGGGAATCCGGGTTCCGGATCCACCAAGTCATGGCGGCGGGCTTCGCCCGAGCGGTCAAGGCGCAGAAACGCATGATGGACGGCCCGGGAATTCGGGCGGAACTCCCAGGCCCGGACCCAGCGCCGGTTGGTGATCGAGAGCGGCAGGATGAAGTGGCGGTAAACGTCCCGGCCACCGGACGGCACGGTGTAGGCCGCCGGCATTTTCACGATGAGGTCGGGCGGCCCCAGCTGCCACTCG
>CAIWAH010000136.1 GCA_903910585.1 uncultured Verrucomicrobiota bacterium
CCCGGATAGGGACCGGGTTGCCAGGCGATTTCGGCGGCGTTGACCACGTGCGGAAACATGGCCGCAGGATTTCCCTGCTTGCCGCTGCCGGCAAGTGCCGCCTCCCCGGCAACGGGCGCATCTTGGCACAGCCCCGCAGGTATTCTCCCTCTCCCCGCGGCGAAGCGCGGGGAGAGGGTCGGGGAGAGGGGCGCCCACCGAAAGGTCGCGGGTTTTCCCGGGCACCTCCTCTCCCCGCCCCTCTCCTCCACTCCGCGTGGCGGAGAGGGAGACGGGGCAGTGTCCAGATGCGCCCCCGGCAACCAGCCAGTTGAGTTCCGGCTGACTTCTCCCAACAGTCCGCCCGTGCTTGGCAGCCTGCCCGCAACCTTTTGGGAACTCATCCGGACGCCGTTCCAGAATCCGGAACTGATCTGGGGCATCGTGCCGCTTTATTTCGGCTGGATCGTCAACGAACTGACCTCCAGCAAGGCCAGCTTCGGCACCGCGATCCAGACCGGCTTTGCGCTGCTGTGGGCTGTGGCGCAGTGGATCTGGCAGGCGTTTCGGGATCATCCCACCAAGTTGGCCAACGCCTCCGACGCCCTGCCGGCGGTGAACTGGGCTGTCAATGCCGTGGTGTTGGTCTTCGGAGCAATGGCGCTGTGGGCCGGCCTGCGGAAACGGTATCCGCGCGGCTGGAAATTCCTCGGGCATACGCGCTTCGCCGGCTACTTCATGATCGCGATCTTTCCCATCCAGGCCGGCACGCTGCATTGGAACTGGGAACGCCTTGCCGCCGTCGCGGCCTTCGCGTTGCCGGTCTGGCTGGCCACCCATCTCGTGCTCGTGCCGTTGCGGAAATAGGCGGCGCCCACGGCGCTTTCGCGCTGGTCTCGCCACGGCCGGCCGGGCTCCAATTCCACGTCACCGTGATCCTCGACCTCGACAGATTCCTCCGGCAGGAACGCCCGCTCTGGACCGAGCTGGAGGGGTTGCTGGACCGCTTCGAGCAGAACGTGGCCGAGCGCCCCACCGTCGAGGAAGCCATCCGCCTGCATTACCTTTACGAGCGGGCCTCCGCCGACCTGGGGCGACTCGCGACGTTCGCTTCGGAACCGGCCACCCTCCGCTATCTCGAATCGCTCGTGGCCCGCGCTCACGGCGAGATCCACGAACACCGCGGCGCGCCGCACCGCCTCCGGTTGTTGCACTGGTTCTTTGTCGTGTTCCCGCAGGCGTTCCGTCGCCAGGTCGCGTTCTTCTGGGCGGCCTGCGCCATTACGCTGGCCGGTTGCCTGTTTGGCGGTCTGGCCCTGCGTCTGGACCCGGATTCACGGCACGCAACCATGGCGTTCGGACACGACCAGCGAACGCCGTCCGAGCGGGTCCAGGCGGAGGAATCGGGCAAGCGTGCCCCGGTGGCCGGCGCCCACGCCCAGTTCTCGTCCTACCTGATGACCCACAACACGCGGGTCAGCGTGCTGACGCTTGGCATGGGCATGACGTGGGGAATCGGCACGGTGATCTCGCTCTTTTACAACGGGGTCATCCTGGGCGCGATCACGGCGGACTACGTCGCCGACGGACAGTCCAAGTTTCTGGCCGGCTGGATTCTGCCGCACGGTTCGGTCGAGCTGCCGGCCATCCTCATCGCCGGCCAGGCGGGATTGCTTCTCGGGGTGGCGCTGTTGGGCCGCGGTTCCCGGCAAGCATTGCGCAGCCGGCTGCGCGCCATCGGCAGCGACCTGCTGACACTGATCTTTGGCGTGGCCATGCTGCTGATCTGGGCGGGATTGGTGGAAGGCTTCCTCTCCCAATATCACGAGCCGGTGCTGCCCTACTCGGTGAAGATCCTGTTCGGCCTGGTGGAATTGACGTTGCTGGCGGTCTTCCTCGGCCGCTCCGGCCGGGAGGCACCGGCAGGAAGGACCCCGGCACCATGAATCCGGTCGCCGACGCCAATCATCTGCGGCTGCGCACGCCGGAAGGAATCGCCTTTTCCCTGCCCCTTGCCGGCCCGGTGGCCCGGCTGCTCGCCTGGCTGATTGACATCGCCATCGTGTTCGCGCTGACCACCGTCCTCGGCCTTGCCGCAGGTTTGCTCGGCTGGCTGGCGCCCGACATCGCGCTGGCGGCCTCCACCCTGTCGTTCTTCGTGGTGCAGTTCGGCTATGCCATGCTGACCGAGTGGTCGCAGCGCGGGCAGACGATCGGCAAGCGGCTTTTCTCGCTCCGGGTCGTCGATATCGCCGGTCATCGGCTGCAGTTCAGCCAGGTCGCCATCCGCAATCTGCTGCGCGCGGTCGATTTCCTGCCGGGCCTCTATTTGGTCGGTGGCCTCTCCGCCCTGCTGTCGCGCCACGGGCAACGCCTCGGCGATCTCGCCGCCAACACCGTCGTCATCCGGGTGCCGAAACTCGCCCAGCCCGACATCGCCCAGCTGATGGCCGGCAAATTCAATTCCCTGCGCACCCACACCCACCTGTGCGGGCAGTTGCGCCAGGAGGTTTCGCCGGAAGAGGCCGCGCTGGCCTTGGCCGCCCTCCAACGCCGGGACGAACTGGACGCGGAAAGCCGGATCACGCTTTTTCGCGAGCTGGCCGAGCACTTCCGCGCCAAAGTCCGTTTCCCGGCGGAAACGACCGAGGGCATGGCGGACGAGCAGTTTGTCCGCAACGTCGTGGACATCCTCTACCGGACCCGGGCGAAGGAAGCCGCCTGAGCGGATGACGCTCAGCGAAGCTCGCCGGATTGCGCGGGGCGCAGGC
>CAIWAH010000137.1 GCA_903910585.1 uncultured Verrucomicrobiota bacterium
CGGCGGCGGCGACAACGGCGGCGCGACCTTCAAGCTCGCCAGCGAAGCCGATCCCGCTACCTACAGCGCCAGCCGCCTGACCGGTGATCTGGTGGGAACCTATGTGGATCCGGGCACCTTGCCTCCGATCATCACCAAGCGTCCGGTGGGTGCCAAGGTGGCTCCCGGCGCCGCTGTGACCCTGTCGGTGGAAGTGGATTCGGCACTGCCGGTCACCTACCAGTGGTTCCAGAACAAGAAGGCCATCGCCGGTGCGACCAGCGCCTCCTACAGCATCGCCAGCGCGGGTGTGGGCAACATCGGTGACTACTACGTTGATGTCTCCAACGCCAACGGCACTGTCAGCAGCTATCCGGACAACGACGCACGCGTCGTCCTGACCGGCGCTGCGATGGTGGTTGAAGCCGAAGACTTCAACTTCGACAACGGCCAGACCATTGCGGCCGCCAACACCATGCCGCTCGCTGCTGACCTGTTCAAGGGCAAGGACGGCCAGAAGGGCGTTGACCTGTTCCTCGCTCCGGAGTCCACCGCGGACGGCGGCGCCAACGGCAACAGCCTGCGCCAGGGCTGGAATGACAACGGCACGGTCAACAACGCACCCGCCGAGGTCAATGCCGACGTCATCTCTGAGGGAACCGGCAACGCCGAGCGCCCTGACTTCACCCTCACCCAGAACTACAAGATCGGTTGGGGCGACAACGGCGAATGGTATAACTACACCCGTAACTTCGAGGCGGGCACCTACAGCGCCGCCCTCGGATTCTCCTGGGATGGCCGCAGTGCGCAGGCCAACCCGTTCACCCTGGACCTCGTGACCAGCGACCCGACCAAGCCTGAACAGACCCTGAGCCGCCTCGGCCAGGTAACGGTCTCGCAGACGGGCGGATGGAGCAACAACGACACTGTGCCGTTCATGAATGCAGACGGCACTGCCGCCGCAACGTTCACGCTCGGTGCCAACAGCACCGTGCGCCTGACCATCCCTGGCGGCGACATCGACTACCTGCTGTTCTACAAGGTCAGCACTGGTCCGTCCGTCGTGGCGGTTCCGAGCGACGTGCCCGGCCTGAGCGGTGGTGGCGTCAGCAACGTCAACGTGAACACCGAGACCAAGACGATCACGGCCACCGTTTCCGGTGACGCCGCGTTCCTCAAGGTGACCGGCGCCACGAAGATCAAGAGCGTCACGCTCGTCGGCACCACGCTGACGGTCGTTTACGAGTGATCATACCGCTCCCTGCGGAGCGCCAATGACATTCCACGGGGGGGCCGGACACGCGTCCGGCCCCCTTTTCCTTTCCGGCTGTTTCAACCGTTCCGCCTGTCCCGATGAAAACAACCGCCGCCCTCGGCCCTCCCCGCTCCCCCGGCCTTCCCCTGCCCCGCCCAGGCCTGGTCGCCCGCCTGTTCGCGCTCGACGTCCGGACGCTGGCGGTGTTTCGCATCGCGCTGGCCTTGGTGCTCCTGGCGGATCTCGCCATCCGCTACACCGACCTGACCACGATGTATGTCGGCGACGGGATGTTCCCCCGCGACCAGATCCGACTCCGCTACACGTCCGCCTGGAACTGGTCCCTCCACTTCTTTGCCGACACGGCTGGTTTCCAGACGGCCCTGTTCGGACTCGCCACCTTCGCGGCCACGGCGTTGCTCGTTGGCTGGCAGACGCGCCTGGCCGCCATCGTATCGTAGCTGCTGCTGCTGTCGCTGCAGCACCGTGTCCCGCCGATCCTCAATGCCGCCGACGGCCTGCTCCGCCTGCTGCTGCTGTGGGGACTGTTCCTTCCGCTGGGGCGGGTCACCTCCGTGGATGCCTGGTGGAATGCTCGCCGCGGTCGGAAGCCCGACCTCAGCCCCTTCCTGTCATTCGCCGGCGTCGGTGCGCAGTTGCAGATGGCAGTGATGTATTTCTTCTCCGCCTTCTACAAATCCACCCCCGACTGGTTCCAAGGGAAGGTCATCGCCGGTTCCCTCGCCCACGACCTTTATGCCAAACCACTCGGCGAACTGGCCCTTACCTACCCCGGCTTGCTCACCGCGATGACCTGGGCCGTCTTCGCTCTGGAGTGGCTGGGCCCGCTGCTCCTTCTCAGCCCTTGGAAAACCCGCGGATTCCGGCTGATCATCGCCGGAGCGCTTGCCGCGATGCACCTGGGCATCGAACTCTGCCTTCACGTCGGCCTGTTCTCATTGGTCTCCCTGGCCGGCCTGACCCTGTTCCTCGCTCCCGCGCTGTTCCGCCCGGCCCCGCCGGCCCAATCCATCCGGCCCACAACCTCGGGCTCCCGCTGGATCATCAGCCTGCGCGAGGGAACCGCCGCCGTGCTGCTCGTTTACACGCTGGGATTGAACGTGGCCGGACTTGTCAGCCAAGCGCGCGGCCGGCCCTCCACAGCTGGCTGGAAGTGGCTGAATTCCGGCGCCGGCCTGGGCCAGAAATGGGGGATGTTCGACGAAATCCCGTCGAAGGACGGCTGGTATGTCGCCCGCGGCGTCCTCGCCGACGGCTCGGAGATTGACCTGCTCCAGCAAGGCGCCCCCCTGACGTGGGATCGCCCGCCCCACCCGGCGGGCATGTTTCCCAATCATCGCTGGCGGAAACTTTTCCGGGAGATGTGCTACTTCGACGACTTCGGCTACCAAGTCTTCCGCGAACCGGTGGCCCGCTTCCTGAAACGCGACTGGAACTCACGCCACCCCGCCACCCGGCAGATCGCGGAACTTGATCTGGTCTTCTGCGAGGCCAAATCCGGCGCGCTCCACGGCGAACTCCCGAGCCGGGAACGGCTGGTGCGGGTCCGATGATCAGCGCCCAGTTCGTCGGCGGAGTTCGGCGAGTTTTGTCGCATGTAGGGGTGACCGCAGGGCGCCAGAGTCGGCGCAATTGCATAGGATGGTCATTGAGTCGGGGCCGGAGCATATCCGGTCCCGGCTTTTCTCCGCCCTTGCACGTCGGCGGCCAAATTGCCCAGGCAGTGGCGAAGGGGAAACCGACATGAATCTGATGACCGTTGACTGCCCAAAAAAAACATCGGACTGGCAGGCTCTGGCATTGATATTCAACTGCGATTCCCTTCTTGTCTCGCGGTCCCTAACGGTCAATTAACAATCGGTGATTGCTTCTATGCATCCAAAACAACTCCACACTCCGTTTCCGAGTCCGCCGCCAGGCGGCCGGCTCGCAGCCACCCCGCCTCGTCGCACCCTACTGGCGGGGTTCGCCGCACTCTCCCTGTGCGCCGGATTCACCACGGCCCTGGCCCAGAGCGACATCACGCAACCGGGCGACCCAATCGTCGCGACGTCGAGCAACAGCCCCGGTTCCGAGGGTGTCGCCAACGCCATCGACAACAAGACCACGAAGTATCTGAACTTCGACGGCAAGAACAACGCGGTCGCCACCGGTTTCACGGTCACGCCTTCCGTGGGCGCCACCATCGTCACCGGCCTGACCCTCCAGTCGGCCAACGATGCGCCCGAGCGCGATCCCTCAACCTACAAGCTCGAGGGTTCCAATGACGGC
>CAIWAH010000138.1 GCA_903910585.1 uncultured Verrucomicrobiota bacterium
CCACCCTCTGCATCCACCGCCTCGCCCGTTTCGCGCGTTACGGCGCAGCGGGCAGGCTGGCAGCCTGCCCTACGTTGTTCGCGCGGCTCAGGAATTGGGCTCACAGGCTGGAGAAGGAGGTTTCCGCCCGTCGCGCACCGGGCGCTGGGGCAGTGCGCCAGGCAACGGGTTTCCGCTCAGGCAAACAGCTCCTTGATGAGCCGGCCGTTGTTCACCAGCGGCACGGGCCGGCCGGTGTTGGTGTGCAGGATCTGGGCGTGATCAATGCCCATCTTTGTGTAGAGCGACGCGGCGAAATCTTCCGGCCGATAGACGTTCTCGGCCGCCGCGTAGCCCTTCGCATCCGTGGCGCCGATGACCGCGCCGCGCGGACACCCGGCCCCGGCCATGAGCACCGACATCGCGTGCGGCCAGTGATCCCGGCCCGCATCCTTGTTCACCTTGGGCGTGCGCCCGAATTCGCCCAAAAGGATTACCAGCGTCGAGTCCAGCAGGCCGCGTTCGTCGAGGTCACGGATCAGCGCCGCGACGCCGCGGTCGGTGTTCTTCACGTGGTCGCCCTTGTAGGCGTCGAAGAGCTTCGTGTGATGGTCCCAGCCGCCCGAATACACCGTGACCCACGAAACCCCCACCTCGACCAGGCGCCGCGCCAGGAGCAGCCGCTGTCCGAAGTCATTCCGGCCATACTGGTCGCGGACCTTGGCGTCCTCGCGGTGGATGTCGAAGGCCGCCTGCGCCTGGGGCGACGACACGAGTTCGTAGCCCTGCTGGTAGTATTCGTCGAAAGCGACCGCCGGATCCTCCGCCAACCGGTCATGGTAGCGCTGCATCCGGTCCAGCGCCGCGCGCAGCTCCTTGCGGCCGGCCGCGCGGCCGGTCGAGATCTCATTCGGCAGCACCACGTCGCGGACCCGGAAATTCTTCGAGTTTGGCCCGCCATCAATGACGAACGGCGCGTGTTTGCCGCCGAGGAAGTTCGGCCCGCCGCTTCGCGAAACCTGCGGCATGGTCATGTAAGCCGGCATCCCGTCCCGGAGCCCCCGGTGATGCGACACCACCGAGCCAAACGACGGATGGAAGGTCACGAACGCCCCGCAGGCCACCGGCACCGGCGTCGGCGCCCCGGTCATCAGGTAATGGTTCCCGCCGCCGTGGTTGGGGTCCTTGTGGCAGATCGAGCGGATGACGGTGAATTTGTCCGCGCACTTCGCCAGTTCCGGCACGGCCTCGGAAAAGCGGGTTCCGGGGACCGCCGTGGCGATGTCCTTGAACTCCCCCCGGATCTCCGCCGGCGCGTCGGGCTTCGGATCGAAGGTCTCGTAATGGGACGGTCCGCCGTCCAGCCAGACCATGATCGTGTTGACCGGCTTGCCCACGGCCTTGGCCAACTGCGGATTGGCGCCCGGCGAAGCCGCCGCGTTGGCGCGAAAGCGCAGCACATCGCTGAGCCCAAGGCCCAGCACGCCGCCCAGCCCGAGTTGCAGGAAATCCCGGCGGGGCATTCCGGCGCAGTTGTGCGTGAGATCGGCCATGCGGTGGATGTTGCGGCGTTTCCTACCAAAGCCACCCGGGGATGGGAACCGCTACTTCAGGGCAGGCGACCCGAGGGCGAAACCGGGCCAACTGCATGAGGAGCTTCCGATTCACGTGCCCGGCTTCGGACAGAATTCCGCCCCGGGCCGCTACTTCCGCCGGGAACACCACGGCAAAACGGCCAGCCCAATTCCGAAAAGGGCCCAAGTCTGCGGCTCCGGCACGGCAGGCAGCGGGCTGAAACTAAGGTCGTCAAGGACGTGGAATTTGGCATCGGGCAGACCAGGGATAGGCGACCCATCGATCGGGGGATTTCCGAAGCTGCGGAACTCGAAGCGCAATTCGGCAGTCTGGCCGGCGAAGGGGCGGACATCGACGACATAGTAGTCCAAGGAGCCGACTTCCGGGTCGTCGCTGGGGAGACTTTCCGTGAAATGAACCAGGCGCTCCGCACCGCCAACATACACTTTGAAGCTGCCTGGGCCTGCATAGAGAAACCGTAGAGATTGGGAATTCGCCGGAATATCTCCCGTTTGGCTTAGGACCAACGGGAAGTCTCCCCCAAGTGCGGCCGGCCACAGTCCAAGGGAGAACTTTCCAACCACGGGCACTTTGGTCGGGTTTATTGGTTGACTGGTATTTCGGTAGGCGGTGTCCAACAGGCTCGCGGCTCCTCCAAAGGGTTGAGTAAAGTTGTAGCCAATGTCTCCTCCGGATTCACCAGCCCACCCAGGTGCCATCCAAGATGCGGCAACCCCTTGGAGCGGGCGCCCTGGGATTGGAATGGGAACTCCTTCGGGGAAACCAAGGTTATCAAATCCCAGGTTTTGAAATGGCGCGCAAACGACGGCACCAGGAAGGAAGAAGGCGGCACAAAGGAGGATCGCTGTTTTCACGGCCCGGATTTGTCGGAAAATGGCGTTCGTGTTGGAACAGTATTTGAAGCCCCCTCACGCGAGCAGAGCCGGAACCAGCCGGGCGCCTGTGACTTCGGGGTCCGTCAGGCTAGCTTCGCGGCCTTCATGCGGATAGCGGAGCCGGTCGTGATCCAAGCCCAACTGGTGCAGCAGCGTGGCGTGGAAATCATGGACGCTGACCGGATCCTGCACCGCCCGGTAACCGAAGTCGTCCGTCGCGCCGTGGACGTGCCCGGCCTTGAAACCGCCGCCGGCCACCCACAGCGAGAACGCGTGCCGGTTGTGATCGCGGCCGTCCTTGCCCTGGGAGATCGGCAGGCGGCCGAATTCGCCGGTCCACAGCACCACGGTGGAATCCAGCAGGCCGCGCGCCTTCAGGTCGTGCACCAGGGCGGCACTGGGCCGGTCGGTGCGGGCGCACAGTTCCCGGAGCCGTTCGGCGTTCTTGTCATGGGTGTCCCACGGCTGGCCATTGAGGAACAGCTGCACGAACCGAACGCCGCGTTCCACCAACCGCCGGGCGATGAGGCAGCGGCGGCCGTATTCCTCCGTGATGGGATCGTCGAGGCCATACAGGCGGCGCGTGGCGGCGGTTTCGCCCGACAGATCGAGGGCTTCGGGCACGGCGCCCTGCATGCGGGCGGCGGTCTCGAACTGCGCGATGCGGGCGGCAAGTTCGGTGTTCTCCGGGTGCGGGGCCGCGTGTTGGCGGTTGAGCCTTTCCAGGAGGTCGAGCTGGTTCCGGCGTGCCGCCGCGGGCACCGACGCCGGGGTGCGGAGGTGGAACACGGGATTCTCGCCGCCCCGGAACGGCGTGCCCTGGTAAACTGCCGGCAGGAAGCCCGAAGACCAGTTGCGTTCGCCGTCCACCGGCAGCCCGCCCGGATCGGCCAACACGACGTAGGCGGGCAGGTTTTCGTTCTCCGAACCGAGCCCATAGAGCAGCCAGGACCCCAGCGTCGGCAGGCCGGCGAGGAAGCGTCCGGTGTGGATGATCCGCAGGGCCGATTCGTGGTCCACGGAGCCGGTGGTCATGGAGCGGATGAGCGTGATGTCGTCCGCGATGCCGCCCGTATGCGGCAGCAGTTCGGAGAGCTCCATGCCGCATTGGCCGCGCCGGTGGAACGCGTAGGGGGCCCCGAGGACATTCCCGGCCTGCTTGTCGAAATGCACTTCGAGGTCGCCGCCCGGATACGGCTTGCCGCTCCAGCGGTTCAGCTCGGGCTTGCAGTCGAACAGGTCCATCTGGCTCGGCCCGCCGTGCTGGAACAGGCTGATGACCGCCCGGGCCCGCGGACGCAGATGGGGCGCCGGCGAAACCGTCGCCGCCCGGACGTCGGACCGGCCCAGCAAATGGGCGAGCGCCACCCCGCCCAGGCTGCCCGCGGAGCGGCCCAGGAACATGCGGCGGGAAATCGCGGTGGCGTGCGGATTCATTCGACGTAGAGGAAGCGGTTCAGCCCAAACAGCGTCTGGCAAAGGTCGGTCCACGCGCGCGTCCCCGCGTCGGGGGCGGCCCGGTAAACTTCGGCCTGGCGCGCGAGGAATTCGGTGGCCGCGGCCACCTCGACGGCTTCGGGCGGACGCCCGCAGGTCAGCAAAAACGCCCGGCGCAGGCGAGGCTCAGTGCCCTTCCCCGCCTCGCGGTCCAGGCGTCGGGCCAGATCGGCGGCGCGGCTGCGGCTGAACTCGGAATTCAGCAGGCTCAGCGCCTGCAGGGGCATCGTCGTCGTGGCACGGCGGGTGCAATTGAATACCACCGCGGGCGCGTCGAAATTGCCCAGGAACGTCGGCACCTGGGTCCGCCGGTGCTGGAGAAACACCGAGCGGGCCAACGCCTCGGGATGCTTGGCGTCTTCGACGACCTCCCCGTCGCCCCGCCGCGGAGTCGGCACGTAGGGGCCCGAGGATTTGCCTGCCAGCACGCCGGCGGATGCCATCATGGCATCACGGATCGCCTCGGCGTCGAGGCGGTGAACGGGATAGCGCCAAAGGAGCGTGTTTGCCGGATCGGCTGCGACAGCCTCAGAACAGGACGCGGAAGATTGACGGTAAGTGGCAGAAAGGAGAATCCGCCGGTGCATCGCCTTTAGGCTCCAGCCGGATTCGATGAACTCCGCGGCCAACGCATCCAGAAGTTCCCGCTGCACCGGGGGCGTGCCGCTTTGGCCGAGATTGTCCGGCGTGGCGACGAGACCCTGGCCGAAGTGCGCCTGCCAGAGGCGATTCACCGTCACCCGAGCCAGCAACGCCGCCTGCCGGGAGCCGGGCTCGGTCAGCCACCGCGCCCAGGCCAGCCGCCGACCGGTCGTCCGTGCCCCCTCCGCCGGTTGGGGCCATTGGACGGAACTGCCCGGCGTTTTCAGGAACGACGGGATGTCCGGTGAAATCGCTTCCCCGGGGGTTTTCGGATTCCCGCGTTTCAGCAGCGGCACCACCGGGGATTCCGGTCCGGCATCGCTCATCCACGCGATGCGGGGCGGCCGCGGCGTCCGCTGCGAGGCCAGTTCGTCCAACTGCCGGTCACGCTCCTTCTGCCGGGCCTCCAGCCGGCCGCGATAGTCCGCCGCCAGCTGGACCCATTGTGGATTGGAATCGTCCGAAGCCTCAATGCGCAGGTCATCCACCACGAAGCTCCGGCCGCAGCAGTATTCGAACGCGAAGGCGCCGCGCGGCAGGTCGGCGGCCTCCAGCGCCACGGCCTTGCCTTCGGGAAGGCCGTCCGTGAGCTGCTGGATTTCATAGCGCCCGCCGGCAACGGCCGTGATGCGCACACCCAGACGGTGCCCAGGCTGGTAGCGGGTGCGGCCTAGGTCACCGATGGAACGGGAGTCGTTGCCGGGGTAATCGACATGAACCGTCGTAACCCCGTCGGGATGCCCGTCGATGAGCACGTTGCCGCCCGGGACCGCGGAGTTGTCATTGAAGTCATGGGCGGCGAGCACAAAGCCAACCCGTTCCGCGGGGCGCCCGCCGTCGGCCACGTTCAGGGCTTTCAGCTCAAAAGTCGCCTCGATCCAACCGCCCTCGGCCGCGGGGCGCCAATCGAACGCTTCCCGCGTCGAAAGCCACCGGTCACCCGCCGCGCCGCTCTCCAGCAGGTGAAGTCGGCCTTCCCGGACATAAGCTCCGGGCGCCGACGACGAATCCAACCGCACCGGCGGCTGACCGGCGGGTGCATCATCGTCCGGCGCGGTCGCCGTCCAGCGGTCCGCGAGCGGCCGGCCATCTTCGAAACGGTCTTCAAACCGAACACGCCCGGCGAGGCGGTTCGTCCGACTCCACGCCGCAAACCCGCCCCGGATGGTCTCTGCCTCGGCATCGAGTTGCCGTTCTCGGGCCGTCCACGCTTCCAGCACGCCCGGCATATGGGCATCCACAACGCGGTCGTTGGGCTTGACCCATCGGTCGATGTTGAACGCGGGATACAGCACCGCTTGGAGCGCGTAGTAGTCGCGCTGGGTGAAGGGCTCGAACTTGTGGTCGTGGCATTTCGCACACTGCACGGTGAGCCCCAGCAGGGTAGAGCCAATGATCTGCACGGCGCCTTCCAAGGCGTAGTAGCGGTCCACGCGGACTTCGTCGGGATTGCCGTCGCTTTCGCCGGAGCCGTCCTGACCGTTGCGAAGGAAATGGGTCGCCTCGAGCAATTCGATGACTTCCGGCGTCGCGGGTTGACCCGGCCGCCAACCGCTCAGTTCATCGCCAGCAAGCTGCTCCTGCACGAACCGGTCGAACGGCAGGTCCCGGTTGAGGGAGCGGATCACGTAGTCCCGGTAGCGGTAGGCCAGCGGACGGTCCGTGTCGGCGTTGAAGTAGCCGTTGGAATCCGCGTAGCCGGCGGCATCCAGCCAGTGTTGCGCCCAGCGCTCTCCGTAGCGCGGGGAGGCCAGGAGTCGTTCAACCATGCGCGCATAGGCATCCGGCCGGGAGTCGCCCAGGAACTCCTCCACGGCTTCCGGCGTGGGTGGCAATCCGACGAGGCCGAACCAGACGCGGCGGAGCAACGTCAGCCGGTCCGCGGTGGGCGACGGCGCGAGGCCCGCGGCGCCCAACCGAATCCGCACCAGCGCATCAACCGGATCGGCGGCGCCGACGGCGGGCAGCGGCGCTCGTTGCAGCGGCTGAAATGCCCAATGCCGCGAGTCCGCCTTGAACGATTCGACGCCCCGCGCCGAACTGGCGCCCAACGCCACGAGCAGCGCCGCCAACCAGAGGCGGAAACCGGCGAGGCACACGGAACGGTAACTGGGCACGGAAGGAGCATTTCGTCCCCGGCACCGGCGGGCAAGCACGGCCGCGCCGAGGAAACCGCTGATTTATTTCCGCCCGCTTGAATCCGCAGATTTCACAGATTTCGCAGAAGGTTCCATGGAGAGCCGACTAGGCCTTCTTGAAATCTGCGTCATCTGCGGAAAAAACCGGCGCTCCCTTAACGGAGCTTGGCGAGTTCGCCGCGCACCCAGGCGATCACCTTGGGCGCAATGTCCTCCACCTTCACAGCCTCAAGCGCTCCACCGCGGGGTTTGAATTCGACTTCTCCCTTCGCGAGCGACTTCTCGCCGATGCCGACCCGCAGCGGGAAGCCGACCAGTTCGCTGTCCTTGAACTTGACGCCGGGGCGTTCGTCTCGGTCGTCGAGGATCACCTCGAGGCCGGCCGCGGTAAGTTCGGAATGGAGTTTCTCGGCCAGCTCCATCGGCGCGCTGCCGGGCGTCACCACCAGCGGCGTGAGGCAAACCTGATACGGCGCCACGCTGACGGGCCACAGGATGCCGTCCTTGTCGTTGCCCTGCTCGATGACGGCCTGGAGCGTGCGGGTCACCCCGATGCCGTAGCAGCCCATGACCGCCGGCGCGCGCTGGCCCTTCTCGTCGAGGAATGTGGCGTTGAGCTTCTCGCTGTATTTGGTGCCGAGCTTGAACACGTGGCCGACCTCGATGGCGCGACGGATCTTCAGCGGCTTGGCGCACTTCGGGCAGGGTTCGCCCGCGGAGACCGTGCGCAGGTCAAACCAGTCGGTGACCTGGATGTCCCGCTCCATCGAGACGTTGCGGAAGTGGAAACCGTCCTCGTTGGCTCCGGTCGTCATGTCGTTCGCGCCGCGCAAGCGTTCGTCGGCCAGCACGCGGACGCCCTTGGGCACATTGACCACCGCGCCGAGCGAACCCGGCCTGGCCCCGAGCAACGGCACAATTTCCTCCGCCGTCGCCGGCCGGGCGGCCACGGCACCGGTGCGGGCCATGAACTTCGCCTCGTTCAACTGGTCGTCGCCGCGTAGCAGGACCAGCACCGGCTGGCTGTCGGCGATGTAAACGAGCGTCTTGATCTGGCGATTGGCCGCCACCTTGTAGGGGTCCTTGGTCAGGGCCTCGATGGTCACCACGCCCGGCGTCGCGAACTTCTCCACCACGGCGCCGAGCTCCCGGGCGGCGGTCGGCGGCAGGGCGCTGGTCGCCTTCTCAACGTTGGCGGCGTAGTTGCAGGCCTCGCAATACACCACGTCGTTCTCGCCGGTCTCGGCGGGGATCATGAACTCATGGGAATGGTTGCCGCCGATGACACCGGTGTCCGCCTCAACCGCGAACGAACGCAGGCCACACCGCGCAAAGATGCGGGTGTAGGCGTCATACATCTTGCGGTAGCTCGCCATCGCCCCTTCGTCCGTCGTGTCGAAGGAATAGGCGTCCTTCATCACGAACTCCTTGGCGCGCATCAGGCCGAAGCGCGGCCGGATTTCATCCCGGAATTTCGTGCCGACCTGGTAGAAGTTCTTCGGCAACTGCTTGTAGGAACTCAGTTCGTTCGCGGCGAGCGTGGTGATGACCTCCTCGGCGGTCGGGCAGAGCGCCCATTCCTTCTGGGCGCGGTCCTTCACCTTGTAGAGCGCGTCCCGCATCGTCTCGTAACGGCCCGACGCCTGCCAGATGTCCACCGGCTGGAGCAGCGGCATGGAGACCTCGATGGCCCCGGCGCGGTCCATCTCCTCGCGGATGATGTTGGCGACCTTGGTCAGGGCGCGCAGGCCCATCGGGAGGAAGGTGTAGAGCCCGCCGGTGAGCTTGCGGACAAGGCCGGCGCGCAGCAGGAGTTGGTGGGAAACGATTTCGGCGTCGGCAGGAACTTCCTTCAACGTCGGGATGAATGTCTGGGACCAGCGCATGGATTCAGAAAGTGCAGGTGGGAGAAAGCAACAGGCGCGGAGGTCGCTTCGAGCGGCACCCCGCGCCTGAAATGGAAAGCGGGTGTTACTTCACGGTGTTCACCAGCGGGGCAAGCCCCTGGATGCGAACCTCCAGGCGGTCGCCGGATTCGATGGGGCCGATGCCGCTCGGCGTGCCGGTCAGGATCACGTCGCCCGGCAGCATTGTCATGTTCGTCGAAACGAAGCTGACGATGTCAAAGCAGTTGAAGATCAGCTGGCTCGTGTTGCTGTTCTGCCGCAGCTGGCCGTTCTGGAAGAGCTGGATGCTCAGGCTGTGCGGATCGATCTTCGTCTCGATGTAGGGCCCGAGCGGCGTGAAGGTGTCGAACGACTTGCAACGCGCCCACTGGCTCTCCGCGTTCTGGATGGTGCGGTCGGTGATGTCCTGCGCGGCCGTGTAACCGAAGATGTAACGCGCCGCCGCGGCGGGCGTGACGTTGCGCATCCGGCGGCCGATGACGATCGCGAGCTCCGCCTCGAAATCGGTCCGGTGATTGCCGAACGGGATCTCGATCTTCGCCCCGTCCGGAATCAGGGACGTGGTCGCCTTCAGCCACATCAGGGGCTCCTTCGGCAGCGGCTTCCCGGTTTCCCGGGCGTGATCGGCATAGTTCAGCCCGACGGCGATGATCTTGGACGGCGTGACGGGCACCAGCGTCTTGACGCCCTTGATGGGGGTCGGCTTCTTTTCAAACGACGGTGAACCGAAGACGTCTCCGATCAGCTTGAACAGCTCGCCGTCAACGACTTTGGCGTAGAAGATGTCGTCCCCTTTTTGGAAACGTCCGATGGCTGCCATGTCGGGCGAAGGCGTAGCAAATCGGCACTTGACGGAGCAAGGTGAATCGTTTCCAGCGCCGGAATAGATTGCACGCTTGTCCCCTCCCGGACACCGCCTAACCTCGTCGCATGGCGAACAAGCCGGCCAAAAAGAAAGCTGCCGCCCCGAAGGCCCTCCTCCTGGGTGTGGGCATGGATTCGGACGGTCACAAGCGCGTCACGACCGGCAAAAACTTCGCCCTCGTCGGCGGTTCCAAGGACACCCACGAGGCGATGACCGAAAAGGCCATCAAGATCAACGAGAAGCTCGCCAAACGGGGCAAGGAACTGCACGAGGTCAGCCGGGAGGAATTTGACGACATCGCCCATGAGGTCGGTCTCCGCCGGTCCGCCCCGGAAACCAACTGAATTCCAGCCGGTTGGCGACAAAAGAAGGGGAGCGCTTGGCCGGCAGTCTGCTACGGTGATTTCATCGTGCAGGACTCAACTTGGGCCGGTCGGCTCCGTTCCGTTCAGCAAGGTCTCTTCAGCCTTGCTTCGCTGACACTTTTCGCCGCCCACGCGGATATCCGCATCAACGAGCTGTTCTACCACCCGCCGTCCGAGCTGGACCGCGAGGAATGGCTGGAGCTCGTCAACACCGGCACGAACGCGGTGGACGTTTCCGGCTGGCGCTTCACGGAGGGTGTCCGGTTCACCTTGCCGCCCAATACCCGGATCCCTCCCGGGGCGTTCCTGGTCATCGCGGCCGACGCCGCGTCCTTTGCCACGAACCACCCTGACGTTGCCCCGGTGGTCGCGGGCTGGGAGGGAATCCTTTCCAATTCCGGCCAGCAGGTCCAACTGGTGGATGCCACTGGCAAGCCGGTGGATTCCGTTCGTTATGCCGACGATGGCGAATGGGCCGAACGCATCCGTGACGCCGTGGACTACGGCCATCGCGGTTGGGCCTGGCAGTCCGCAGCGGATGGCTTGGGTGCCTCGTTGGAACTCAGGCAATCCGCCCTGCCCAGCCAATACGGGCGCAATTGGTCACCGAGCGCCCTGCCCGGCGGCACGCCGGGGGCGCCCAATTCGACCGCCACGACCAACCTGCCTCCCGTGATCACCGGTGTCCGGCATCAACCCCTGATCCCCAAGTCCACCGAATCCGTAACCGTTCTCGCAAGGTTGGTGGACGAGGCGGAGCCCGCCGCGTTGTCCGGCACGTTGCGCTGGCGGACGGACGGCGCGCCGACGTTTCACGATCTTCCCCTCCACGATGACGGGGCCCACGGGGATGGCGGTCCCGGTGACGGTGTGTTCGCCGCCGCGATTCCGGCGCAAACCAACGGGACCATCGTTGAGTTCTACCTGTCGGCGACGGATGCCTCCGGCCAATTCCGGACCTGGCCGGCGCCTGCCTTGGTGGACGGCGTGCCACAACAGGTCGCGAATGCTCTCTACCAAGTAGACGACACCGGCAGCCGCTCGCCGCTCCAGCCGGGCGAACTGCCCCGCTACCGCCTGATCCTCACCGCGGCCGAGCGGGCCGAACTCGAGTCGATCAACCGCAATACGCCCGCCGCCCCGTTTCCCCAGCCGGCCCCGTTCAATGACCAGACCCGCAGCCACGCCCAGTTCAACGCCACCTTCATCAGCCAGGACGGCACCGGAACCGAGCTGCGCTACCTGATCGGCGTGCGCAACCGCGGCAACGGTTCCCGCACCAAGTCACCCCCGGGCCTGCGACTGCACCTGCGCAATGATGAGCTTTGGCGGAAGTCCAGCGCCCTCAACCTCAACAGCCAATACACGCCGGCCCAGTTGCTGGGCAGCGCCGTTTACCAGCGCGCCGGATTGGCCGCGGCGGATTCCCGGCCGGTGCATCTCCGCGTCAACAACCGCGACCTGCAAACGTCGGGCTCGCCCAATTTCGGCTTCTACGTCGCCAACGAGGTCATCAATTCCGAGTTCGCGGCGCGCGCCTTCCCGGAGGATTCCTCCGGCAACCTTTATCGCGGCATCCGCCTGACCGGCGACGGCGCCGACCTGTCGTTTCTGGGCACCAATGCGGCGCCCTACCGCGAGAACTACTTCAAGCAGTCCAACACTTCGCAGGACGATTGGCGGGACCTGATTGAGCTGTGCCGGGCCCTCGAACAGAGCTCGGACGCCGAGTTCGCCGCGGCCGTCCGCCGGACGGTCCACCTCGACTCCTGGATGCGTTACTTCGCGCTGGAGACCCTAGTGGACAACCGCGAAACCGATTTGGGCAACGGCAACAACGGGACCGGCGAAGGGGACGACTATCACCTCTATTTCGGCCGCAACGATCCCCGCGCCCGCGTGGTGCCCTACGACCTCGACACAATCCTCGGGCTGGGTGACACCTCGTTCAACGTGAACGACGGCCTGTTCCGGATGGCGGCGAATCCGCAGGTCAGCCGTTTCGTGAAGCACCCCGAGTTCGCTCCGGAATATTACCGCCTGCTCGTGGAGCTCGCCCATCGCGATTTCTCTCCGGAGGAGTTCAACCCGCTGGTGGAAGAAGTCCTCGGGAACGTCGCCACCGAGTCCGTCCGACAGAATTTCAAGGACTTCGCAGCGGCCCGGCGGGCCGGCGTGCTGGCGCAGATACCGCTCACCCTCACCGCGACCAATGGCAACGTCGCCAACGTCGGCGGCATCTACCAGACGGACGGCACCAGCATCAGCCTCCACGGCTTCGCCAACGCCGTGACCACCCGCTCAGTGACCGTCAACGGCCAGCCCGCGCAATGGTCGGCGTGGGACGCCGCCTGGACCAATTCCACGGTCGCTCTGCGTCCGGGAATGAACCGCCTCGTGGTCCGTTCTTACGACGCGGCCGGTGCGGAAACGGACCACTTGGTCGTCGCCGTCGCAAGCACTGCCGCCGCCGGCACGACCGTAGGCGGCAACCTCGCGGGCAGCCTCACTTGGACTGCGGCAGCCAGCCCTTACCGGGTCACGACCTCATTGACCGTCGCCGCAGGCGCCACGCTGACCATTGAGCCCGGCACAACCATTTACCTGGGAGCTGGAGTTAACTTCACGGTCGCCAACGGAGGGAAGCTCCTCGTGGAAGGGTCCGAGGGCGCTCCCATCATGTTCGCGAAGGATCCGGCAGCCGGTTCCAACTGGGGCGGCCTGGTCATCAACGGCGGGGCCGGTTCACCGGAAACCCGGATCGCCTACGCGCACTTCGACGCCAACGGCAGCACCGCCATCCACACCGTGGGCGCCACGGTCGTGCTGGATCACCTGACCTTTGGCAATCCGGCCAAACAATACCTCTCCCTCGACGCGTCCTCGTTCGTGGTCAGCCACTGCCATTTCCCCGATGCGACGGCGGAATTCGAGGCCCTGCATGGCAACGACGGGATCAAGGCCGGCGGCGTCGGCATCCTGCGGCACTGCTACGTCGGCACGGTCCGCGGATACAACGACGCCTTCGACTTCACCGGCGGCAACCGGCCCGGCGAACCGATCCTCCAGATCATCAACAACGTGTTCGCCGGCAGCGGCGACGACCTGCTGGACCTCGACGGCACCGACGCGTGGGTCGAGGGCAACCTCTTCCTCCACACCCACAAGAATGGCTCGCCCGATTCGTCCAGCGCCGTCAGCGGCGGCAGCAACAGCGGCGACACCAGCCAGGTGACGGTGATCGGCAACCTGTTTTACGACTGCGACCAGGCCGTCACCGCCAAGCAGGGGAATTTCTACACGGTGCTCAACAACACCATCGTGCGGATCACCAAGGAGGGCGGCCTCGATACCGAATCCGCAGTGCTGAACTTGGCCGATGACGGCACCTCGGCCGGAGCGGGCTTTCACTTCGCCGGGAACGTCATCACCAAGGTGGATTCCCTGACGCGCAATTACGCACCGGAGACGAGCGCGCTGACTTTTGTGGACAATGCCCTGCCCGCGCCGCCACCGGGCACCACGACCAACAATCTGATCGCGGCCCCGGTGTTCGTTCACCGGCCCGAGTTGGTGGACACACGCTTCCGTGACTTCGCCTCCGCCCAGGTGCTGCGCGAGTGGTTCCGGCAGACTTCTACTTCGCCGGCCCGGGACATCCCGGGCTTCGAAGGCAGCACCCGGCTCCAGATCCGAGGTGCGCCCTTCGGAGCGGATCGCCGCACCTCGTTGACACTGACGGTCGGTCCCGTGACGCGCACGGGGATTCCCGCCGCATGGAACCAGGGCGCCGGGTTCGTCCAGTATCGCTGGCGTATGGATGGCGGCCCGTGGAGCGATCCGGTTCCAGCGGGCAATCCGCTTACCCTGGCCGGCCTCACCCAAAGCCAGCATCAGCTGGAAGTCATCGGCCAAAACGATGCGGGTGTCTGGCAGGATTCGCCCCTGTTGGGCGACGATGCGGCGGCGCCCGCGACCGTGCGCTGGACGGTCGCCCCGGACTTCGCCCGCCTGGTGCTCAGCGAAGTGCTCGCACGCAATGACCATTTGCCGCTCGCGGACGGCTCGTTGCCCGATCTGGTCGAACTCTTCAACGACAGCCCCACCGCACTGGATCTCGCCGGCTACGGCCTCGGACAAGATACCGCTTTGCCGCCGGCCTATCGTTTTCCCGCCGGCGTCACCGTTCCGGCGGGCGGTTACCTGGTGCTGACCGCCGACGCGGATCTCGGTGCCCGCGCCCTGAATCTGCCGTTCGGACTGAAAGCCGCCGGCGACACGCTGCTGCTGTTCAATCCGGCGGGCGAGGTGGTGGATTCGGTCACGTTCGGCCCGCAGCTCGCCGACCGTTCGCTGGGGCGCTGGCCCGCAGTCGCGTCCTCACCATGTCGCGACCAGCAATGGACGCTCACTGAACCGACCTTCGGCGCCGCCAACCAACCGGTCGCGCTGGGCTCGCTCGGCGGTCTCCAGATCAACGAATGGCTGGCCACCGCCACTGCGCAGTTCGCCGATGACTTCGTCGAACTTTACAACGCCGAGCCCCTGCCCGTCCGGCTCGACGGCATTTTTCTGACCGACAATCCGGTCGGAGCCCCGCTCCGGCACGCGTTGCCGCCGCTGACCTTCATGGATGCCCGCGGTTACCTCGCCCTGATCGCCGACGGCAACGCCAACGCGGGCGGGAATCACCTGTCCTTCAAGCTGGCTTCCGAAAACGGCGTGCTGCAGATCGCGCTCACCACCCCGGCCTGCGCCGGATTTCCCACTCCTCCGCCAACCGAATTCACCGCCCTCGACACGGTGTTCTACGGACCGCAATACGCCGACGTCGCCCAAGGCCGCAGTCCCAATGGCAGTTCCACGTTGCGCTTCCTGCCCACGCCCACTCCCGGTGCCGGCAATCCGGGCGGCGGCGCGGGCGAAACCAACATCACGACCGTTACCTTCGATCTGGTGACCTTTACCAACAGCTGGCGCTACTATCAGGCGGGCGCGCCGGCCGCCGGCTGGCAGACGACGAACTTCAACGACTCCGCCTGGGACACTGGCAATGCCCTGTTCCATTTCGGCGGCGACCGTTTCACCGTCCCGCTCAACACGGCGCTGACGCGGGGCAAGTCCGCCTACTATTTCCGCACCCATTTCACGCTCGCGACCAACGATCCGTCGGCGGTTCTGCGCCTGCAGACGCTGATCGACGACGGCGCCCTGGTCTGGCTGAACGGCCACGAGCTGTTTCGCCAGAATCTGTCACCCACAACTCCCGCCTACACGGACTACGCCGCCTCCGTGGTCAGCACGGCGGCGTTCAATGGTCCCGCGGACGTTGCCGCCACCTGGCTGCAGACCGGGGAAAACCTGCTCGCCGTCGAAGTGCACCAGGCGAATTCCGGCAGCAGCGACCTCACCTTCGCGCTGCGGCTGTTCCAAAGCCTCAGCCAGACCAACATCGGCACCGGACTGCTGCCGCCGGTGCTGAACGAGGTGCTCGCCCGCAACTACGGCCTTTCCGAGCCCGACGGCACCTATCCGGAGTGGATCGAACTTCACAATCCCAACGCCGAGGCGTTGAACCTCAGCGGCCTCGCACTGACCGATGATCCGGCCCAGCCCGCCCGTTTCGAGTTTGCGGCCGGAACGATGCTCGCCCCTCGCGGATTTCTGCGGGTGCGCCTTGAGGGCAGCGACGTCGCCGGCACCGGAACTCCGACAGCACCGTCGGCTCCGTTCAAACTCGACGGGGACGGCGACCAACTCTACCTGCTCGACACCGCGGCCAACTCCCGTGCCCTGCTCGATACGGTCCGCTTCGGCCTGCAACTTCACGACCGCTCCATCGGCCGGGTTCCGGATGGCACGGGTGAATGGCAGCTCGCCGAACCTACGCCCGGAGCCACGAACCGCCCGCAGAGCCTCGGCGATTCGCATCGGGTAACCGTCAACGAGTGGATGCCCAATCCCACGTCCGGCGAGGATTGGTTCGAGCTGCACAATCCCGGCGATCTGCCAGTGGATCTTTCCGGCTGGCATCTGACCGACGACCTCACGGTGCCCCGGAAGCATGCGCTCCCCGCGCTCAGTTTCCTCGGCACCGGTGCAGACGCGTTCGTCAAGCTCGTGGCCGACGGCTCGACCGGCGGCGCCGGCAACCATGTGGCGTTCAAACTCGACAACAAGGGCGAGTCCATCGGCCTCGCCGACCGGGAAGGCGTGCTCGTCAGTCAGATCTCCTACATGGCCGCCACGAAGGGCGTCAGCGAAGGCCGGTTCCCCGACAGCTCGGCGACCATCGTGCGCTTCCCCACGCTGCCGACCCCCGGCGCCAGCAACCGCGCGGATGCCGACCACGACGGTCTGCCGGATGACTGGGAGCTCGCCCACCAGCTGTCCGCCGCCGATCCGGCCGACGCCTTGGCTGATACCGACCTCGATGGCCGCAGCAACCGCGAGGAGTTCTTGGCCGGCACCAATCCACAGGACCCGGCCAGTGCCCTCCGCGTCGAACTGCCCGCACGGGACGACGTGTCGGTCACCCTTCGCTTCATCGCGGCAGACGGGGTGGCGTATGCGGTCGAGGCCGCCGACGCCTTGGATGGAGCGATCTGGACCCGGCTGGCCGCCATCCCTGCGCGGCCGGGGCCGCGGACGCTACAGGTCAATGTGCCCCAGGGGACGCTGCCACGGTTCTTCCGGATCGTAGTGGACTGAGTTACCGGGTGATCCGGAAGCGGACGGGAAAACAATTCGTCCCGCCTTCGCCACGCGTTACGCTGCCGGCGCATGTTCGCCCAGCGCCTGCGCCAGCTCGGCC
>CAIWAH010000139.1 GCA_903910585.1 uncultured Verrucomicrobiota bacterium
GCAAACAGGTCCACCTCCGCGCGCGATTTCCGGGCGGTGTCCGGACCGGTGTTCACGGCCCAGAAACGGACCGGTTCGCCGGAGTTGGCGTGGATGAACTCCTCGCCGCGGGTCGCGATGAAGCCGCCGGCGCCGGCAATGGGTTCGTTCAGTGACCGCAGGTCGAGCGGTGTGGTGGCGAAGGTGTCTGGCTCCGGCTCGAAGGCGAACCACCCCGGCTCGTTCACCGGGGTTTTCTCATCCGGCCTGAGTTTGCCGCGGGGGACAAAGGTGCCGCGGGCGAGCACAAAGCAGTCGTAGGCAGTGGTGGTCTTCGGATCGGTGACCTCAAACTCCAGCGTGGTCGTCCCGGCCTTCAGCGCGACTTCGCCGGCGTTGAACCAGCCGACCTTGCGTCCCGGCGCGAGATCCACGAGGTCGTCGTATCCGTGCTTCGCGCCGACGTCCGTCCACGGTCCGTTGCCGACCCGCCAGCGAAACGTCTGCGGCGCCCAAAAGCTGCGGGCCCACAGCTGGTAAGTGCCGTCGGTCGGCACGGTGAAGGGCCGTTGAAACGTGGTGCCCGGTCCCAGCCAGGCCATGGCGCCGCCGGAAAGTTTGTCGCCCTTTTCGCCGCCGGCCGTTTCGCCCTCGAACCAGACATGGCCGGGTGCGGCCGACATCATGGGCGCGCCGAGCAAGGCGGCCAGGGCGAAGGCATACAGGCGCTGCTTCATGGACCGACCATGCCAGACGGGCACGGAATGGCGAATCCAGACGCCCGCAGCGGGGCGCTTGGGTCAGCCGTAGCGGACTTCCCAGCGGCGTCGGCGGCGCAGATGCCGGCGGGCACGGCGCCGCCGCGTGGTCGCCACGGTAAAGGCCAGCACGGCGAGTGCGGGAGCAAAGCCGGCGATTGGGCCGATCCATTCGCGGGCCAGTTGCAGCCACCACGCAAGGTTCTCGTTCATGCGAGGCTCAAGCAGGAATCCGGACCAACCCCGGTGGGCAAGCGGCGCCCGAAGGTCCGGCAGCGGGCAGCGGCCGGTGCCCCAGTTGGCAGCGAGCTTCCGCGGTTGCCAAAAGTCTGGCGACGCTGCCCCTGCTTGCCGAAGCTGGCTGCCGTGCGCCCCGACTTTGTTCCTCACGCCCTGATCTTCGACTGCGACGGCACGCTGGCCGACACCATGCCCATCCACTGGCGGGCGTGGCAGGAAGTCACCGGGCGCCATGGCGTTCATTTTCCCGAAGACCGTTTCTATGCACTCGGGGGCGTGCCGACCCGCGACATCGTGCGGATGCTGGCGCAGGAACAGGGTCGCACCGACATCGATCCGCTGAAGTTCGCGAAGGAGAAGGAGGAAGCCTACTTCAAGCTGTTCGAGCACATCGGCCCGGTGGAGGAAGTCGTCGCCATCGCGAGGGAACACCACGGCAAACTGCCGATGGGCGTCGCCAGCGGCGGCTCGAGGCACGCCATCACCAAGGTGCTGACCCACCTCGGCATCGTGTCGTGGTTCGGCGCGATCGTGACCAACGAGGACGTGGTGAACCAGAAGCCGGCGCCGGACATCTTTCTCGAGGCCGCGCGTCGTCTGGGTGTGGCGCCGCAGCTTTGCCGGGCGTTTGAGGACACTGACCTCGGCATGCAGGCGATACGCGCCGCCGGCATGGATGCGGTGGACATCCGCCACCACACGCGGCCGTAACCAGAGGGGGCGGGCGCTTGCCCGCGGACGTTATTCGGCCTTGGCCACGGCGACTTCCTGCTCGTGCTTGGCGCGTGCGCCGGCCACGTCGTAGGCGTGATTGTCCTCGTGGGCCGGATTCAGCGGCGAGATGTCGCGCAGCTTCTGGATGATCGGCGGCAGGTGCTGGATGAGGTAATCCACCTCGTCCTCGGTGTTGTAGATGCCGAGGCTGAAGCGGACCGAGCCGCGGGCGCGCATCGGCTTCACGCCCATCGCCGTGAGGACGTGGGACGGGTCGAGCGAGCCGGTGGTGCAGGCGCTGCCGGAGCTGGCGCAGACACCGATCTGATCGAGCAGCAGCAGCACGGCTTCCGCCTCCACGAAATCGAACGCGATGTTCGCCGTATTGGGCAGGCGTGGCTCCTTGGCGCCGTTGCGGACGGTGTTGGGAATGTTCGTGAGGATGAAGTTCTCCAGCCGGTCGCGCAGGGCGCGCACGCGGGTGTTTTCGTCGTTGAGAGTCGCCATCGCGAGTTCGGCGGCGCGGCCGAAGGCCACGATGTTGGCGACGCTCTCGGTGCCGCCGCGCCGGCCCTTCTCCTGATGGCCGCCGATGACGTAGGGGGTGTATTTCGTGCGGCGCTTCACGTAGAGCATGCCGACACCCTTCGGGGCGTGCAGTTTGTGGGCGGACAGCGACAGGAAATCCACGCCGAGCTGCTTCACATCGATCTTGAGCTTGCCCGGGACCTGCACGGCGTCGGTGTGGCACAGGGTGTCCTTGCTGCGGCAGAGCGCCGCGACTTCCTCGATCGGAAAGACCACCCCCGTCTCGTTGTTGGCATGCATCACCGAGACGATGGCCGTGTCCGGCCGGATGGACTTCTCCAGCAGGTGAAGGTCGAGCGAGCCGTCGCTTTCGACCGGCAGGTAGGTGACCTCGAAGCCGCGGCGCTGGAGGTAGTCGCCGAAGTTCATGTTGGCGCTGTGCTCGACGGCCGTGGTGACCACATGCCGTTTGCCGGTTGTGACCAGCGCGCTGTGAATCGCGGAGTTGTTCGATTCGGTGCCGCAGCTGGTGAAGATCACTTCCTTCGGGTCCGCATGGACCAGCGACGCGACCTGTTCGCGCGCCTTTTCGACATGGCCGTGAACCTGCGCGCCGAAGGCATAGGCGCTGGAAGGATTGCCCCAGAGGTCGCGCAGGAACGGGATCATGGCGTCCACCACTTCCGGCGCGATCCGGGTCGTGGCGTTGTTGTCGAAGTAATAAACCTTTTGCGGCTGGTTCATGATCAAATCGGACAGAAAAGCTCCGCTATGTTAGAGCCTTTGGAAACTCGCGCAAGACACCGAGGTCCGTCCATGAGTTTTCCGGCCCGTGCCGCCGGGGTGGAACCGCTTCGGGCACTCAGACCAGCGGTTTGCCGGTGAACTGGCGGACCAGCAGGGCGAACTGCCGGGACTCGCCCGCCTGGTTGCCCGAGAGATCCGTCCGGTCGAGATCGAGAAGCACCCGTTCGAGGAACGACCGGTCGTAACCGCTCCCCTCGCCGACGAAGTCAAAGAGGACAACCTTTTCCCACGGGGCCAGCAGGCTGAGGCTGACCGAGAAGCGCTCGGCGCCATCGCCGTTTTTCCGGAACGGCCTGAAGAATGATCCGGCATCCTCGTAGTCGTATTGGACGTGAAGAATCCGGAGAAACGGAATCACCCGCCGGACTTTGAACAACCAGAACCAGCGGTCCTCGGTCTCGGCGACCTCCCGGGCGGGATCAATCGTGAGCCGACGCCGGTGAAGAAAAAGCCCGAGCAACTGCCGCATCACGGAAGTCTGCGCGAGCAGCGATCCGGATTCCTCCCACACCCGGGGAGCGAACGAGAGCCAGGAGCAAACCGGAAAACGAATGGCCGGCCCGTCAGGCACCCGGCGTCAGCTTCAGCACGGCCTCGCGCATTTCCTTGCCGGGTTTGAACTTCACCACGGCGCGCGGCGGAATGGGCACATCCTGCTCCGGCGAATTGGGATTCCGGCCGATGCGGGCCTTGCGGATTTTCACCTCAAACACACCGAAATTCCGCAATTCGATGGTTTTGCCCTGGGTCAGGGCGTCGGAAATACGATCAAGGGTTCGCTGGACGACATCGAGGACCTGCTCCTGGGTGAGGCCGGTATCCTTCGCTATCTCCACCACCAAATCGCGTTTGGTCATAGGTTGGACAGTTCTGGGGATTGATCTGAATCTGAGGGGCGCCGTTGGAGCGTTGGTAAAAAGGTCCGGCGGGAAGTCAAGTGGCCGTTTGCCCGGTATCGGGGATTGCACTTGTGAACTTCGCCCTCCGTGCCGGCCAAGTTGTCCGCAAAATCCTTCGCGCCGGTCCCGGTTTTTGGTTCAACTGCGCCGGTCCGATGCTCCGTCAGCTTACCATCTCCGAACTCACCGGCCGCCTGGCCCGCCGCGAATGTTCCGCCCGCGACGCGCTGCGGTCGTGCCTCGACCATCTGGCGCAGGTGGATGGCCAGGTGAAGGCCTTCCTCAGCCATGACGCGGCGGATGCCCTGGCACAGGCCGAGGCCGCCGACCGCGATCTGGCCGCCGGGGTCACGCCCGCGGAGAAGCCGCTGCTGGGCGTGCCGATCGCGCTCAAGGACGTGCTCTGCCACCGCGGCCAGCCGCTGAACTGTTCCTCGAAGATCCTCGGCCAGTTCGTGTCGCCCTATGACGCGACGGTGGTCGAGCGACTCAAGGCGGCCGGTGCGGTCGTGTTCGGCCGGCTGAACATGGACGAGTTCGCAATGGGCAGCTCGACCGAGAATTCCGCCTTCTGGACGACGCTGAATCCGTGGGACACCTCGCGCATTCCCGGCGGTTCTTCCGGTGGCTGCGCGGCGAGCGTGGCGGCGAGCGAATGCTTCGCGAGCATCGGTTCCGACACGGGCGGCTCGATCCGGCAGCCGGCGTCGCTGTGCGGCATCGTTGGTGTAAAGCCGACCTACGGGCTGGTGTCGCGTTACGGCCTCGTGGCGTTCGCGAGTTCGCTGGACCAGATCGGGCCGTTCACCAAGGACGTGCGCGATTCCGCAACCATCCTCCAGGCCATCGCCGGGCATGACCGCCGGGATTCCACCAGCGTGCCGCAACCCGTGCCGGACTATGCGAAAGCCCTGACCGGTGACCTCCGCGGACTGCGCATTGGCATCGTGAAGGAGTTCAACATCGGCGGCCTGGATCCCGAGGTGGACGCCGCGGTGAAGCTTGCGGTGAAGCAGCTCGAAACACTCGGCGCGGAGATCGTCGAGGTCTCGCTGCCGCACAGCGATTACGCGGCGGCGACCTACTACATCATCGCGCCGGCCGAGGCGTCGGCGAACCTCGCCCGCTTCGACGGCATCCGCTATTGCGCCCGCGTGGACGGCCGCGATCCGGCCGAGCTGAATTCCCGGACTCGCGGCGCGGGCTTCGGCGCGGAGGTGAAACGCCGCGTCATTCTGGGCACCTACGTGCTGAGCTCGGGCTATTACGACGCATTTTACCTGCGCGCGCAGAAGGTCCGAACGCTCATCCGCAACGACTTTCTCAAGGCCTTCGAGCAGGTGGACGCCATCGTGTCGCCGACCGCGCCGACGGCGGCCTTCAAGGTCGGCGAGAAGTCCGGCGACCCGCTGCAGATGTATCTGAGCGACATCTTCACGATCTCCTGCAACTTGGCGGGCATCTGCGGCATCAGCGTGCCGTGCGGCTTCACGAAGTCGCCCAAGCTGCCCATCGGCCTGCAGGTGCTGGGCAAACCGTTCGGCGAGGAAACCATGTTCCGCGTCGCGCACGCCTACGAGCAGAGCACCGACTGGCACCGCGAGCGTTCCCCGCTGGCCTGAAGCGGGGACGGCACGGCCATGAATCCCGAAAGACGGGACAAGCTCGCGCTGGGGCTGCTGACGTGGCTGGCGACGGCCCTAGGGACTGGTTTGGCCGCCTGGCAATGGCGCGCTGCCGAGGGCATCGTGGCCCGGCTCGATGCCGACCGCCTTCTCCTCGTGGTGGCCTTCACCCTGACCGGTGGAGTGGTCGGCTGGGTCGCCTGCTTTTCCCGGCCGCGCTCCGGGGTGAAGCAGCCGGTTTCGATCTGGACCTTGCTGCCGGTGCTGCTCAATGCCGGGGTGACGGTTGCCGTGGTCATGGCCTGGCTGGCGATTCCCGGTTGAAGTGTCCGCGAGAAATGTCCGTCGCACGCTTGCGCCGCTCCGGACCATTTCTAGGCTGCGGCCGCAACGTCACATGAAGCTCTTTCAACTCGTTCGCGCCAGCACCATTGCCGCACTGCTCTTCACCACCATGACCGCCACCGCTGCCGATTCCGCCAAGAAGAAGGCCGACAAGGCCGAAGCGAAAAAGTCCGAGACCGCCCGTCCGGCCAAGTCGCAGCTCCTGCACGTCGTGTCGTTCAAGTTCAAGGACTCTGCGGGCAAGGACGACATCAAGAAGGTCGAGGAGGCGTTCCGCGCCCTGAAGTCCAAAGTGCCGCAGATCAAGAAACTGGTCTGGGGCCTCAACAACAGTCCCGAAGGGCTGAACAAAGGCTGCACCCACGCGTGGGTCCTGACCTTTGGCAGCGAGGCGGACCGCGATGCGTATCTGGTGCACCCGGACCACAAGGAATTCGGCAAGCTGGTCGGCCCGCTGCTGGGCGACGTGTTCGTCGTGGACTTCTGGACCAAGGACTGAACGGCGCCTGGCTTCAGGCCGCGGTCATCGCATCGGTCGCGGCCGGGGCGCTGCTCAGGGCGGCCTCCCGCCGGGCCGCGCCATTTTGGGCGAGGGCGGTCATCAGGCGGTCCAGCAGCGGATGCTGGGCCAGCTTCATCTTCTCGCGGGCGGCGGCGACCGTGAAAAATCCCGCCTTGTCCACTTCCGGCCAGGTGGTGATCTGGCCCGAACCCGGGGGCCACTCGACCTTCATGAGGTTGCTGCGGATGGGAGTGTTTTCATCCCAGTCGCCCTCGAAGCCCCAGGCGTGAACCGTCTTGCCGCCGCGCTGCTTGATGGAACCCAATTCAAAGTAGGGCGGGTGGGATTCCAGGCCGACCTCCTCGCGGAACTCGCGGACAGCGGCGGCCAGCGGTTCCTCGTTGGGCTCGATTTCGCCCTTGGGAATCGTCCAGACGTCGAAGTCCCGGTGCGGAAACCAAGGCCCGCCGGGATGAGCGATGAACACTTCCAACACACCGCTCCGGCGCCGGAACATCAGCAATCCGGCGCTGATGCGTCCGCGCTTGGGCGGCGGGGTGTTGGGTGGGTATGCGGGCACGGCGGGCAATTAACAGTAAACTAGCGTTGCGAGGTTGTATCGGGTCCGTTTCGGGGACGCAACTGTGCGTGGGCTGCGACCCCGTTTCAGGTGTGGGTTCCGTGGCATTGCCAGCCGTCCGGTGCTTGGCTATGCCCATGGCATGATGTTTCCGGTTTTCCAGATGACCGCGCGCCACCGTCTCGGGTTACTGCTGACATTGGCCGCCGCCGCGACGGTGCCGGCGCATGCGCTGTTGTTCATCAACTCGGCCGATCCGGCGTTCAATGCGACCGCCCCGACCGGTGACCTGGCCGGCAGCGGCTGGCAATATCAGGGGAATTGGGGCGGACTGCTCGGCACCCCGGTGGCTCCGGGCTATTTCCTGACCGCCAAACACGGCGGC
>CAIWAH010000140.1 GCA_903910585.1 uncultured Verrucomicrobiota bacterium
GTGTGGCGCCCGGGGCTCAACAGCGGCAGCAGCGCCTCGAGGCCGTTCACGCTCCGCCCGTCGGCCAACGTCCAGGTGGCCCGCACCGCGGCGGGCGGCCACGCGTAGTCGGCGGCGGCACTGACCGCCACCCGCTCGCCCTCGACCGCCCCGCTGGCGCCCGCGGTCCGCACTTCGGGCGCCCGGTTCGGCACGTCGATCCGGAACACCGCCGGCGGCGTGCTCCGCCCGTCGGCGTCGGTGACGGTCAGGTTGAAGTCGATGATCCCGGGGCGCAGGCCGGCCCCGCCCAACTGCACGACGAAGTTGGTGTCCTGTCGGCCGTTGGGCAGCTGCCACAGGTAGCGCAGCGGCGCCGTGCCGCCGGTGACCACGGGGGTCACCGGCAGGGCGTCCCCTTCCCGGGGCGTGGGATACGTGATCCGCTCGACCAGGGGCGGCGGCGCGGGCGCGTCCACCAGCCGGATCGTGGTCAGGTTCTGCAGCCACGAGTCGGTCGGGGACGGCGGGTTCCCGGGGGCAAACGAGTAGCTGAACAGGCCGGACGTCCCCGTCACCCCGCCCGCCGCCATCGCCGCGTCGTAGGTCCCGAACTGCGCCACGTCCCAGATCCGCACCTCCAACTGCACCGTCTGGCCGGCGTCCACCCCGGAAAGGTCGCGGGTCCCCCCCGACCAAGTGCCCGGCGCTGAGGTCCCCGGCGCCCGGAACAGCCCTGTGCCCGCCCCGTTCACCGCCACCAGCCCCGTCACGGTGTCCAGATACAGCTGCGCCCGGTAATTGGTCCCCACCAGCGGCTGCCCCGTCACATCGTAGACCAGCCGGTCCGTCCCAAACACCTGGTTGCTGAAGTTCACCGGCACACTCTGGCCGAGGGCGGTGACACACAGGCCGGCAAAGGTCGGCCGGAACAGTCGAAAGGCGGATCTCATGGCGACAGACACGCCGCGACCACCTCCGCCCCCCAAGGGCAAGGCAGGTCAGCAGCGGTGACTCTGATATTGTTCCGACCACCCCTGCCCGGCAACCTGTTTCATTGGACAAAATTGCAAATGATCCATCGGATTTGGACGGATTCCGTTCCCAGACCCCTGATTTGTTTTCCCGCTCCTTTCAGACGCATCTCGAACACGGGACGAAGCTGACGATTGTTCGCCCGAATGGGATGCTGCAGTCGGTGACCACAAAAGTGACCGTAACCGTGTTGGGGAGAAAGTGGAGGAAGGTTTCAGCTAGTCTTCCATTGAACCGCCAGCCGATTGACATCCTTTATTCCGCCCAAGCGACCAAAGGCTGATCGCTTAGGCGGGTTCTATTGTTCTGCCGGATTTCCGGAGTTGATAGGCCGGTTCAGTTCCGTGTCTTTTCCAACCGGAACTATACCATTAGGCACGCCCCAGACGAAGTTGGCGCCGGCTTGGCCGGCCGTGGTCATCGTCTGTAGCAGGCGCAAGTTCTGAAGCGCTGGGTTTCCATCCAGCATCTTGGCCGCGTTGGCCAGATTGCGGAGAGCCGCCGTCTCGCCCCGGGCGCGCTCCAAGGCGGCGAGGCCTTCCTGCTTTGCCTTGAGCACTTCGCCGAAGAGCCTCTTCAGCTCGCCGGGCAGCATCACGTCCTTCACGGCCAGCGCCGAGACGGTGACGCCGATTCTTTCGGCCTCGGGTGCGGCTTGGGCCAGTAACTGGGTTCCGATTTCCAGCCGCTTTTCGAGCAAGTCCTCCGATGGCTGGGCTGCGATGACGGTGCGGAGCGAAAGCTGGACAACTTGGTAAAGGCTGGCGTGCCAGTCTTGCACCTCGTGCAACGCCTTCACCGGGTCAGTGACTTGCCAGGTGAGGGCGAGGCTGATCTTGAACCCGACGTTGTCGGCCGAGAGCACCTCCTGGCCGGCCACGGTCATGGTCGCCTTACGGAGATCAACGCGATGGATGGCATGTCCGGTTCCCCAAATCCGATGGCGCCCCGCGCCGAGACGCCGCTGGAAGCGACCGTATCGGTAGAGGAGCACACACTCGTGGTCGGCCACGTTCACGCGCCGGACGAAGCCGGGTAGGGCGCTCGGCTTCTGGGCCTCCAAGAAGAGGAATTCAGTGTTCATTTCGGTCATTTCTTTCCGTTGTGGCGGCAACCAGGCTCCACGTCTCCACGGCGGGAAGGAGTGCCCCTTCTCATAGCCGCTTCATCGCCGCGCCGAAGCGCCAGAACCCGGTTGCCGCCGTTGATCGGGCTTCGAACCCGGTCGGATGGAATCCGATTTCAACGCCAATCCGACGATACGCAGGACCGGTTGGGCAACCGCCGCCGACTGCTGGCTTCGGACTTAGCGTCTCCTCCTGATGCAGCGGGCGTGCCAACCGGCGAAACCGGCAAGAATATGGGGATTTGCTCTGGAAACAGCATGGACAGGGAATCTTGCAAATCGGAATACGTCGCTTAATGGCGACGTAATGCGCTTTACGGAGAGTCACTCGCCGAAGCACTGTTGCGTCAGCTGGGCGGCGTTCCGCAAAGCCGCGGAGCGGCGACAGACAGTAGCCCCGGGCGTGAGCCCGGGGTTGTCGAACTGAAACAGGCCAGCCCCGGAGGGGCGGCAGATCCGGCCCAAGTCTGCCGTCCCTCCGGGGCTGACGATGGGTCGGCCCTGAACCCACGGCTGACGCCGTGGGCTACTGTCTGCCGCACCTCCGGTGCTTGGAGTTGGTCAACGAACGCAGAAGCTTGAGATGGGCGGCGCGGCAGCACCGCCACACCGAAGAACCATGAAGAAAACCGTCGTGCTCGGCATCCTCGGCAGCGTGCTGGATGCGGGCTTCCATCAGGAACGCTGGCAGAAGTGGCGGCCCAGCGTGTCGCTTTGCCAGCACGAGGACCTTGTCGTCAGCCGGTTCGAACTGCTGCACCAGCCTCCGCACAATGACGTTGCCCGCTGTGTGGCCGCCGACATTGGCCGGGTGTCACCGGAGACCGAGGTTCGCCTGCACCCGCAAACCCTCCGCGATCCGTGGGATTTCGAGGAGGTCTTCGGTGCCCTGCACGAGTTCGCCCGCGGCTATCCCTTCGACCCGGACAAAGAAGACTACCTCGTTCACATTACCACCGGCACGCACGTCCAGCAGATCTGCCTCTTCCTGCTGACCGAGAGCCGGCACTTCCCCGGCCGCCTGGTCCAGACATCGCCGAAGGAAAAGAAGCAGAAGTCGCCGGCGGGCATCTACAGCCTCATCGACCTCGACCTGTCGCGCTGCGACCGCATCGCCGCCCGGTTCCGCAAGGAGGCGACCGAAGCCCGCAGCTTCCTCAAATCCGGCATCGAGACCCGCAACGCCCGCTTCAACCGCCTGATCGAGCAGATCGAGCACGTCGCGGTGCAGTCGCGCGACCCGGTGTTGCTCATGGGTCCGACCGGCGCCGGGAAATCGCAGCTCGCCCGGCGCATCTACGAACTCAAGAAGGCGCGGCACCAGCTCACGGGGACGTTCGTGGAGGTGAACTGCGCCACCTTGCGCGGCGACGCGGCAATGAGCGCGCTCTTCGGTCATGTGAAGGGCGCCTTCACCGGCGCTGTGAAGGACCGGCCCGGATTGCTCCGTTCGGCGGACGGCGGCCTGCTCTTCCTCGACGAAGTGGGCGAACTCGGTCTCGACGAACAGGCCATGCTGCTCCGGGCGCTGGAGGACAAACGCTTCCCGCCCTTCGGCGGCGACCACGAGGTGACGAGCGACTTCCAGCTCATCACGGGCACCAACCGCGACCTCCAGGAGCGCGTCCGCGAAGGCCGGTTCCGCGAGGACCTGCTGGCACGGCTGAACCTCTGGACCTTCCGCCTGCCCGGCCTGCGCGAACGCCCCGAGGACATCGAGCCCAACCTCGATTACGAGTTGGACCAGTTCGCCCGGAAACAGGGAACTCGGGTCACGTTCAGCAAGGAAGTGCGGGCGAAGTTCCTCGCCTTCGCCCATTCTGCGGAGGCCCGCTGGAGCGCGAACTTCCGCGACCTCAACGCCGCATTGACCCGCATGGCAACCCTCGCCGAAGGCGGCCGCATCACCGCGTCCGTCCTCGACGACGAACTGGCCCGGCTTCGCGCCGCGTGGGCGGAACCGGAGCTGGAGGACGACGAAGCGGAGCTGCTGACCTCGGTGCTCGGACCCAAACGCCTCGCTGAGATTGATCCCTTCGATCAGGCCCAACTGGCCTACGTGATCCGCGTCGGCCGCGAGTCGAAGAACCAGTCCGACGCCGGCCGGAAGCTGTTCCGCGTCACCCGCCTCGCGCGCAAGCACACCAACGACGCCGACCGGCTGAGCAAGTATCTGGCGCGCTTCGGGCTGACGTGGGCGGACTGCGGAGGTTCGTGAAATTGGAAATCACCGGCTGGCGGCTTGAGCGGGAGGCGCCCATGCCCGCACCTTTCGGTCACCGATGTTCCCCATCCGCGCGCACCTGCTGGCTGCCTGGGCGGTCTTTCTCGCCATGGCCGGCTTCGCCGCGGCCGAACCCCGCCTACAGCGCACGGTCCTCGCCACCAATCTCGTCGAACCCATCGCGCTGGATGTTGCCGCGGATGGACGGGCGTTCTTCGCGGAGCGACGCGGCGCCTTGAAGGCCTGGCATCCTGGCACCGGTGCCACCACGACGCTCGGCACCCTGGAGGTCTTCACCGGACCGGAGGACGGCATCCTTGGCCTGGCCCTGCATCCCGGCTTCGCGACCAACGGCTGGATCTTTCTGTATCACTCCACGCCCGGTGTGCTGGAGAACCGGGTTTCCCGCTTCACGGTCGCTTCCGGAAAGTTGGAGGTGGCGTCCGAGAAGATTCTGCTCCGGGTGCCAACGCAGATTCCCAAGCCCAACCATTCCGGCGGCGGACTGGACTTCGATGCCGCAGGCAACCTCTACCTCGGCACCGGCGACTACACGTATGCCGACCGCTCGGATGGATTTGCCCCGCTCGATCGCCGCCCGGGTCACGAGCTGAACGACTCCGAACGCACCGCCGCCAACACGGCGGATTTCCGGGGCAAAATCCTGCGCGTTCACCCCGAACCCGACGGCACCTACACGGTTCCGTCCGGCAATCTCTTCCCGCCCGGCACTCCAAAGACCCGGCCCGAAATCTACGTGATGGGCTGCCGCAATCCCTTCCGCATCAGCATCGATCCAAAGACCGGCTGGCTCTTCTGGGGCGACGTCGGACCGGATGCCCTGGGCCCCGACCCCGAACGCGGCCCGGCCGGCTTTGACGAGTTCAACGTCGCCCCCCGCGCCGGCAATTTCGGCTGGCCCTACTTCGCCGCCGACAACCGGCCCTATCGCCTCCACGACTTTGCGACCAAGACCACCGGGCCCGCGATGGACCCGCGGCATCCGCTCAACGACTCGCCCAACAATACCGGTCTCCGGGAACTGCCGCCCGCGCAAGCGGCCTTCCTGTGGTATCCGCCGGGCCCATCATCACGTTGGCCCGAAGTGGGCTCCGGTGCACGCTCGGCCATGGCTGGGCCGGCCTACCGTTTCGATCCCGCGCTGGACTCCGGGCGCAAGCTCCCCGCCGAGTATGACGGCGCCGTGTTCCTGTTCGACTGGGAACGCAATTGGATCAAAGCCGCCTGGCTGTCAGCGGACGGCCACCTGCGCACGCTGAGGCCATTCATGGCCGAAACCCGGTTCAAGCGCCCCATCTGCCTCCGGCTCGGA
>CAIWAH010000141.1 GCA_903910585.1 uncultured Verrucomicrobiota bacterium
CAGTTTGCCGAGGATGCGGTTGTAGAGCCGGTGAAGTTCGCGGGCGCGGGTGGCGCTGACGTATTCGCAGTCGAAGGCGTGTTGGAGCCAGACTTGAGTCTCAGCCGCCTCGCCCTCGGCCTCGTTCAGCTTGTTGACGAAGACGGCCTCGTATTTGCGGCGACGCCATGCCTCGGCGAGTTGGGCGGAAATGCTGCGCGAGGAGCGGCGAATCTGGTCGGTCAGGGAGTAGAGCTCCTCCTTGGGAAAGGATTTGGTGAGCTGGAAGACTTCGCGGGATGCCTGCATGGCCAGTTGGTAAACCTCCAACTGCCAGTGATGCTGAATCCGCGCCGGGCCGCTGTTTCCCGTTTTCATGTTTTCCCGCTTTCCTGTTTTCCCAATTCGCCGGCTTACCTGCCTTCCTGCCTTCCAGATTCATTCGCTTCCCGGACTTCGGCTTCTTCCAGCGCGATGGACCGGCGGATGAAGAGGAAGGAGATGATCCAGACGAAGGGGAAGAACAGCACGCCGAGCAGCAGCCAGGTGAGCGTGAAGCCGCCCACGCGCACGGCCATCGCCTCGGGGAAGAAGTAGTTCAGCAGCGGCATGCCGAGCAGCGCGACGAGGAACGCCGCGGCGCAGGCGATGGACAGCCGCAGTTGTCGCCGCATGAGGCTGTGCAGGAACGATTCGCTGTGGACGTAATCCGTCGGTTTCGGCTCCGGGGAGTGCATGGGCGAAGGGTGTAGCGGAACCGCCCGGGAACCCCAAGGCCAAAGGCACCAGCGCCCGCCCGCGCCGGGACTTTGGACGTGCATCCCCGCGGCCCCGGCCGGCACGCTGACGCCATGATTCGGATTTGGGCACGGTGCGGTTGGATGGGGTGGGTCCTGGCGGTGCTGGTCGGCTGCGCCGGCCGGCCCAAGGCGCCCGCGGATGCCGCATCAGCGGTCCGCGCCGTGTTGGCCGACCAGCAGGCGGCGTGGAACCGGCAGGACCTCGCGGGTTTCATGGCCGGTTACGCCCGCGGCGAGCAGACCCGGTTTGCGTCGGGCGGCGACGTGACCCGCGGCTGGCAGACGGTGTTCGACCGCTACGCGCGCCGTTACTCGACCGCCGAAGCCATGGGCCGGCTCAACTTCAGCGGCGTGGAGGTCACGGTGCTTTCCGCGGACAGCGCGGTCGCCTTCGGCCGCTGGGAACTGGAACGGGCGGCCGACCGGCCGTGGGGCCTGTTCACGCTGGTGTTCCGCCGGCTGCCGGAAGGCTGGCGGGTGGTGCACGACCACACGTCGTCCGCCGCACCGTGAGAGCCGGCAGGTGAGCCACGGATTCGGCCGGGCCGAAGGACCCTGGGCGAAAGCCGACCCACGACTCCGTGGCCTGCGGCCAGAGCGGGAACCCGCACCGGGCGCTCACTGGGAGCAGGCTGGTTCGGTTCACGGGGTCTGCCGGTTGCAAACCGGCAGCACTTTGGCGCTTGGCTCCGCTGGCTGGAAGCCGGCGGAACAATGTGCTGCCGGCATCTTGCCGGCAGCGACGGCTAGGGGAGGTCACGAATTGAGCCCGGCTGGCGGAGCGGGCCGAAGGCTTCTGGGCGACAGCCCACCTGCGGAACCGTGGCCTGCGGCCAGAGCGGGAACCCGCACCGGGCGCTCACTGGGAGCAGTCAGTGCCGGTTCACGGCGACCTGCCGGTTGCAAACCGGCAGCACTTTCGGGGCGGGCCGGGCGGACGCTCTGATGCGCTGGCGGGTCTTCGGCGCATCGTGGCACTGCCCCGGCGGGCTCCCTCGCCCCGCAGCGCAGCGCGGGGAGAGGGTCTGGGAGAGGGGCGCCCAACGTAAGGTCTCGGGTTTTCCAGGCATCCTCCTCTCCCTGACCCTCTCCTCCACTTTGTGTGGAAGAGAGGGAGTGGGGGCAGTTTCCAGATTTGCCCGCGGGTCTTTGGCGGGTGCCGGCGGCGTTGACACCCGGCGGCCGGGTTCGGACTCTCCGCCCTCGCATTTTATGGCCGAACCGAAAGAAAACGTGCTGATGGAGAAGATCGTCTCCCTCTGCAAACGCCGCGGGTTTGTCTTCCAGTCCTCCGAGATCTACGGCGGCATCAACGGCTTTTGGGACTACGGTCCGCTGGGCGCCGAGCTGAAGCGCAACGTGAAGGAGCTGTGGTGGAACTCCATGAGCCGCTTCCGCGACGATGTGGTGGGCCTCGAGGCCACGATCATCATGGCCCCGCAGATCTGGCGGGCATCCGGCCATGTGGACACGTTCAGCGATCCGATGTGCGACTGCCTGCTGACGAAGAAGCGCTTCCGGGCCGATCAGATTGAGCCGCAAAGTGGCGTGGTTTACAGCTACAAGGGGGCGAAGGATTCCGCCGCCGCCAAGGAATCCGGGGACGGCTTTTCAGTTCTTTTGGCACCGGGCAAGCCGCCCGAAAGCGCGCGCAAGACGGCCGTGCAGTTCTACCAGTCGCGTGGATTGCAAACGGTGGAACTGATCGGTGAAACCACCGAAAAGGTCGAAAACACCACCCGCTTCAACCCCGAGAACGGCGCCCAGCTCACCGACCCGCGCCCGTTCAACCTGATGCTCCAGACCTACGTCGGGCCAATTCAGTCGGACGAGAACATCGCCTACCTGCGGCCCGAGACCGCGCAGGCGATCTTCGCGCAGTTCAAGAACGTCCACGAGACATCGCGCCAGAAGGTGCCGTTCGGCATCGCGCAGGTCGGCAAGGCGTTCCGCAACGAGGTCACGCCGCGCAACTTCACCTTCCGCTCCCGCGAGTTCGAGCAGATGGAGCTGGAGTTCTTCATCAAGCCCGACGAGGCGGTCGAGGCCATCCATGGCAGCGTGGCGGTGCCGACCGGTCCCGGTCATCCGGGTGAGCCTCAGCCCAACTGGGGCTGGCAGATGTGGCACCAGTATTGGGTGGAGGAGCGCGTGCGTTTCTACGAGGGCATCGGCCTGTCCCGCGCCACGCTGGGCTTCCACATCCAGACGCCCGAGGAGCTGGCGCACTACGCCCGCGCGACGACGGACATCCTGTTCAAGTTCCCGTTCAGCAAGGTGGACGAGCAGGGCGAGGTGAAGGGCGACGAGCTGGAGGGCATTGCGGCCCGCAGCGACTTCGACCTGAGCCAGCACGAGCGGCATTCCGGCAAGGCGATGGGAGTCTTCGACGAGGACCTGCGCACCGCGTGGGGCAAGCTCGCGCCGGAGAAGCAGGCCGAGCTGTCGCAGCGCTACTACAACGCGCGCCTGAAGTATCTGACCAAGACCGGCGTGCCGGAGGAAAAGGCCAAAGCCGAGGCGAAGGAAGACGCGGACGGGCTGGCCAAGGGGCAATACATCCCGCATGTCATCGAGCCTTCCGCGGGCGTGGACCGGCTGATCCTCGCGTTGCTCGCGAATGCCTTCACCGAGACCACGAGCACCGACGAGAAGGGCAAGAGCGAGGTCCGCACGGTGATGAAGTTCCATCCCCGTGTGGCGCCGGTGAAGGTGGGCGTGTTCCCGCTGCTGAAGAACAAGCCGGAGCTGGTGGCCAAGGCGAAGGAGGTCTTCCAGCTGCTGCGCGGCCACGTGCTGGCGTTCTACGACGAAACGGGCGCCATCGGCCGCCGTTACGCGCGGCAGGACGAGGCCGGCACGCCCTTCGGTGTGACGATCGACTTCGACACGCTCGGCGAGAAGCCCGAGCTGCTGAACACCGTGACCGTCCGCCATCGCGACGACGGCGCGCAGGAACGCATCCCCATCAGCGAGCTGCTCGGCTGGTTGCTGGCCCGGGTGAAGTGAAGCGCCCGCACCCCGCCAACTTCCGGTTGGCGGGGTGGCGCGCTGACCTCACGGCACGACCAGGCGGACGAAACCGCCCGCAGCGGTGTCCGGCAGTTCGACTTCACCGGTGTCGGGGTTGAAGGCCGCGTCCAACCGGATCCAGCGCTGGAAATCCTCGGAGAGCTCCACGTAGGCGTGCCGTCGCGCGCCGGGCGTGGTGGGCCGGTCCGTTTCCAGGCGGAATCTCAGGCGGCCGGCATGGGTCGGGGTTTCCGGGCGCAGTTGCAGGTCCCGGTCCAGCACGATCACGTCGGCGGACCGGCTGAGCAACTCGGCCTCGGGATTGGAGACCAGCACGCGGTAGCGCCCCGCCGCGGCGGGTTCGATGCCGGGAAGTTCAAGCACGGAGTTGGTGGCACCGGGAAGGACGGTGGTGCCCTGGAGCCACTGAAAGGAGATCGGGGAGATGCCTGCGGCCTCCACCTGAAGGCGGACCGTGGTGCCGCGCACGGCGACCGTGCCGGCCGGATGGGCGGTGATGACCAGCGGGCTTTCGGGGCGCGCGCGTTCCAATCCCAGCAAGTGGCGGTGACCGGCGGCGATTTTGGCGAACCTGCGGCCCGTCGGTATCGGCGGCGGCTGTTCGCCCCAGGTGATTATTTCGCCGTCTTCCCGGAGTGCCGCGCAGAACCCGTCCCCGGCGGCGATGTCCACGACGCGATCCAGATTGGCCGGTGCTTGCAGCACTTCCGGGTTGACCGGCTCGAGGGCGAAGTCGGGAACCGGCTCGCCCAGCAGCGCGGAGCCCCAGGTGACGACCGTGCCGTCCGCCCGGAGCGCCATGCTGTGAAAGCGCCCGGCCGCGAGGGCGATGACGTTGGTCAGGCCTTCCGGCATTCCGCGGGTCAGCACGGTCCCTCCCCATTGGATGACGGTGCCGTCGGCGCGGAGGGCGAGATTGTGAAGCTCCCCGGCAGCCACATCCACAAACGGCCCGAAGGTGTCGGGTGCCCGTCCCTGTCCGTGGTCATTCGGGAGGAACTGAGGAATCTCGAATCCAAAAAGCTCGGCATGCCGGATGCCCCAGGCCAGCAGGTTGCCGGCGGTGTCCACGCCGACCGAATGAAACCGGCCGGCGGCAACCTTCAGCAGCCGATGGCCGTGAAAATCCTCCTCGGCGGGCAACCGTTGGTTGGATTCATTGGCGCCCCAGCCGAACACGCGGCCGTCGGCGTGCAGCGCCAGGGAATGGCGGTCGCCCGCCGCAACGGTGGCGACGTTGTCCAGGCGGTTGGGAACGGCTGTTTGGCCGTCGGCGGAATCGCCCCACGCCACAGCCCTCTTCTCCGCGGCGAAGGCCAAGGCCGGGAGGCCGGTTTCAAGGACGCCGACCGTATGGCGGGCTCCTCCGGCCACATCGGTCCAACGCCGGTCGAACTCGGCTCCGGAAGGGACATCCGACTGCCCGTGGCCATTGTCGCCGAAACCGAACAGGCGCCCGGTGGTGACCGCCAGCCGGCGGGGCAAGGAGGTGGCCGTGCCCAGGCGGTTTGAGACCGTGACCGAATACCAGCCGGCCAGTTCCGGGGTCACCGCCACGGTCAGCGTCGCGCCGTGTTCCCCGACGAGGGGAACCCCGTTGCGATGCCACTGGAAATGAAGCGGGCGGGCGCCGGTGGCGCGGGCGTGAAACTCGGCCGTTCGTCCGGCTGAAAGCGCCGTTTGGCTGCGCGAATTGATCCACACTTCCGGCCGCCGTTGGTCGTTTCTCACCGGGCCGAGGGCCCACAGGCCGAATTCGGCCCCGGCCAGGTCGCCCACTTCGCTCAGGCCATTGGGAACGGCCGGCGGATTCCGGCTGACCTCTCCCCACAGCACGACGGTGCCGTCCCGCTTCAGGGCGGCGCTGGAGTGGGTGTCGGCCGCGAGGGCGATCACGTCCTGCAGGTCGGCGGGCACGTCGCACTGTCCGGAGCCGTTGCTGCCCCACGCCACCACCTGGCCGGAGCGGGTCAGCGCCAGATTGTGGAACGGCCCCGCGCAGAGATGCACCACGTCGCGCACCCGGAAGGGAACCACGGACTGACCGTAGAGGTTGTTGCCCCAGGCGAAGACGGTGCCGTCGCTGCGCAGTGCCAGGGAATGCAGCTCGCCCGCGGCCACCGCCACGATGTCGCGCACATGGGCCGGCACCGTGGCCGCCGGATTGTCCGGATCTCCCCAGGCCACGACCCGGCCGTCCACCTGGGCGGCGAGCGAATGGTGGCGGCCGGAAGCGATGGCAAAGGCCTCCCGGAGGCTGGGCCCGGTCTCGAACTCGCCGTTCCGGGTGCTCCAGATTTGGACCCGGCCTTCCCGGTCCAAGGCCACCACGCGGTCACGTTCCAGGCCGATTTGGGCGATGTTATGAAGGGTCCTTTGGATCGGAGGCGAGTCCGGATCAGGGGAGAACTGGCTCGCCAAGTGGGCGGCGAGTCCGGCAATTCCCGTTTCCGAGTCGGGTCGGAACAGCGTCACTGAACCGTCGGCGAGCAGCTGCAGCGACCGCTCGTCCCGCGCGACATGCTGGACGATCTCCGCAGCGTCTTCGGCCAGCGGTTCGCCGCCGCGGCCAAGTTCAGTCAGGGCACCGGTCAGGACCAGCAGGCGGGCGGGAAAGCTCCGCGTGGTTCCCCGGGCGCCAGTGACTTCAACCGCATAGAAACCGGCCTGCGCCGACGTTGTGTCCCGCAGCTCAAGGACCGCATCCGTTGCCCCCGGCAGCGGGGAGTCGTCGCGGAACCACTGGTAGCGCAACGGCCCCTCGCCGGCCGCCGCCACGCTGAACACCGCGTCCCGCCCGCGGATCACCCGCTGCTCGCGCGGTTGCCGGGTGATCTCGGGAAAGGTCGCTCCGAGCAAGCGGACCTCCACCTGCGCCGCGCGGCTGGCGACGGCGTCAACGCCGTTGCGCACCAGGACCTCATAGCGGCCGGCGTCGAACAGGTTGGCGCGTGAAATCTCGAGGACGGCGCCATGGGCTCCCGGGAGCAACGTGCGGTCGTGGAACCACTGGTAAGTGAACGGCGAACTGCCTCCGGCCACCACTTGCAGGCGCAGGGTGGTTCCGGCGGTGACCACGGTGTCCGCCGGTTCCTGCACGATGACGGGTGGCAGGAGGTCCAACCGCGGCAGTCCGAGGCCGATGCCATGGTAGGGTCCCAAAGCTGCCTGCGTCAGCCGGACGAAGCGGGGCTCGTGGCCGCGCAGAAAGTCAAAGTAGCGGCCGCCCCAACCAAACGCCGAGCCATCCCGCTTCAGTCCCAGCGTGTAGTCCGGCCCGGCGGCGAAACCGATCCAAGGGCCGGGTGGCGCGGGCGCGACCTGATCGGCCGGCGCCGGATCCCCCGTCTCATCGAGCAGTTGTCCCCACTGCACCACGGAGCCATCCGAGCGCAGGGCGGCGGCATGAAATTGGCCGGCCGTCACCGCGACGACATTGCTAAGCCCGGCTGGCGGGTTGGCCAGTTCACCCCACGACCAGACCCGGCCACCGGTGTCGAGGCCGACCAGGAACCCGTTGCCGGCGGCAACCGAGATGAGATGCGGCGCGAAATTCAGGTGGCGGCCGTTGAAGTCATGCAGCTTCCCATCCTGCGTGAGGAAATACGCCGTATCCGGGGCGGCCACCATTTGCGCGAAGGCAGGCTGCACGCGGAGGTGGTCAACGGGACCGTCATCCGCTGAGTATGACCCAAACCGGCGGACCGATCCGCTGTCCAGCAGGGCCAGCGAATAGTCGCCGGCGGCGGCTACGGCGACCACATGTTCGAGATCCACAATCGAACTCCGGTTGGTAACGGTTTCGGAGCTCAACACGTCGATCAGCCTGCCGTCTTCGTCGTAAACTAGGCGGGGTCCCTTCCAGAAAGTGCTGACATTCTCAAACGCCTCGCGCCTACCCCAGGCCCGGACGCGTCCATCTTGAAGCAGGGCCAAGGCGTGGTTGTCGCCGGTGGCGACCGAAACGACGCCGTGGAGGTCCACCGGTGGCGTGAGGTCTTGGCGGGCTTCACCCCACAGGCGGACGAGCCCGTCGGTCACCGCCAGCCAGCGGGGCACCGAACGGACTTCGCCCACCGCGTTGCTGATCCGGACCGCATACCAGCCTTGGTCGTCCGCGTTGACGTTGGTCAGGCGCAGGTTCTGGCCGGTCTGACCCGGCAGCGCCGTGCCGTCCTTGAACCACTGGAAGGCCAGCCCGCTTCCCTCCGCGAACACGGAGAACGTGGCCGTGGTGCCGGCCAGCACCTGCGCTGGCAACGGATGCCGGACGAGGCGCGGCGGGTCGGGGAGGTTGGGCAGCACGCGCACGTCCACGTCGCGGCTGTTCACCCCACCGGCGGCGTTGCGCACCAGCACGTAATAGGAGCCGGTGTCGAGCAGGCTTGCGGACCGGACCGTGTAAGTGCTGTTGGTCTCGTCGGGCATCCAGCTGAAGTCGTGATACCACAGGTATTGCAGCGGTTCGCTGCCCGCGGCCTGGACGCGCAGGGTGAAGCTTTCCCCGGCGCGGACGGTGACCGGCTGCAGGTCCACCACGATGCGCGGTGCGACCAGCGGCTCCCGCACCGTGAGCACCGCCACGTCGCTGGTGACGGAACCACCGGCATTGCTGACCTGCACCCGATATCCGCCCGCGTGGTCCAGCGTCGCCGGCTCGCGGATCAGTGTGGCGCCGGTTTGGTCGGCCAGCTCGTGCTCGCCAAAGAACCAGCGGTAGCTCAGGCCTTCACCCGTGGCCGTGACGGCCAAGCGGGCGGCCTCGCCGACGAAGACGGTGAGGTTGGTCGGGCCGGACACGATCACCGGCGGGGCGACGGGTTGGACCGTGAGCCGGGCCGTGCGGCTGGTGGCGGTTCCGTTCGGGTTGCTGACGCGGACGGAATAGTCGCCCGAATCCGCCACGCGGGCGGGCACGAAGGCGAGCACGTCGTTGGTCTCGCCGGTGAGTTCGGCTTCGCCGCGGAACCACTGGAAGGCCAGCGGCGCGGTGCCGTCGGCACCGACGCTCAGCCGGGCGGTCTCGCCCGCGGACACCGTGAGATCCTCAGGCTCCCGGTAGATAAGCGGGTCGGTGAAGTTGGCCGGACCGCCCGTGTGGAAGATTTGCCCCTGCCACCAGTCAATCGCGTAGAGCACGCCGTTGGGGCCGACCGCGATGTCTTCGATCGTGTGAAAGTGGACCTGCCACCACCAGCCTTCGCCCGGGACGAACGGCGGATCGGTGACGTTGATCGGCCGCTGGTAGCGGCCGCCGGCGAGCGTCTGGGTGTTGCCCTCGCGCAGCCGTAGCAGCGTCAGCCGGAAGTCGCCGGTGGCCAGCAGCTGCGGCGTTACGGCCGCCAGCGGGCCACCCTGGATGCCGAGGTCGCGCAGAAGTCCATCCCGTGCCAGCGGATTGGTGCTTTCAGCGCGATAGACGGTGCGGATTTCATCCAGCGTCACATGGCGCAGCATTCCGGCGTCGTTGGCCCAGGCGCCGCCGTCCGGATGGGGGGCCAGGTCACGGATGCTTTGGAACCATGCGTTGGTGCCCCGGCCATCCTGGAAGGGCGGCGGCGCGGGAAATTCTCCGGCCCGATTCGGAAACGGCAGGGTGCTTACCGAGCCGCTGTGGAGCCGGCGCACCTGGTTGCCCGTCTGGCCTTCGACCCACCACAGTTCGTTGGCCCCGAGGAAGGTCAGGGAACGCACCTGGCCGGCGATGACGCTGGCCGGGTTGGGCGGGATCACCGTCAGTCCGCCGTTGTGCTGCCAGACGGAACCGTTGCCGTCGCCCGTTGGCGGCCTCACGTATTGGCTCGGCGCCAGAGTTTCGATGCGCTGGCCGGGAATCAGCCGCCGTAACCCGGCATCATCGGCAAACCAGATTGTGCCGTCCGGCGCGGCCGCCAGGGCGGTCACGGCGCGGATTTTCGCCACCCCGAGCGGACCGTCGGGCGATTCCAGCGATTCCCAGGAAGGCACGCCGGTGACCACCGTCTGCACCACGCCATGCGGGCTCACCGTCCGGATGCGAGAGGGCAACGGATTCACGATGCTGGTCGAAACATCCCAGCCATCGGCGACCCAGATCGTGCCATCGGGCGCCACGGTGATCGCATTGAGCCGGCTGAAGGAAACCTCCTTGCCCACGCCATCGGTCTGGCGCGGCAGGCCGTCCGGAAACGTCTTGCCGCCCGCCAGCACATGCACCGGCACGCCCGGCCAGGCATAGGTGAAGCGGGAGAACTCCTCGGGCGCGGAGACGAGATCCGGCCGGCCGCGGGGCGGAATCAGCTGGGCCCAGGCCGTCAGTTGGGCCACGGCGAACAGGACGAGGACGGCGAGCAGGCGGCAGGGTTTCATGCAGGTCTGGAAGGTTTTCGGACCGCGCGGGCCAGACTTGAGACCCACCCCCCCGGACGAGTTCCGCCGTCCGGCCCGCGCGGAGCGATGGAACTGCAATTCCGCTTCCATTCGCAGGGCGGCCGGCTCCGGGAAAACCCGGAGGCGGGCGGAAGGAAGACGCCGGCTGCGGCTGCTTCTTGGGCCCGGCGATTGGCCCCGCAGGGTCAGCGAACGGCCGGTTGGGTCACGAGCCATCCGCCGGTCCAGGCCCGGCTGATGAGTTCGGCGACATTGCCGGCGCCCAGCTTGATGAACAGGCCCTTGCGATACGTCTCCACCGTCTTGCCACCGACCCCGAGCGCAGTGGCGATTTCATCGGTCGTTCGACCTGCGGCCAGGAGACGCAGCACTTCGAGCTCGCGCGGGCTCGGTGGCAGCGATGCCAGCGCGTCGCGCAGTTCCGCCGGGTCCAGGGTCGGGCTCAGAAAGGTGTCGCCGGCGAGCACCTGGCGAAGTCCGTCCACCAGGTCGGTGAAGGCGTCTTCCTTCACCAGCCAGCCGTTGGCGCCCGCCCGCAGCGCCTCGGCCACCAGTGATGGGGCGCCGTAGGAACTCAGCAGGACGATTGGCACCGCGTCGCCCACGGCCCGCCGTTCCCGCAGCAGTTCCAAGCCGGTCGCGTCGGGCAGGTGGTAATCGAGCAGGGCGAGGTCCACGCCGCCGGCCGCCAGCGCAAGGCGGGCCGACGCGCCGTTGGCACAGGCGGGAAGCAGGGTAACGCCGGCTTGCTCGCGCAGCAGCGCGGTCAGCCCCTCGCGGAAGAGGGCGTGGTCATCGGCGAGCAGCAGGCGCACGGGCGGATTCATGGGGTGGCAGCGCAGGGGCAGGTGACTTCGAGGCGTGTGCCCCGGCCGGGTTCGCTGGTGAGACGCAGTTCACCGCCGCACAGTTCGGCCCGGTCCCGGAGAAACCGGAGGCCAAGCCGGCCGGGAGTGACCTCCCGGGGATCGAAACCCCGGCCGTCATCACTCACGGAAAATCTGGCCGCGCCCGCCTGGGCCTGCAATTCGACGCGGATGACGCGGGCTTCGGCGTGACGTCTGGCGTTGCGGACGGCTTCCTGGGCGATGCGGTAAAGGTTCTCGCGCTGCGGTCCGGTGAGGCCGGGCGGTTCTTCGCCGGTGACCTCGACCTGCGGCGGATCGCCCGCATGGGCGAACCGCTTCAGCGCCTCGATGAGCGTGGTCTGCTGCAACGCCAGCGGCTGGAGGTCGTGGGCGAGGCCTCGGACCGCCCGGAGGCTGCCCCTGAGTTCCTCGGCGATCTGTCCGACCTTGGCTGCCGCTTCGGGGGAAGCCTGCCGGCCGAGCAGTTGGAGGCGCAGACGGGCCGCGTCGAGATCCTGGGCGACCGAGTCGTGAAGTTCCCGGCCGATGCGGCGCCGCTCCTCCTCGTGGGCCGTGAGCACCCGGGCGCGGAGTTGGGCCTCCTGTCGCTGGGCTGTCAGGGTCTGCCGTAGCGCGATGCCGCCCAGCACGAGCACCCAAACCACCGGAACCACGTCGGAACCCCAAAGTGGCAGGGCCGCATACGGTATGAAGTCGCACCAGACCGGCAACAGTTGGGAAAGATTCACCGCCGCGACGAGGAGCCAGCCGTGGAGCAACGGGCCGGCCCGGCGGTCGCCCTCCCGGCGCGCCCGGTCGGCCAGCCAGACCTGCGCTCCCGTGAGGACCAGCAGGTAGGCCCCGTAGAGCCCGGCGACCGGCGCCGGGCCGAGCTTTCGCAGCGGGCTGAACAGCCCCAGCAGCAACAGCAACGCCGCCCCCGCCAGCCAGTCGGTGCGCCGCCGCCGGTCCGGGAATACGCCGCGAAAGTAGCCGTAAAACGCCAGGGGCACCGTGAGGTTGAAGAATCCTTCCCACCACGACACCCAGCCCAGCGGCAGATCGGAATCCGCCAGCCATTGGGAACGGACCAGGCGATGCCCGGCCAGCAGCAGGGTGGGGGTGACCGAACCGGACAGTTCCCGGATCTCCGTGCCGGCCCGGCGCCACAGGGCGAGCAATCCGGCCCACGCCAGGCAGATCGCAATGGTTCCGCCCCGCACGGTTTCCCGGAACAGTTCGGAATGGCGTTTGATCCGGGCTGCTTCCTCGGCCGGGAATACTCCCCACGGACCGCGCAGCAGTCCGCCGGCGCCGGAAAAATTGCCGACCCGGACCGCCAGGAAATTGGTTTGCTCCGGCCGCAGCCACGCCGGAGTGAGGGGCACGACCAGCATCGTCCCGGCGGTGGGAATCTCCGGCGGCGTGAAGCGCCCGTGAACCGTCAACCGACGTCCATTGAGCCAGACCTCGGCGGAGTTTCCCACCCTCCCCAGCACCAAGCCCAAGGGCTGCGTTTCCGCCACCGGAGGCAGGGAGAACTCAAGGGCATACCAGCCATGCTGTCCCACACCGGGCCAGCCCTGTTGCTGGAGCGATTGTCCCAGTTTCACTGGCTTGGCCTGATCCCAAACTTCGGGCGGCTGTTCCCGGGCGGTGGCCAGGTAGCGAACCGAATGCAGTTGCCACGTTAGGCCGGAGGCAAGGGCGGGTTCGCCCGCTTGAATTGCATCTCCTGTCAGCAGCTTCCACAGGAGCCCCAGAACGGCCATTTGCCCCAGCCGTTGCCACCTGGCGCAGAGCCCGGAGTAGAAACCGTCGGTTGGCTGCGGCCATCTCATCAACGGACCGATTCTGCGGGTCCGGTGGGGCGGCGACAATTCTGTTCCCCGAGTCAGCGGGAGAATCCCATCCAGCGGCGGACCGCCGCGACGGAGCCCTCCGCGTCCGTGGCCAGCACGACGTGGTCGGCCCGGCGGCGGACGTCGGTGCCGCGGTAGCCGGGACATTTCTCCCGCAGCCAACCGCGGACCGCCCACCACGGCACCACGGGATCCCACCGTCCGGTCAATTGCCACACCGGGAGGTCCAGTGTGCGGACGGTAGCTTGGAAGTCCGCCAGTTCGATGAGCCGGAGCCGGTGGATGAGCGCGGCGTGGTCGGCGGGCTGCCGGCGGCGCTGCACGAAATCGGGCACGGCTGCGACGACTTCCGGAGCGTGCCGATACGCGATCCGGGCCCAGAGCGGATATACGTGGAACAACGGACCGACTGCGGCCGGGGGAAGCCCGCCGAGCAGCCGCCGGGTCAGCGTCACCGCCCACAGCCAAGGATGGCGGACGAATCCGCCGGCGAGGATGACTCCGTTCACCGGGCGGGGAACCGCGGCCGACAGCATGGCCCAGGCGACCTGTGAGCCGAACGATTCCGCCAACAGCCAGACCGGCCCGGGCGTGGCCTTGGTCACCGCCTCCCAGATGGCTGCCGCATGGTCGGCCAGGTTCCAGCTGTGCCCGGCAGGATACGAGACGGCGAGCAGACGAACGTCGTCGCCGAGCCGCGCGCGGAAAGAACCCAGCAATGTGGCGTCGCCATGCACTCCCGGAAGGTAAACGAGGACGGGCCCCGCCGGGTCACCCTGGACTTCGAGGCGGACCTCCGGCGCGTTCATTGGGTCCGGGCTTCCGGGTCGCCGGCGATCGGTGCAGGCGCGACCCGGGCGATCACGGTCGCGAGCAGCAACATCGGCCATTGCCACACCGGGATGAAGATCAGGGCGAGCGAGTTCATCGCGTTGGGCACCTTGGGGACCAGGCCGGCGAAGTGACCGAGGAAACCGAGGGCCGCGGCCAGCACGGTGAGCACCAGAACCATTCCGCGCGAGAACGGCCGGCGGGCGATCCGGGCCGCGACCGGCGGGAGGACGAAGGGCAGCACGCCCCACAGCACGAGCATCATGAGCGCGGCGCCCGAACGCTGGTTCGCGCCGGCGCCCCGCAGCAGCGCGAGCAGCGGCTGCGCCGCGCCAAACAGCGACAGTCCCGCGCACAGGCGGAACCACGCGGGCGAACCGGCTGGGGACGCGGGACCGGACTCGGAACTCATGGGCCGGAACATGGTGGCCCCGCCCCGGTCCCGCCAGCGGGCAGTTGCCGACGCGGACCGATGTCGGTGATGGGGCGTTCGGCGGTGCGCGGAATCTCCCCTGCCGGCTTGGTTCTTTGGCGGTTCCGCAGTAAAGCGGGCGCGGCAACATGCTCACAAAGGACACGATTGCGGCGGTGGCGACGCCCCTGGGGGAAGGGGGGCTGGCAGTGATCCGGATCTCCGGTCCGGGGGCGCTGGCAGTGGCAACCGCAGTGTTCCGCCCGGTCAACCCGAAGGCTCTGGCGCCGGCCGACGCGCCGACGCACACGGTCCATTACGGACATGTCGTGCGCGCCGGACAGCGGGTGGACGAGGTGTTGCTCACGGTGCTGCGCGCGCCGCGGACCTTCACCCGGGAAGATACGGCGGAGATTTCCTGCCATGGCGGGGTGCTCGTCACGCGGTTGGTGCTGGAAACGGTGCTGGCGGCCGGCGCGCGCCTGGCGGAGCCGGGGGAATTTTCCCAGCGGGCGTTTCTCAATGGCCGGCTGGACCTCACCCAGGCCGAGGCGGTTGCCGATCTCATCCATGCCCGCACGGAGCTGGCTCTGGATGCCGCCCACGAACAGCTGGCCGGCAAGCTGGCGGATCGCATCCGGTCCCTGCGCGACGACCTGATGAACGCCCTCGCGCACATCGAGGCGCACATCGACTTCCCGGACGAGGACATTGCGCCCGACACGCAGGCCGCCCTGCTGGGCCGGCTGGAGCGCGCGGTCGCGCAGATGCGGGAGCTGCTGCGGACGGCCCGGGAGGGCCAGATCCTGCGGCGCGGTCTGCGGGCGGCGATTGTGGGCCGGCCCAACGCGGGCAAGTCATCGCTCCTCAATCAGCTGCTGGGCCACGAGCGGGCGATCGTTTCGCCGGTCGCCGGCACGACGCGCGACACGGTCGAGGAGACGGCCAACATCCGCGGCATTCCGGTTGTCTTCGTGGACACCGCGGGGCTGCGTGACACCGCCGATGCCGTCGAGGCGGAAGGTGTGAAGCGGAGCCGCGCCGCGCTGGAAGCGGCGGAACTCATCCTGCACGTCCTCGACCATTCGGCGCCGCTGGCTCCGGAAGACGTGGCGTTGGCCGGAGAACTCGCGGGCCGGCCGCGGCTGCTTGTGCTCAACAAGCATGATCTGGAGCCGCGGCTCGCGCTCCCGGCGGGCTGGGAGGGGATTCCGGTGAGCTGTTCGACCGGAGCGGGGCTGGAAACCCTGAAGGAGGCGATCCAGCGGGTGGTCTGGTCGGGAGCGATCGCCGGCGAACCGCATCAGCTGACCGTCAACGCCCGTCACGCGGATGCGCTGCGCCGCGCCGAGGCCGCCGTGGCGCAGGCAAAGGACACGTTGGTCGGGGGGAAGTCCCTGGAGTTGGTGGCGTTCGAACTGCGGTCCGGGGTCCAGGCTGTCGGCGAGATCGTCGGGGCGACGGCGACAGACGATTTGCTCGATTCGATCTTCCGCCAGTTCTGTCTCGGGAAATGACCGCGGCCCGGCCGCGTGGCTGGTGGGTCGGAGATCATTTGCCCTTCAGCAGCTTCAGCCGGGGCGCGAGCAGAGAGGCGGTGCGGGCGAAAACCTCCGGCGGCACGCCCAGTGCCTGTTTCAATTCCACGTCGCGGTCCCATGGATTGCCGATTTGGGCGAGCCGGCTCATCTCCGCCTTTTCCAAGTGCAGGCCGAACAGCCAGGGCGAAACCAGCGCGGTGTTGATCAGCGGGAAATCGGAACCGTAGGCGAGCCGGCCGGCGAATTCAGGACGGGTGAGCGCTTCCTTCAGGTAGCCGGGCTTGTTCACCTGCGTGAGCGAGGAGATTTCCGAGTGCAGGTTGGGGAACTCCTTCATGAGGCGGGCGAGCCGGTCGGTATCCCGTTCGCCGCCATTTTCACCGGTCGAGGCAATGTGCGCGGCGATGACGGTGACGCCGAGTCGCAGGGGCAGGCGCAGGCGTTCGGGATCGGCGAGGCGGTCATCGGCATGCGTGAAGGACCGTTCCTGGCCGGCGTGGGTCAGCAGGGGAAGCTGGTGAAAGTTGAGCCGCTCGTAGAACGGAATGAGCCGCTCGTCAGCCGGATCGATGTGCATGATGCTGGGGATCCACTTCACCAGCACGGCACCGTTGGCCGCGCACCAGTCGAGCCGGGCCAGCGCATCGCGGCGGAGGGGATTCACCGAGGCGCCGAAGAGGAGGTTGGGGTGCCGGGCGGTTTCGCGGGCGACGAATTCGTTCGGCACATGGACCTCGGTGGCCGTGCGGTCGAGCTCGCCCGCGGCATCCACCGCGCCGTCCATCGCGAGGATGACGGCGTGGCTGACGTGCCGGCTGGCGGCGACCTGGGCGGCGATGCGGTCCACCAGCGAGGCGTCGCCCTGCGCGGTGAGTTCAGCGCGGCTGGTGCCGAAGGACTTGAGGTAGATGTTGAATTTCCAGCTCTGCTCCAGCTCGCGGGAAATGAAACAGCCGCTGCCGCCCGCGCCGATGCCGGCGGTGTGGACGTGCAGGTCAATGAGGCGCGTCGGAGGCAAAGGCGCCGGTGTGCGGTAAGGCCCGGAAAAGAACAGCACGCGGCCGACGACAAGCGAGAGGAGTCCGGCGGCGAAGAGGCCGAGGAGCCAGCGAAGCGCGCGTCGCCAGCGAGCGGAGCGCGGACGGTCACGTCCGCCAGGAGGCTTGGCGCTGACGCTGAATTCGTTGGTTGGCATGGCTTGTTTCGGCGCGAGGCCAATCACTGGCTGTTCACGCGGACGTGACCGTCCGCGCCCCGGCGCGTTGACGGAAGCGCCACACGGCGAAACCGACCAGGGCCAGCGAAGCGAATTGGTAGCCCGACAGCCCGAGTGCGATCCGCGGCGTGTCGCGCCAGAACTCGTGCGCGAACCGGAACGCGCCGTAGCCGGCGAGGTAGAGATGGAAATGCTGCCCCGGCCAGCGCCGCTGCCGGCGCAACAGGGCGAACGTCACCAGCGCGACGACGTTGAACCCGATCTCGGCGGGCACTGCGGGCCAGCGTGGATGACCGTGGCGGTCGGCGAGCGTCCACCAGGCCGGGTGTTCGCAGGCGGCCCCGAGGCAACAGCCCTGAAGCAGGCAGCCGACGCGGCCGAGGATGATGCCGACCGGCGCCACGCTGGCGAACAAGTCGCCGGTGGCCTGCGGGTAACCGACCCAGCGCTTGGCCAGCTCCACGCCACCGTAGCCGCCGGCCAGCGCGCCGAGCACGGTTTTACCCGTGGCCCAGCGCAGCCATTGGTCAGCCTGGCCGTAGTCGAGCCAGCCTTCCGCGAGGAGGTAGAGCAGCTTCGCGCCTAGGGCCGCGCCGAAGAGGCCGCCGAGGTAAATGGGCAGCAGCCGCGCATCACGTCGGGCGAGGCGATACCAGAGGAACAGGCTCACGCCGATGCCGGCGAGCATGAGCCAGCGGTAGGGAGAGGATTGCATCAGAGACTCGAACAGGCCCCGTAAACGAGTGCCAACAGAAGGGTCACAACTGCGAGCGGAACCACGAAGAGCCTTACTGCGACTTCAAGCAGCCCAGCCATGAAAGTTTTCGGCCGCCAAGCGCACTGTGGACAAATGACGGTTCCCGTATCGGTGCTCTGGTTGCTTGCGCCGCAGGCTGGGCAGGTCCACGGCGTTGGTAGGGGTCCGTTCATGGGAGATTCACGGGATTGGGGGCGAATCGGCGAAGCCGGAATAATAGCGGCAGAACGAATCCAGCTTTCCGTCGGGGCGGATGACGTGGGTGCAGCAGCGGTCAATGCGGTCCTGATCCCAAGTCCACGCGTCCATGAACGGCTTCACCATGAGACGGAAGGCGACGCTGCCTTTGAGTTCAAGATCCTTGAGCAGGGCGCCAAGCGGTTCGGTTTCGCAGCCGCAGCGGGCGAGGTCGGCGACGGTGTATTGGATCTTGTTCTGGAGGAAGCCCTGCAACCGGGCGAAGTCGAGGAACTCGCTCACGGAATGCACCTGGCCATTCAGGCGGAGCAGGTAGCCGATGATCGCGCAGTTCGGATCGCCGCAGGGCAGGGGCGTGAAGTCGTCGCGCTTCAGCCGGCCGGCGCTTTGGGCGAGCGCGGCGAGAAGGATGTCCGCGGCGTTGAGCCGTTCACCGGCGTCGAGGACAGCGCCCGGAACCGTCCCCGGGCGCAGTGCCTGGACCCCCTCTCCGCCATCCGATGGGGGAGAGGGTTGGGGAGAGGTGGTGTTCCGTGCGGCCGTTAGGTTCGGAGGCGGCCCCTCTCCCCGGCCCTCTCCCCGCTCGTGCCTCGCGGGGCGAGGGAGAACAGGCGCGCCAGCGTCCGGCCGCCGGCCGCTGCGGAACATGGGCTGGAAGGTGATGCCGTGGACGATGGGGCGGGCGAGGCCGAACTCGATGGCTTCCCAGACGTGCGGCAGGTTGTCGGGCGTGACGGTCATCGCGAGTGTCACCGGCAAGTCCATCTCGGCACAGACCGCGAGGGCGCGTTCGCGGGTGCTCCGGAGATCGGCGCCCCGCAGGAAGTGCTGGGCCGCGGCCTGCACGCCGTCGAACTGGAGGTAGAGCTGGAGTTTGCGGCGTTTGGCCGCGACCGCGAGTTGGGCGGCGAATTCGGCGTCGTGGGCGATCCGGACGCCGTTGGTGTTGATCAAGGCGTAGTCGATATGCGGATGGCTTTGGACCCATGCGAGCAGTTCCAAGAAGTCCGGGTGCAGCGTCGGCTCGCCGCCGGAGAGCTGGAGGATTTCGATCTTACCCTTGCGGGCGACGACGCTCTCGATGCGCGCCTTGAGTTCGGGCAGCGGCACGGCGTCCACCTTGCCGCCGGTGCCGAGCGGCGAGTTGGCGTAACAGGTCGGACAGCTCAGGTTGCAGGAACGGACGATTTCGATCAGCGCGAGGCAGGTGGACAGCGTCTCGAACGGCTGATCGCCGTGTCCGGCGGCGTTCCGGCCCAGCGAGGCCGGCGCGGAACCTTCGGCGGAACAGCAGCCGGAGCCGGGCGCGCAGCAGGCGTTGTCCGGATTGCCCTGGGCGAGCCAGTAAAAGTGCGCATCGGTGGCGAGGCAGGCCGACGATTCGCCGTGCTGTGGGCAGGTGCGGCGGAGCACTACGCGGCTCGGTGCGACGCCTTCCTTCCAGACTTCGCCCGGGACGGCGGCGTGGCAGACGGGGCAACGGGTTTGGGTGTGCTTGAGGAGCTGGCGCGAAGGTTGGAGGCTGATGGGGGGCATGAGATCAATGCGCATCAGTGAGGACGCATGAGCATCCATCCGACACTTTGAAGAAGCACCGAGGCCACAAAGCTGGCAAAAGACCAAAACCATGCCCGCACATACGGTCGCCAAGGTGATTCAGGCAGGCCGCGAACAATGTGAATGGCTGCCAAGGTAGAGAGAATTGGTGAAGTTGCCCCAAAGAGCAGCACGATAACCTTAAGATGGGAGGCGGCTCCAACGAGCACGCCAACCGCCGGTGCGACAGTCAGGCTGACCGGCAGGTGCCACCGGTAAGGGCGACGGGGCGCATTCATGGCAAGCGTGGCCGGCTTGGCGGGAAAGTTTTCAATGGAAGTTCGGTTGGTAGCCGCTAAGGGAGCAGCCGGTCAGTTGCAGCCCGAGGGAAAAGATGCCGCAAACGATGGTCCAGCCGAGGGAGTGAAGAACATCCTTTCCCGGAGTTCTGCCGGTGTGCAGGCCCAAGAGGATTCCTGCCGCCAGGCTTGCAAACGGCCAAAGCATCAGAGCGATTCCCACCGCAGGTTCGGCTCCGCTCAGCGCAAGGAATCCGGGCAGTGCAGTAAGCGCCAGCGCCCACCAGACTTTGGCGTTTGAACGCGGTTGAGGATCGGTCGGTTCCATGAGGTGGGGAAACTCAGAAACGATAGTTGACCGCATTGCACCCCATGAACTGAAGCCCCAAGGAAACCCCGAACGCACCCAGCGCCCAGAGCAGGCTGTGCAAGGCCTTCTCGCCTACCGAGTCGCCGGTGCGGAAGCCGAGCAGAATTCCCGACACCAAGGACAGTGCGGGAGAGAGAATGAGGTTGGCGATGGTGAACTGCTCGGAGTTGGACATCGTGCCGAGGAGGGCACCGAGGCCCGGGCCGATGGCGAGCAGGATCGCGATGACGACCGGAGCAGTGCTGCGGGGCGAAGGGCTGGTTTCCATGGGAATTCTACTTGTGTCGCCAAATCCGCCAGAGGATCGCGCTCAGGAGCGTGCCGCTTCCGGCGTAGAAAACGTGCCAGGCGTTCGGGAAAGGCCACTCGAAGCTGGCGAGGAATCCATAGGCACAGAACGTCGCCAGCGCCGCCAGGGGCAGAGATGCAAAAACCCGGGAGAACGTTGTCATGGGAGGTCAGGGACTCTGCTTCTTCATCGCCTCGGCATACTTCACGCCGTCGAGGTAAACTTCGCGGATGATGCCTTGGCCGGAACTGGGAATGGCGACGTCCACGGTGAGTTTGCCGCGGGGATTGCCCGTGCCTTCCCGGACGTAGAAGCGTTCGAGGCCGTATTCGACCCGGAGGTGATCGGGACTGGCGGACGACCAGGACCATGACGTTTCCGATTTGCCCCGCAGCACGGGATGGTCCGCGTCGGCGGGCAACTCGGTGAAGGCGGCCTCGATGGCCCGGTGGAACTCGCCCTGGCGTTCCAGCTTCACGAACACGGGCGTGCCGGCGGGCGGCCGGTTGGTCAGGCCATCGGTGAAGAGCTTGGCGTCGAGCGTGCTGAGCTCGTAGTTGAGGATCACGTAGTCGCCCCGCAGCAGGTCGCGCGGGTCCACGGGCCGGGTTTCGAGCCGGACGACGGTTCCCTGGCTGAGTTTGGCTTCCTGCAGGATGACGGTGCCGATGACCCAGAGCACTTGCAGGCCGACGACGAGGCTGAGGAGTTTCGTTTTCATGGCGGTTCAGGCGGGCTGAGGTTCGATGACGGCGAACCGGCGGATCAGGGAGCGGCGTTTGCGTTCCAGATAAACGGCGAGGCCGATGAGGAAGAGGCCGGTGACGACAAACATCATGCCGGTGGTCTGCATGGAGCCGAACAACTGGAAGTAGGCGGTGACGATGTGCAGGCCGAGGAAGACCATCGCGAGGTTCACCAGCCACTTGCTCCGCCGGAGCAGTCCCACCTGTGCCTGCAGCAGGCAGAAGGCGAACAGCACCGGCACGGCGATCCAGTGCGGCCCGACCAGACGGTGGGTTTCCCAGCTTTCGTAACGGCCCTTCAAGGTCAGGCCGAACCACGCGAGTCCAACGAGGCCAAGCTGGGCCACGGTCCACACCCAGCGCCACTGGCGGTCCGGAATCACACCCAGTCGCGGGACCGCCAGCAGCCACACGGCCACGGTCGCGACGGTCAGCCCGCCGGTGATTGCCCAGGCGGCCGGGGCGACGGCGTCGGAGCCATAGAACACGCCCAAGGTGAGCGGATAGGAGGCAATGTGCGTGGCCAGCAGGCCGAACTTCTCCGTGGGCGGCCCGAATTCCGGGAACTTCGACTGCCCCAGCCACAGGCCGAGTCCGGCGAAAAGAATCCCGAGCAGGGCATACAGCATGAATTGGCGGCCTTCCCCGGCGAAGTAGAGCCAACTGTCCTGCTGATTGAGTTCCAGCCCCAGCCAGACGCCGAAGATCGTCAGGGCGAGGATATGCTGGGCTTTGGAGCGGAGAATCCACGCCAGCGGCGCAACGCCGGCCAGCCAAAGCAGAATCGCGTTTGGCGGGCGGGAGGACAGGTTGTAGATCTGGCCGACGAGGGCGATGTTGGCCAGGAACAGGCCGGAGCCAATCAGGTGCAGCACCTCCGCCAGCACCGGGTGCCGGCCCGACCGGGCCAGCGCGATCCCACCCACGTGACTGCCGACCAGCAGGCTGACGGCCACCCCGAGCTTCAGCATCCGCGGGATGTCGTTCCAGTTCGACGCGATCAGCAGGATGATGCCCGCACTGACCAGAATGGCGCCGAGGATGCCGACAATGGTCAGGAAGCGGTTGCTCTCCCGGTCGAGCCTGAAGTGCTCGACGATGGCGTGCTCCTGCGCCTCGTTGATGAACCCGGCCTCGCGCAGCTTCCGGATGTCGGTGGCGTTCATGGCGGCAGCCTGCCCGAGGCAGCCGTGAGAGCGTGAATTGATTTTCGCGATGGGGACATCACTCGCGGCGTGCCTTCAGGTTGTGGCCGCAGTCGCCTTCAGCCGGCTTTGCAGCTCCCGGTGGTTCACTTTCCCAGTGCCCAGCTTGGGGATCTCCCGCACGACCATGACCTCGCGCGGGACGCAGAGGTTGGTCATGCCCTTGCCGCGGATGACGCTGCGGATGTCCTCGAGGGTGAGCTTGGGCTGGTCGGTGACGGCGATGAGTTTCTCGCCCTTGTCCTCGTCGGGCACGGCGATGACCGCGATCTCGCACTTGAGGCCGAGGTGCGGGAACGCGCCGGCCAGCGCGTCCTCGACGGCGGTGAGGCTGACCATTTCGCCGCTGATCTTCGCGAAGCGCTTCAGGCGGCCGAGAATGTGGACGAAGCCCTCGTCGTCCACCTTGACCATGTCGCCGGTGTCATACCAGCCGCCGAGCGCCTGGAACTTGGCGTTGGCGTCGGGATTCAGGTAGCCGCGCATCACGTTCGGGCCGCGCACGAACAGCTTGCCGCCCTCGGCGACGCCCTCGATGGGCTCCAGCTTCCATTCCATGCCGGGCAGGAAGCGCCCGACGGAGCCGGACTTGGGTTCCAGCCGTGAGTTGATGGTGATGGCCGGGCTGCACTCGGTCGCGCCGTAGCCTTCGAGGATGCGCACGCCGAACTTCTTCGCCCAGGTCTGCACCGTGGCGTCCTGGATCTTCTCGGCGCCGGCGACGAGGAATTTCACCGAGTTGAAGTCGTAGGGATTGGCCCGGCGCGCGTAGCCGTTGAGGAAGGTGTTCGTGCCGAGCATGACCGTGCAGGCCTTGTCGTAAACGGCGGCGGGAACGACGCGGTAGTGCAGCGGCGACGGGTAGAGGAAGGTGTAGAAGCCGTTGGTCAGCGGCACGACGAGTCCGGCCATGAGCCCGAAGCTGTGGAAGAGCGGCATGGCGCTGAAGAACCGCTCGTGATCGGTCACGTCGAGCACGCCCATGAGTTGGCGCATGTTCGCGAGTAGATTGCCGTGGGTGAGCTCGACGCCCTTGGGCACGCCTTCGGAGCCGGAGGTGAAGAGAATGACGGCGGTGGCCGACTGCGGATTGCGGATTGCGGATTGCGGATTGAGTCCCGCGCCGCACGCGAGGGTGTGCTTCACCAGCTTGGTAAGCTTGGTCAGGCCGGAGACGCCCGCGCGGACGTCTTCTAGGAAGATCAGTTCGATGCCGGCGTCGAGGAACGGCGTGAGTTCCAGCTTCGCTTTCTGGGCGAAGACCCGCGACGTGATGACCTGCTTAAGCCCGGCCAATTGGGCGCATTGCAGCATCGTGGGGATGCCGGTTGAGAAGTTCAGGATCGCGGGAACGCAGCCGACCGCCCAGAGGCTGAGCAGGGTGACGGGCGTGCCGTTCACGTTGGGCAGCAGCACGCCGACGTTCATCGTAGGGCAGGCTGCCAGCCTGCCCGAGGTGTTGGCATTCGTTGCGCCCGAACTCGCAGACCCGGCGGGCAGGCTGGCAGCCTGCCCTACGTTGAGCCGCTTGCGCCATTCGCCGGCGAGCACGTCCACGCCGACCATCAGACGGCGGTAGGTGAGTGCGGTGAAGGAGACATCCTCGAAGATGATCTTCCGGGGCAGCAGGGCGGCGGTTTCGACCACGGCGCTGAGGACATTCTGCGCGCCGAATTCCATCTCCGCCTCGAACTGTTGCCGGACCATCATGTCGCGCAGCCAGGTCGTGCGGCGCTGGCGGGCGACGCTGTTGGAGGTGCCGTCGGGCAGCGCCGGGGCGGTCAGGACGTCGCTGAAGTGGGCGCTGACGCGGGGCCGCCAGTGGGTCCAGCCGGTGTGCCGCACGAAGGGCACGCGGCGGGCGTTGCGCAGGTAGCAGGTGATGACCTTGGCGCCGGTCTTGTGGATCAGGAAACCGGTGCCGTCGAAGAGCTTCATCAGGGAGCCGGTCAGGGTGATGCGGCCCTCGGCGAACAGCACCAGCCGGCCGCCGGTGGCGAGAAACTCCGCCATGCGTTTGGCGGCGTAGGGCGACGAGGTGTCCACCGGAAAGGTGCGGCGGTTCACCATCATCTTTTTGTGCACCCACGTCGTCTCGGCGGTCGTGGCGCTGGTGACGAATTTCCAGTCATCATCCAGCACGGCGTAGAGGAACAGCCAGTCGAGCCAGGAGACATGGTTCGGGATGAGCAGCACCGGGCCGGGTGTCTTCAGCACCTCGGTATTGAAGGCGCGGAAGCGGAACCAGAGCCGGGCGAACAGAAGGCAGACGAGTTTCATCGAGTGGCGGGAGAAGAGGCGGGTTGAAGGGGCAAAGTGTTGAAGGGGGAAGCGGTGCGGAGGTGGGCGCTAAGCGTCTTGGAGTGCGGCAGCGGAGCGAAGCGAAGCTGCCGCTTTGGCTGTTGGCCGACAGGGAGTGAAGCGTGGAAGTCCGGCGGGACGTTCATTCCGAAAAGCGGTGGCAAGCCACACGCACTCCAAGACGCTGGCGCGTTCACCGGGCCTCCTTTTGTTTCCGGCGCGGACGCCAGCCGGTTACGGCGAGCCACAGCATCACTCCCCCAGTCGTCCAGGTGCAGGCGGGGGCGAGCCACGCATCGAGGGGCACGGTGCCACCCTTGCCGGACCAGCGCAGTCCGCCGGCGATTAGTTCGCCTTGGCCGGGGAAAGGGGCGGTGGCCTGCTCCCGTCCGTCGCGGTCGATGATTTGCGAGATGCCGGAACTGGCCACGCGGAAAACGGGCACGCGGTGTTCGACAGCGCGGATCCGGGCCATGCGGGCGTTGAGGCGATGCTGATGTTCGCCCCATTCCTGCACATCCATCGTGGGGATGAGGAGCGCCACGGCACCTTGCCGGACGAGTTCATCGGTCACCTGCCGGTAGCTGGCGTCGTAACAGATGCAGATGCCAAGCTTGCCCCATGGCGAATCCCAGACGCGCTGCGAAGGCGCCGGCTCGCCGTCGGCGAAGAACTGGATGGGCCGCGACTTGGCTTGCGTGAACACCACTTCGCCGTTGGTGCTGATGACGAAGGCGGTGTTGTAGAACCGCGCCTTCGTAGCCGCCGACGTTAGGAGGCGGAGCGGAGCGGGGGCGGAGGAATCCGCCTCGTCACCTCGGCGGCTACCGGGCTCGATGGGCTGCTTGCCACCGACGACCAGCCACTTGCCGTTCCGCCTGCACCACTCTCTAACGGCCCGCGGCGGCGGCCCGTCGGCGAACGTGTATTCGCTGAGCATCAGCAGCTCGGCGTCGGGATGTGCCTTGGCCAGTTTGTCGAGGCCGGTAAGCACATCGGGGACGGCGGGGAATTCGAGTTGGAGGCCGGCGACTTTTAACGCAGGTCGTCTTTGCGGCACGGCCATTAGCGGAGGAAAAGCCAACGCTCCAAGTATTGCCGCGGAGAGTGCATAGATTGTGAGGTTTAATCTCCGCTTCAGTGAATTGGTGGCCAAGAAACCAAGGCCAACGAATCCCAACAAACCAAAGCCAATTCCGTAAACGCCCAGAATCGCCGGAAGCGCAAGGATGGTGTCCACGAGTGAGCTTCCCGCCGTGAACCACGCAAACCGCAGCCACCAGACTTCGCTCCGGAAATACTCGATCCCACACCAGAGCACCGGCGCGAGGATCACGGCCCACTTCGTTCCCAGCCGGAACTCGACGCGGTTCAGCGTCAGCAAGAAGGCGGCGTGGAACAACGCGAGGATCAGCCACAGCGGAATCGCGGCCGCCTGGAAGATGGTCCACAGAAAGCCCATCTGCGGCACGAACACGCCGAGGCCGATCGCAAGTCCGATGTAGAATGCCTGCCGCGCCGTCGCCAGCCGCCGCAACGCGAACAGGCAACCCAGATACCCCAGCACCAACCAGCACAGCGCCGGCACCAGAAAGGCGAGGTGAAACAAGCCGACGGCCCCCAAGGCCAGCAGCGCGGCGGACTTGGCGGTCATTGGGCGACCGCAAGGTGGGGAGGCGGACTCGGCGGTTGGTTGTTCGGGTGACACGGGGCGGCGGTCAGGTCGGGAATTCGATGGTCAGCACGGGATGGCTATGACATGGCGCCGCGGAATTGGCCGAATTGAAAATCCGAATCGGGCCATTGGCCAAGGCAATAGCCCGACGGTTGGACCGGCCGCGGGCGGCACCGGCATGAAAAAACGCCGGCTTCCACGCGGAAGGCCGGCGTTGATATGGCCACGTGAGGTCAGAACTGCCGGTCCGTGACGGCGCCTTCGCTGGCGGTGCTGACGGTGGCGGCATACTTCGCGAGCACCCCGCGGCGGTAGTTGGGCTTCGGCTGCTTCCACTTGCGGAGGCGGGCGTCAAGTTCCTTGGCGGGAATTCCGAGCGTGATGGCGCGCTTCTCGGCGTCGATGGTGATCGGGTCGCCGTTCTTGATGACGGCGATGGGACCACCGTCAAACGCCTCGGGCGTGACGTGGCCGATGACGAAGCCGTGCGAGCCGCCGCTGAAGCGTCCGTCGGTGATCAGGGCGACCTCCTTGCCCAGGCCCTTGCCCATGATGGCGCTCGTGGGCGAGAGCATCTCGCGCATGCCGGGGCCGCCCTTGGGGCCTTCGCCGCGCACGATGATGACATGGCCGGCCTTCACCTTGCCGTTGAGGATGCCCTGAAGGGCGTCTTCCTCGCGCTCGAAGACGATGGCTTTGCCGCTGAACTGGAGGCCTTCCTTGCCGGAGATTTTCCCGACCGCGCCGCCAGGGCAGAGGTTGCCGCGGAAGACGACGAGGTGGCTGCTCGGCTTGATGGGATTGTCGAAGCCGCGGACGATGTCCTGGTCCTTGGGATATTTGGGCGCGTTCTTGAGGTTGTCGCGCATCGTCTTGCCGGTGACGGTCATCACGTCGCCGTGCATGAGGCCCTCGTCGAGCAGCATCTTCATGAGCGGCACGGTGCCACCGATCTCGACGAGGCGGGCCATGACGTATTTGCCGGACGGCTTGAGGTCGGCGAGCACCGGCACGCGTTTGCCCACGCGGGTCCAGTCGTCAATCGTGAGCTTCACGCCCGCGCAGTGGGCCATCGCGATGAGGTGCATGACCGCATTGGTCGAGCCGCCGAGCGCGATCACGAGCGTCATGGCATTCTCGAACGCCTCCTTGGTCATGATGTCGCGGGGTTTGATGCCGCGCTTGATCAGGTTGAGCACGGCGGAACCCGCGGTCTCGCAGTCGAGCGTCTTGTCCTTGGAGACGGCGGCCTGGGCGGACGAGTTCGGCAGGCTCATGCCGAGCGCCTCGATCGCGCTGGCCATGGTGTTGGCCGTATACATGCCGCCGCAGGAACCGGCGCCGGGAATGGCGACTTCGGCGACGCGTTCGACATCCTCGGCGGTGCAGGTTCCGGCGGCGTTCTTGCCCACGGCCTCGAAGATGTTCACGAGGTCCACGTCCTTGCCGTCCAGTTCGCCGGGCAGGATCGTGCCGCCATAGACGAAGATCGAGGGGCGGTTCAGCCGGCCCATCGCCATGATGCAGCCGGGCATGTTCTTGTCGCAGCCGCCCACGGCCACGAAGCCGTCGAAGCCCTGGCAGCCGACGACGGTCTCGATCGAGTCGGCGATCACCTCGCGGGAGACGAGGGAATACTTCATGCCCTCCGTGCCCATCGAGATGCCGTCGGAAATGGTGATGGTGTTGAAGACGACCGCCTTGCCGCCGGCTTCGTTGATGCCCTGGGCGACGCTCACGGCGAGCTGGTCGATGTGCATGTTGCACGGGGTGACCATGCTCCAGGTGGAGGCGACGCCGATCTGCGGCTTGGCGAAGTCCTCCTTCTTGAAACCGGTGGCATAGAGCATGCCGCGGCTGGGGGCGCGCTCGATGCCGTCCACGACGATGGATGAAAAGGCGCGGGTGTCGGCGGCGGACGGTTTCGCGGAACGGGAAGCGGATTTCTTGCTGCTCATGTGACGGGCGGAGTTTGGGGAAGCGGGCGTTGCCGCAAAGGGGAAAGTGGCTGACAAGAGAACTCGGTTTGGTTGTCCAGGCGGTCACTCGGGAGAGTTCCAAACCCAGCCACCAACAACTTCTCGCGGCGCAGCGTTTCCCAGTTGTCCCCGCGAATGGCTGCCCCATGACCAAAGCGTTCCGTCCGCCCTGATGGCGATCGAATGGTATTCTCCGCCTGCGGATGCTTTCCAGTCATTGGCAAGTCCGATCTGCCGAGGCGGGGCCACGCCCGCGTTGCCGGAGCTTCCCAAGCCGACTTGGCCATCAGAATTCCAACCCCAAGCCCAAAGCGTTCCATCGGTCCGAACTCCAAGTCCATGCGCTTCCCCGGCGGCGATGGAGGTCCAGTTCGTATCTGCGGAGACAAGCAACGGAATCCGCCCCGAGAGCAGGGTGTCAGACAGGCCAAGCTGTCTGCCGGAATTGGCTCCCCAACCCCAGAGTGTTCCGTCTGCTTGGATTCCGAGTGTGAAGACGCCGTCGAGGGCCACGGTTTTCCAAACTGTCCCAGGGGCAACCAGTGTCGGTGTCAGGCGTCCTTGGTCGCGATCGGTTCCGGTCGCTCGACTCAGGCCCCAGCCCCACAGGCTGCCGTCGAGTTGGATGCCCATGGAGTGGACACCCCCGATGTGAATCTCCCGCCATTGGATGTTAGTCCCGATCTGAATTGGCGAAGGCCGGGTCAGTTGTGTTCCGTCGCCCAGCCCATACGAGCCATTACCCCAAGCCCACAGGGACCCGTCAGCTCGAATGGCCATCGTCCGAAACCCGCCAGCGGTCACCTGAACCCAAGTGGAGCCCGGCTGGATTTGAACGGGCGTCGGTGAGGCCTTAAATGAACCGAGTCCAAGCTGTCCGCCCGCGTTGGAACCCCATGCCCAGAGCGATCCATCGGTTTTCAGCCCGACAGTGTGGTAGTCGCCCGCCGCCACCTGCTTCCAGTCGGAGGCTGTTCCGACTTGGGTGGGGAAGAATCTCGCGAAGTCAGACCGGCTGCTCAGGACGATTCCCAGTTGGTTTGAAGAGGCGGAACCCCAAGTCCACAGCGTTCCGTCCGAGCGGATTGCAGCCGAGTGATATTCGCCAGCGGCGACCGAGTTCCAATTGGTGTCCATGCCCACCCGTTGGGGCACGAGCGGATTGAAGGCTTCCCCCGTTCCCAGCTCACCCGCCGAGTTCGCACCCCATCCCAACAGCGTGCCATTTCGATTGAGAGCCATTGTATGCTTGGTTCCCGCAGCGGCCGAACTCCAACTGCGGCTGTCAACTTGGGTGAACTCCGGATTGACCGGGCGGACGCCAGCGCCAGTGGCACCGGATGCGTTGTCTCCGACGCCCCATAGGAAACCTCCAGAGTCGATGGCGATGGCATGTGCGCTGCCGGCAAAGACCTGACGCCAGTGGGTTCCGGGAGCGATTCTATTGGGCGACGATGCACCGCCGAGCAGAGGGTATTTCCCCCACCCCCAGATCGAACCGTCGCGTCTGAGCGCGAGGCTGTAGCTTCTTTCGTAGTTCACCCCCTTGTAGGTGCCTGTTCCTGCGGATATGGCTCGCCAATCCCGGTCATGCCCCACACGGGTCGGCTCATCGACGGTCGATGTGTTTGTGAGAATCAGCCCGAGCGCTCCCTCCCAATTCCAGCCCCAAGCCCACAGGGTTCCGTCGGTTTGGAGCGCCAGGGTGTGATAAGCTCCGGCTGAAATCCGGAACCAGTTGGTAGCGGTCCCGATTTGGACGGGCTCGGCGGTCCTTTGCACATCCGGACGGCCCATTCGTCCAGCCAAGTTTTCGCCCCACCCCCACAGTGTGCCGTTCTCGTGGATGGCCATGGTGTAGTTGACACCTGCCGTAACCCACTTCCATCTGCCGGTTCGGACCAGTTGAGGGTTGGACTTGTTGTCAAAACTCCCGTCGCCCAGTTCGCCGAATTGGTTGTTGCCCCAGCAAAAAATCAAGCCGTCGGCATTGATGGCAGCGGCGTGGCTGATGCCCGCGGCAACCATGGCCCAATTTGTTGCGGAACTGATCTGCTGAGGGGTCACCTTGAAGCCTTTGCTGTCGTCACCTGCCTGCCCAGCCCGGTTGTCTCCCCATGCCCAGAGCGTTCCATCCTCTCTTATGGCGATCGTAAAACCGTTTCCGCAGGCCAGGCGTGGCGGGCGCATGGTCACGCCTTCGTCCGGTTCGGGGATCGTCGGATCTGAATCCGCCAGAAATTCACTCGAGTTAACCCGGCCATCCCCGTCGAAATCGAGTGATGCATCCGCCGGATTGGCGGGATCGAGCCGTGGAAAATGCGTCAGCTCATACCAGTCAGGCATGCCGTCACCGTCCGAATCAGTGGTGGCATCCAGCGGGAGAGTCTCGACCCGATAGAAGCGCACATCCGCTTCGGCCACTTGGGCTTTCAGTTCAGGTGTGCCGCCATTTGGAACCCAAACGTCCTCCGGGGTGAACTTCCCGTCCGGGGCAGGGGCAGACAGCAGACGAAAATAAGCCCCGTTGGTTTCCGCGGAGAACCTGACCAGAAACACGTTTGATTCGGTCAGGTTAAAGCTGGTGATCGTGAGGGATTGTGCGCCCAGGCTGCCGGAGATCAATGCGGTCGCCAGTATGGTGGTGGCAGCTTTGAGGAACTTGATCATGGGGCGGGCGAAGTGTGCCGGACAGCCGTTGCTGGCAAAGCCAAATGTCGAGCTGGGGATTGGCTGCCAGCTGGTTTGCGAGGTCGCAAAACCGGCAAGGCCGTGATTACGATCGCCCTTCACTGTTTGCCGGCCCATCTGGCGTCGTTGACTGATTCCTTGAGGACTGGTTGCCGAACCCGGGAAGGACAGTAGCGTCGGGGGCGCGGCGTTTTGAAAATGTCGCCGTCCGCCATGCCTGTCCACACGCTCGAACGAATCCAGGTGTTTCCCGCCACCTTGGCGCAAGCCTGGGAGTTTTTCTCCAGTCCGCGAAACCTCGAACGCATCACCCCGAAGGCACTCGATTTCCAGATCCTGAGCAACCTGCCGCCGCGCATGTATGCAGGCATGATGATCCGCTACCGGGTGCGGCCTTTGCTGGGCATCCCGCTGACGTGGGTAACGGAGATCACGCACATCGAGGAAGGGGTCCGGTTCGTGGATGAACAGCGGGTGGGTCCTTACCGCATGTGGCATCACGAGCACCATTTCCGCGAGCTCGACGGCGGACGGATCGAGATGCTGGACCGCGTGACCTATCAGCTTGCGGGCGGTTGGCTGAGTGAGCCGGTGCATGCCCTGGTCGTCCGGTCGCAGTTGGCCAAGATCTTTGAATTCCGGACCGAGGCGGTGAGCCGCCTGTTTCCAGTCCCGACCGGATCGTGAATGCCGCGCCGGCATCCGTGGCGTTGTCCCGGCGTTTGGCCGAAAGGGATCGGCCATCGACGCGTCCGGTGGGATTCCAGCGCTGGAGCGAGCTTCTGTTCCTGCACTGGGAGGTTCCCCGCCAGCAGGTGCAGGCGACCTTGCCGGCCGGGCTTTTCGTGGACACGTGGGAAGGTCGCGCATTTGTGGGTGTCGTGCCGTTTTTCATGGAACGAGTGCGACCGGCCGGCCTGCCGTCCTTGCCCTGGCTGTCCTGGTTCCACGAACTCAATGTGCGGACCTACGTCGTGGATGCGCACGGGCGCCCCGGGGTCTGGTTCTACTCGCTGGACTGCGACCAGCCGATCGCGGTTTGGCTCGCCCGGCGGTTGTTCCATCTGCCCTATCAGCACGCGCGGTTCAGGTCATCCCGCGTGGGCGGTGAGGTGACCTGCGAGGCGCGGCGACCGACTCTTGGGATGGCGGACCGGTTCCGATGGAAGCGCTGCGGGGACGTCCGTCTGGCGGAACCGGGCAGCCTGGAGTTCTTCCTCGTCGAACGGTATCGGCTGTTCGCGGCGAATCGGCGCGGAGAACTGTTCACCGGGCGGGTTCATCATGTCCCTTACCCGGTCTGTGCTCCGGAGGTAACTGCCGAGGCACCGGCCGTTGGGCGGGCAGCGGGGTTTCAGATGACGGGTCCGGCGCCGCTGCGGCATGCGGTAGCGGGTGTGGATGTGGCGATTCACCCGCTGGAAGCGGTCCGGTAGGGCCGCCGATTTGCGCAGTCGGGTTCCGCGATTAGCCTCCCGGGCCCGTTTGAAATCCATGAAGACGCTCGCCTCCAACGAACTGATCGACGCGCTCAACTGGCGCTATGCCACCAAGAAATTCGATGTTTCGAAGAAGATCCCCGCAGAAACCTGGGCCGCGCTGGAGCAGGCCCTGGTGCTGAGCCCGAGTTCTTTTGGCATCCAGCCGTGGCAGTTCCTCGTGGTGAACGACCCGGCGGTGCGGGAGAAGCTGGTGCCCGTATCGTGGGGCCAGACCCAGCCGAAGGACGCGTCGCACTTCGTGGTATTCGCCGTGCGGAAGGATCTGCCCGAAGCCCACATCGACCGTTACGTGGCCCGCACGGCCGAACTCCGCGGTTCCACACCCGAGGCTTTGGCGCCGTTCAAGAAGATGATGATGGGCAGCCTCGAAGGCGCCCGGGCGAAGGGGTTCCTCGACACGTGGCAGACCCATCAGGTTTACATCGCGCTGGGGCAGTTCATGGCCAGCGCAGCGGTGCTCGGCGTGGACACCTGCCCGATGGAAGGGCTGGAGCCAGCCAAGTATGACGAAATTCTCGGCCTGGCCGGCACCGGTTACGCGACGGTGGTCGCCTGTGCAGCGGGTTATCGGGCGGGCGACGACAAGTATGCGACCCTGCCCAAAGTCCGCTTCCCGGCTGCGGAAGTGATCCGGCACATCTGAAGCCGTGGATGCCGTCCATCTCCATCTGGCGCTGAACCACGTCCCGGTGCTGGGCTCAGTCTTCGTTGCCATTGCGCTGGCAGTGGCCTGGAGGCGGAAGAGCGCCGAGTTTGACCGGCTCAGCCTCTGGGCAGCCGCACTGCTCGCGGGTGTTTCCATTGCGATCAAGTTCACCGGCGACGCGGCGTGGGAAGATCTGCGTCCGTGGCCGCAGCCCTACGAGGGAAGCCGGGTGGAACGCCACGAGTCGGCGGCTGATCAGGCTACGACTGCAATCTTTGCGGCTGGCGCCGCAGCGGCGGTGGGGTTGTTTCTCGCCCGCCGCCGTCCGGCGGTTTCCGTGGCGGCCGTGGGAATCGTGTTGGCCCTGCTGCTGGTCACGTTCCTCCTGATGGCGCGCACGGCGAACCTCGGTGGCCAGTTGCGGCATCCCCAGTTGCGCGGGGACAATGCCGGTGCGGTTTCGCCCAATTCCCGGTAAGCCGGTGCTTGAATTGGCGCCCCGGTGTCCCGTCTTATCCCCGGGCCACCATGAAAGCTGCCGTTCTCACCGGGATCAATGCCCTCGGACTCGACCACGTCGCCAAGCCCACTCCGGGCGTCGGCGAAGTGGTCGTGCGGATCAAGGCGGCGGCGCTGAACCACCGCGACGTGTGGATCAAGACCGGCCAATATGCGGGCCTGAAGTTTCCGCTGACGCCGGGTTCCGACGCGGCCGGGGTTGTTCATGAGGTCGGCCCCGGGGTGGACCCGGAATGGCGCGACCAAAAAGTGGTCATCAACCCGTCCTTCGACTGGGGCCACCACGAGAAGGCGCAGGAACCCAAGTTCAGCATTTTGGGCCTGCCGCGGAACGGCACGCTTGCCGAATACATCAGCGTGCCGGCGAGCCAGCTCGCGCCGAAGCCGGCGCACCTCAGCTGGGAAGAGGCGGCGGCATTGCCCCTCGCCGGCCTGACCGCCTACCGGGCGCTGTTCAGCAGGGCCCAATTGCAGGCCCATGAAAAGGTGCTGATCACCGGCATCGGTGCGGGCACGGCCCTGTTTGCCCTGCAGTTCGCGGTCGCGGCCGGTGCTGTTCCGTTTGTGACTTCCAGTTCCCCGGAGAAGCTGGAGCGGGCGCATCAGCTCGGCGCCCGGCACGGCACGCTTTATACGACCCACGGCTGGGCAAAGGAGTTTGGCGACCAATACGGCAATTTCGACGTGATCGTGGACAGTGCGGGCGGCCCCGGCTTCGGTGATCTTGTGGACTTGGCTGCTCCCGGCGGCCGGATCGTTTCCTTCGGTGCGACCCGCGGAAACCCCCATGAGCTGCCGATGCGGAAGATTTTCTGGAAGCAGATCAGCCTGCTCGGGACCACCATGGGCAGCCCGGCTGATTTCAAGGCGATGACTGAACTGGTGGCCTCCAAAGCGATCCATCCGGTCGTGAGCGAGGTCTTCCCGTTCGACCGTGTGGCCGACGCTTTCAATCTCATGGAACGCGGCGGGCAGTTCGGCAAGATTGTCGTCTCGATCGGCTGAACGGCCCGGGTTCCCGGGCTGGCCGCATCAACGGGCTTTTCCCAGATCCTCCCAACGGCCAATGCCGATGATCGGCAGTGCGAAGCGAAAGGCCGGTTCCCACTCTGGCGTGTCCGCCAAACGGAACGCTTCGTAGCTCGCCTTGCGGCGGTCGGGTTCCGACACGGTTCCCGGGCGATGCGTCCACAGGCCCAGCATCAGGCCGCCCTCTTGGGCGTGGTCCACATGCCGGTGCAGGATGAACGAATCGATGCCCGGTTGCCGCTCGACCTGTTTCCACGCATAGCAATAGGCCGCAGCCTGAACCTGTTCGCCGTCCGCGCCCTTCGGCGTGTGAAAGCCCTGCTCGCTGAGAATGACGTGGCGCGGACGGTAATCGCAGAGGAGTTCCGGCAGTGCGAGGTAGGCGCCGAGCTGCTCCAGATTGCGAAACGTGATCCGCGGGGTGGTGCGCCAGTCGGGTTGAGCCGATTGGTCGTTCCAACTGCGCGGTTCAAAGAGGTTTTCCGGATACGGATGAAAGGCGACGTGCCAGTCAAAGTCGCCGGCGGCCTTGGCGCGCAGGTTGAACCAGTCGAGAAACGGCCGGGCTGGAAATGCCTGCGTGGCGTCGCCGCCGGGATAACGGAGGTTCCAGTGGTGTTCCAGCGACACGTAAACCCGGGCGTGCTCTGAGGCCTTGCGCACCGCCGTGTGCGTTAGCCGAACGGTTCGCAGGTAATCTTCGGCGAAATCCTCCATCGTCACCGGCCCGACGTTCGCCCAGAACCAGTGCGAGTTGACCTCATTGCCCACGATCCAGTTCCAAACCCGGCCGAATTTCTGGTCCGGGCGGGACCAACGGTCCGCGAGGAATTCCATGCTGGCGGCATACCAAGCCCGTCCCTCGGCCGTCACCGTGTTGAAGGCGCTCAGGTGATTCGGGCAGCGGGCATCGTAGCGGGGATGCAGCAGCAGGCGGCGAATCTCAGGATCGCCGCTCTCGTAATTGAGGAGAATGAGCGAGACGACGACGCCGTGTTGCGAGAGCGGCCGGATCTGGCGGTCCAGTGCCTCCAGATAGCCGCGCTGAAAGCGGTAGGTCCGGCCTTCGAAGGCCCACGCCGGATTGTTCGTGTCGCCCCGGGGATCCACAAGTTGGGCGAGATTGAAGTTCAGGGCGGCGTGCTTCACGCCGAGGGCCAGCGCGTCGTCCACCATCTGGACCTGCAATCCCTTCTTGGAGGTCGGAGTGGGGAAGGGTTCCGGGTTCGGTGCCGCCAGCAGACGAGTCAGGGCGGCAACGACAAAGACCCAGGATAACGGGCGGAACCGGAACATGCGCGGAGCATTCCGCGGCGCGCACCGGGCGGCAATAGCGGGTCCGCCGGAAGGGGGGAGTCCGGCGGACCCGGAGCGCAGCGTGTGCGTGGCTCAGGCGCAGCCCGGCGGCACCCGTGGTGGAGGACGGCGCAACAGGGCATCTTCAAAGGCGTCAAAAACGAACTCCAAGGCGAGCCGCTGGATGTCGGGCTCCAGCTCCTTGAGGCTCGCCACCACCCGTTCGGCGCCGAGCATGACCGCTTCAGCCTTGCGACGGCCGTGGGTGGAATTGAGCCAGAGGATGCTGCGGAGCGTTTTTTGGGGGCAGGCTTGCATGGGGAGGGCAGGGCAGTGCCGGGATCCTGCGCGACGGATGCCGGCCGTTTTCCCGAATCCAAGCGGATTCGGTCGGACAATCCACCGCCGCAGCCTGCGCCTCCGGGAAGTTGATTGTCTCCATTGCGAAACCTTTAAGCAGGCCGGCTGCCAATCTCATCGCGATGGAAGATTCGCTCGGGAAAGGAAAAGAAATCTGAACTGCCCCGAACGCTCCGGACACCGCGAGTTACAGCCCGCGCAACACCTTCGCGGCCGTGGCGACCGTGGTTTCAATGTCCGCCGGGGTGTGGGCGGTGGAGATGAAGCCGGCCTCGAATTGCGACGGCGCCAGGTAGATTCCGGCCGCCAGCATGCCGTGGAAAAACTTCGCGAAGCGGCCGCGGTCGCTGTGCAGCGCATCGGCCAGATTCCACACCGGCCGATCGGTGAAGTAACCGCAGAACATGGAACCGATCCGTTTCCACTGCACGGCCACGCCGACGGATTTCGCCGCGGCGACCATGCCCGCCTCGAGTTGCTCGCCGAGCGTTTCGAGCCGCGCATAGCCGTTCGAGCCGGCCAGTTCGTCCAGCGCTGCCAGGCCCGCCGCCATAGCCAGCGGATTTCCGCTCAGGGTTCCGGCCTGATAGACCGGTCCGAGCGGCGCCAGATAGTCCATCACGTCCGCCCGGCCACCGAAGGCGCCGACAGGCAGCCCGCCGCCGATGATCTTGCCGAACGTGCTCAGGTCCGGCGTCAGTCCGAAGCGTTCCTGGGCGCCGCCCTTCGCCAGCCGGAAACCGGTCATCACCTCGTCGAGGATGAACAGCGCTCCGTGCTCGCGGCAGAGCCGGGCGATGAGTTCGTAGAAGCCCGGTCGCGGCAGGTAGAGTCCGGCGTTGGCGGGCACGCCCTCGACGATGACGGCGGCGAGCTCTTGGCCGTGACTGGCGAAGATGGCCTTCAGCGCCTCGGGATCATTGAAAGGCAGCACGAGCGTGTGCTTGGCGAAGTCGGCCGGCACCCCGGCGCTGTCCGGATTGCCGAGGGTCAGCGCTCCGGAGCCGGCCTTTACCAGCAGCGAATCCGCGTGGCCGTGGTAGCAGCCGTCGAACTTCACGAGCTTGTCGCGCCGGGTGAAACCGCGGGCGAGCCGGATCGCCGACATGCAGGCCTCGGTGCCGGAGTTGCAAAAACGCACCTTCTGCACGCTTGGCACGAACTCCTTCACGCGGAACGCGAGCGCCACTTCCGCCGGATTCGGCACGCCAAAGCTGGTGCCCCGGTCCGCGGCGTCCTTCACCGCCTGGATGCTCTTCGGATGCGCGTGACCGAGAATTGCCGGACCCCAGGTGCCCACGTAATCGAGCAATTCGTCCCCGTCCACGGTCCGCAATCGCGCGCCGGCGGCGGACTCGACGAAGAACGGATTGCCGCCCACCGCGCGAAAGGCGCGCACAGGCGAATTCACCCCGCCGGGCGTGTGTTCGAGGGCGGCGGCAAACAGGGCTTCAGACTTGGACCGCGAAAGCATGCGGAAAGCGTAGGCCCGGCCTGGCGGCGGAAACAGCACGAAGCGCTTCCGCGCGGGCCGGTTGCCACGACGACGCTTGACGTGTAACTACCTCGGTAGTATTACCGTGGTCGTCAATCGCTATGCCCGCACCTCCCCTCCGCCTTGGCGACCTGCAGCTCCGCATTCTCGAGGTTCTCTGGGAACATCCCGATGCGGGCGTGGGTGCCGTTCACGAGGCGCTCAAGCCCGAACGGGACCTCGCCTACACCACGGTCGCCACGATGCTGCGCAAGATGGAGGCGCGCGGACTGGTCACGCACCGGGAGGAAGGGCGCAGCTTCCTTTACCGTGCGGCGGTGGCGGCCGACGACGTGAACCGCAGCGCCGGTGACCACTTTGTCGAACGCCTGTTCGAGGGCAGCCTGGCCGACGCCGTCAGCCATCTGCTCACGACCCGCGAGGTCAGCCGGGGAGAGCTCGAGCAGTTGGAAAAGCTCATCCGCGAAGCCAAACGGAGGGCCAAATGATTCCCGATCTCGCGTGGTGGGGACGGCTGATCGGACTGCTCGCGGCTGAGGCGGCGCTGCTGGTCGCCGTGGCGACCGCGGCCTCATGGCGGGTGCGCTCGGCTCAGTGGCAACGGCTGGTCTGGCAGTCGGCGTTTCTGGCCGTGCTGCTGGTCTGGAGCGCCGAGCTCGCCGGGGGGCGCGCTTGGATCGCCCGTTTTCGTCCGGAACTGGAACTGTCCCGAAGGGTCACGGCGCGGGTGATTGGGGAAATTCCGGTGCGCGGAGAAGAAGTGGCCTTCGAGTTCCCGGGGGACGTCCCGAGCGCCCCGGCAACCTTGCCGCCAGAATTGCCGCAAGCCCGGTGGTGGCCGGGTGCGTTCTGGCTCACCGGTCTCGTGGTGATGCTCTTGAGGACAATCGGAAGCCGAGCGTGGGTGGCTTGGCGGTTCCGTCGCAGCCGCCGTCAGGAGGCCCTAGCTGAAGTTGGCCAGCGCCGGTCGGAAGTCGGGAGCCCACAAGGGGGCGTCACTTCGGCTCCTACGCAGGAGGTGGTTGGGCGGCTCCGCGCCCGGTTGGGCCTGGGCGCAGTGCGCGTCGTCGTGTGGCCGCGGCTGTGCGGGCCAGTGGCCTTCGGCATTTTCCGACCAACGGTGGCGGTGCCGGCGGACTTCGCGGAGCGGTTCCCGCCGGCGCAACGCGAGGCGATGCTGGCGCACGAGTTGGGCCACCTCGCGCAGCGTGATCCCCTGTGGCTGCTTGTGGCCGAACTCGTATGTGCGTTCGCATGGTGGCATCCGGCCGTGTGGTGGGCGCGGCGGCAGTTCCGGGCGGCCTGCGAGGCGGCGGCGGACGAGGCAACGGCGCTCGTGCCCGGCGGTCGGGTGGCGCTCGCGGAGGCGCTGGTGAGCGTCGGCCGTGAACTCACCGCGCCCGGCGGTGTCGGCGTCGGCGGCAGCGGGTTGAAGTCGGAACTCGCCCGCCGCGTGCAGGCACTGGTGGAACATCCTGGCGACGGGGGCGCGGTGCGGGGAGCCGGTCGTTGGTTGTTGCGGACGGGTATCGCCGCAGTGCTGGTCGCGTTGCTGTTCGCGCCGTGGCCCGGTGATCGCAACGGCTTGGGAACAGTGTTGGCTGCGGTGCAGGCGGAGACGGCTCAATCCGCCTCCCAAGCCGGCAAGCGGCTCCAGACAATCTCCGACGTGCTGGCCGACCCGCAATTCCGTGAAGTGGTGAAGGCGCTGGAAGCCGCCGCGGGGGATTCGCCTCCCAGAGCGCAATCGCCGGCTGACCTTTTTGCGGCGGATAAGCGGCCTTCGTTGGAATCGGTGGTGCACGAGGGCATCCCGGTGGCAGGAATCGGCTACGACAAAAGACCGATGCTCGGGGAGACAAATGCGCTCCACCCGCTCCCACCAGAGACCTTCACGAACCCGCGGGACTCGCGGAAGCGTGCCTCGGCCGTGGAATCGTTGAAGGCCGCCAAACAGGCGCTGGATGAAGCTGCGGCACTTCACGGCCGGACTTCGCTGGAATGGACCAATGCCTTCAACCGTCTGCTCGCTGCCGATCGCACCTTGGCCGGACTGATGCAGGCTAATCCGGGAAACTTGGCCGACGACCCCAACCGCAGCCGCCTGCTGGCCGCCTTGGAGACGCTGGTGGTCCCCGGCTTTGAGGCGAACCGCGAACGGCTAGATGCCGTGGTGCGGCGCCTGGAATCCGCAGCCAAGTCGGCAGATCCAGAGGGGAAGGGTTTGAACTTCATCATCAATGAACCTGACGACGCCGGGGCCTTGTCCGCGACTGTCATCAACGTGCCGACACTGCGTGGGGCCAGGCTCATGGATGTGGTTTTTAATGTGGTCACCGGGGCGGAGCCGCCGATTGCGGCCGCCGTGGAGAGCTACGCCGTGGTCTTTTCCGTGCGCCCGCCGGTGACCGTGCAACTGCATACCCGCCAGTTCCGGCTGTCGGCGCCGGACTTCGCCCGTCACCTCCAACCGTTCTTGCCGGTGGGCGAAACCAACTCGGCAAAAGCGTTCCAGCTCGCCGTCCGCGCCTTCTGTGCGGCCAACGGCATCGAGTTCCCAAGCGCAATCACCATTGCCCAGGGCAGCACGCCGCCGCCGGACCAGTCCGCGATCTTCTACAACGACCGCACGGGACAGCTCTTCGTCCGGGCGACGCTGGAGAATTTGGAGCGAATCGAGCAGGCGCTCCAAAAACTGGACCTCCCACCCGCCCAGGAAGCGAAGCCACGGGCCGAACTGGAAGCCCAACTGCGCGCCTCGGGGAATACCCTCGCGGAACTGCGCTCCCGCTACCGTGAGCGACACCCTCGCGTGGTCGAAGCGCAGACGCAGCACGACGACTTGCTGGCCCGGCTCCGGGTGCTGTCCCAGACCAAGGCTTTGACTAACGCAGCGGTGGTCATCTCATCACCAGCGCCCACGCCGCCGCTCCTCACTCGGCAGTTCCGGGTGGATTCCGGCAATTTTTCCGCCCGAGTGCTGGCAGCTTTCGATCCCGTGGCGGAGGTCGCCCGCAAGTTGGATGCATTGCCCAATCGCGAACTGATTGCCTCCGATGTGGGCGCCTCGGTGTCGCGCACCGCGCTGCCCGCGTCGGTTCCATCGACGCCGTTGCCCGGCGTTTCTGGGAAGGGCGATACCAAAGATCAGCAGCTCGGAGGTGCGATTCATGCGTATTTTCGGAAGCACGGTGTGGAGTTCCCAACGCCAACATCGCAGGTCACCTCAGGTTCCGAGGCGCAGGAACGTCCTGCGCTCTTTTTCAAACCCGATTCGGGAATCCTCTTTGTCCGCGCCTCGCTGGAAGACATGGCGACGGTGGAGCGGGCCTTGGAGGGGCTTGAACCGACGGATCAGATGCCGCAGGTGGAACTCGCCGTCACCCTTGTCGAGATCGCCGATGGCGGGCCCGACGACGTGGGGCTCGACTGGCTGTTTGGCCAGGCGGCGACGAACAATCCGCCCGTGGTGTCCGCGCTCGCCACGAACCTGCCGGGCGTGGCCGGCGCCTTGCAGGGCGACCGGCTACGGGTGGACCGGCTGGCCGTGGCTGGCCAGTCAGCGGTGCTCAGCGCGGAGCAGTTCGCAGCCTTGGAAGGCCGCCTCAAGGAGCGCCACAGCGTGGATTTCCTGTCGGCGCCCAAGGTCATCACGCTGTCCGGCCGGCAGGCACAGGTGTCGGTCGGCGAAATCCGCACGCTCGTGACCGGCGCGGTGGCGACCGACGGTTCGAAGACCAACGAGGCGGGCATCCAGTATCTCACCGACCAGGTGCCCGTCGGTCCCGTGGTGGACCTGTTTCCGACAGCCAGCGAAGGCGCCTGGCAGGTGAAGGTGGTGGCATCCGTCACCGAGTTCCTCGGCTATGACGACCCTGGCAAAACCAACCGCGTGCAGGCCGCGACGGCGGAAGGCAAACCGCTGAAGGGCACGCCGCCGCTGCCCCGGCTGCGGGTCCGCGAAACGCAGTCCACGGCCTCGGCGAAGGCGGGCGAAGTCATCGCGCTGCGCGGGCCGCTGGCGGAGAACGTGGTCCGCTTCAAGGACAAGGTGCCGGTGCTGGGCGACGTGCCCCTGCTTGGCCGGCTTTTTCGCAGCGAAAGCCAGCAGACCCGCCGCACCCGCCTCTATGTGTTCGTGCGGCCGGAAACGGTGGACGCCCAAGGAAATCGTCCGGCCGCAAAGTAAGCGGGCGTCTGGCTTCCCTCACTTCTGGCGCGCCTTGGCGATCACCTCGGCCAAGGTCACCTCGGCGCCGCCGCGGCGTTTGCTTTCGTCGGCGGCTTCCATGAAGGCGAAGATCTCGATTGTCTCCTGCGGCGAGACCGGGGCGATGCCGGTTTCGTAGAACTTCACGACGGCGGCGACCAGCGGGGCGTAGCCGTCGTAGGCGCCGACATCCATCGCGCCCTTGGTGCCTTCCGCACGACCTTTGTAACCCTCGACTTCACGGAAGGTGCCGGTCCGGCCGCCAGTCCATTTGCCGACGACCTCGATCTTGCCATCGGCGGTCGTGCCGCGTTTGACCGAGAGACAGCCGGTGCCCATGATGGTGAAGAGCGATTCGCAGCCGTGGACGCCATACCAGAACAGGTCCGGGTGCGTCTTCTCGAGGTGAGCCGGGCTACCGCACCAGGCATTGGTCACGGTGCCGATGGCGCCACCGCGGACGGCGAGGGTGTTCTTGGCGAACCGCAGCGATGACGCGCTGAACACGGGCACCCGCGCCTCGTTCGCAAGCCGGAAGACTTCCAGTGCGTCCCGCAGCGTGCCCGCGACCGGTTTGTCGATGTAAACGGGCTTTCGCGCGGCCAGGACCGGCCGGAGCTGTTCGAGATGCGGCCGTCCGTCCACGCTTTCGATCATGACCACATCCACCTGGCGGCTGAGTTCCGGGATGGTGTCGTAGATCGTCACGCCGAACTTCTCGCGGAGCGTTTTGGTGTATTCCTCGACCCGCGACCAACTGGACTCGATGTCCGGGCTGCCGCCCTTGAAGCCGGCCACGACCTTGGCGCCGGGGACGAAGTCCTTGGCCTTGGGATCGTTCAGAATGCCGGTGAAGGCGGTGACGTGCGACGTGTCGAGGCCGATCAGGCCGACCTTGAACTCGGCGGCGGCGAGGGACGACACGAGGCAGGAAGCCAGCAGGGGCAGCAACGAGCGGATGGTCATGGGAGATTCTGGCCACGACGACCGGCGCCTTGGCAATCCGCAGAAACAGGGCAGGCAAGCGGCGGGCGCGTTCGCTGATTGCCAGTTTAGTGGCATCGGCGCCTCGCCGGTGGCAAGTCCACCGGGCGCCCTCGCCCGGTGAACAGCAGGCGAGGGCGCCTGCCGCACTCGTGACAGCCGAGGCGGCTGTCCCACTGGGGTGGAGAATGCCGGTCGTGGAATCGTGACTTTCGAGCCAATCTGTGGGGAAAAGAAACCGCCCGGCGGGTGGGCCGGGCGGTTGGCGAACGCGAAAGGAATACGTCTCAGTTTTCGTCCAAGGTCACTTGGCCGCCGGCTTCGATGGCTTTCTTGGCCATCTTCAGGCGCGACGGCAGCGTGGCGGTAGGATTCTGGCCGCAGGGATTGATGTTGTAGGTCTCGCCCATCACGGAGGTGGGGAATTTGCCGCTGTTGAAGTAAGGCGCGAGGTCCGATTCGGTCGGCGTGTCGCTGTCACCCTTCTTGTTCTCCGCCATCCAGAGCTGCTTCTGGTTTTGGATCACCCGCAGGTTGTTGATGATCGAGTTGTAGCGGGCGGTGGCCATCGAGTTGCCCACCGCGGGGATCGCGATCATCGCCAGCAGGCCGATGATCATGACCACGATCATGATTTCGATAAGCGTGAAACCGGCCCGGCGGGCGGCGCGTGAGGAGTTGTGGCGGACGTGCATGGTCGAAAGCGTTGTGTTTGCGCGGACGTCACGGGAAACACCGGCAACCGAGAATGGTTGCAGGGCCTGCGCCTGCGGAATTGCGGGAAAGGTAGAGGCTCGCCGGGCCGGTTCAACGCCGAATCCGCCCGAAGACAGCTTCGAAGCCCGATTCCAAATGGAAACGGCCGCCGGGAAGTGCAACTTCGCGGCGGCCGTCGGAAACGGGAATGGGGCCTCAGCCCTTCAGATTCTTCGCCCCGTTCACGGTCGAGTTGACGCGCAGGCGCAGGCCGTTCAGGCGGATGAAGCCCGTCGCGTCGTCCTGATTGTAGGCCTTGGTCGGGTCGGCCTCCATCGTGGCGATGTGCGGGTTATACATGCTGAACTTCGACTTGCGGCCGGCGACGTAAAGGCCGCCCTTGTAGAGCTTCACGCGCACGGTGCCGGTGACGTTCTTTTGCGATTCCTCGACGTAGGCCTGGAGGGCGAGGCGTTCCGGCGCATACCAGAAGCCGTTGTAAACCAGCTCGGCATACTTCGGGATCAACGCGTCGCGCTGGTGCATGACTTCGCGGTCCATCGTGAGGCTTTCCATCTGGCGATGCGCGTAGTGCAGGATGCTGCCGCCCGGAGTCTCATAGACGCCGCGGCTCTTCATGCCGACGAAGCGATTCTCGACCATGTCCACGCGGCCGACGCCGTGTTTGCCGCCGAGCTTGTTGAGCGTCTTCATGACCTGGAGCGGCGTCAGCTTCTTGCCGTTCACCGCGACGCAGTCGCCCTTCACGAAGTCGAGTTCGACATACTCGGGCTTGTCCGGCGCGTCCTCGGGCAGCACGGAGAGCGTGGTGAAATAATCGCGGTTCTTCTTCGGATCGAAGCTGTCATACCACGGGTCTTCGAGAATGCCGGCCTCGTAGGAAATGTGCAGGAGATTGCGGTCCATCGAGTAGGGCTTCTTGGCCGAAGCTTGAACCGGGATGCCCTTCGCGGCGCAGTAATCGATCATCTCCTGGCGACCGGGGAAATCCTTCCGGTAACGCTCGTCACGCCACGGGGCGATGATCTGCAATTCCGGCGCGAGCGCAGCAGCGGTCAGTTCGAAGCGCACCTGGTCGTTGCCCTTGCCGGTGGCGCCGTGGGCGATAGCGTCAGCCTTCTCGGCCTTGGCGATCTCGACCATGCGCTTGGCGATAAGCGGGCGCGCGATGCTGGTGCCGAGGAAGTATTGGCCCTCGTAAATCGCGCCGGCGCGCATCATCGGATAGATGAAGTCCTTCGCGAACTCGTCCTGCAGGTCGTCGATGTAGATCTTGGAGGCGCCGGTCTTCTTGGCCTTCTTTTCGAGGCCGGTGAGTTCGTCTTCCTGGCCGATGTTGGCGCAGAAGGCGATCATCTCGGCGTTGCCGTAGGTATCTTTGATCCAGGAGAGCAGCACCGAGGTGTCGAGGCCGCCGGAGTAAGCGAGGACGATTTTCATGTTCGCAAAAGCGGGCGCGAGTGAACGGCAGCCAATCGGGCCGGGGAAGGGGAAACTTTGCGGCGCGGCGAGCGGCCGGTTGGGCGCAGGGAGGGGCGGAAATCCCATTGCGTGGGGGCGGTTGCCAACATGAAGCTTGCCCCTCGACGCTGGGTGCGTCATGCTTTGTTTAACAAGTTTAGCAACTAACTTAGGATTATGTCCGAAGCCGCTGGCAGTGCTGCCCCCGCCGAAAAGGCGCTTACTCGCAACGAGAACCTGAAGATTGCCGTGCCCACGCTGGCCGGAAACATCGCGGCCACGCTGGCGGACCCGAATGCGGACTGCTTTTCGCCGGACGATGAGCAGTTCCTGAAGTTCCATGGCATCTACCAGCAGGATGACCGCGACCGCCGCAAGCAGGGCAAGACGCATATCATGATGATCCGCGGGCGCATTCCCGGCGGCGTGCTGTCCGCGAAGCAGTGGATCACCTTCGACAACCTCGCGACCCAATACGCCAACAACACGCTGCGCATCACGACGCGCCAGAGCGTGCAATTCCACGGCGTCGCCAAGTCTGGTCTGGGCGCGCTGATGAAGGGTCTCAACCAGGCGATGGTGGACACGCTTGCGGCCTGTGGCGACGTGAACCGCAACGTGATGGCGGCGCCGACGCCGGCCAGCACCCGGGCACGCCAGCAGGTTTACGAACACTCCAAACTGGTTTCCGAGGCGTTGCTGCCCAAGACCAAGGCCTACCATTCCATCTGGCTCGACGGCGTGCAGCTGAACCTTGAAGCGCCCGAGAACAAGGATTTCGTGGATCCGCTCTACGGCCGGCAATACCTGCCGCGCAAGTTCAAGGCGGCCTTCGTCATTCCGCCGGTGAATGACATGGACATCTTCACCAACTGCCTGGGTTTCATCGCCATCGTCGAAAACGACCAGGTGATCGGCTACAACCTGACGGTTGGTGGCGGCATGGGCCGGAGTCATGGCAACGCCGCCACCTATGCGCGGTTGGCAGATGTCCTTGGCTTCATCACGCCGGACCAACTGGTTCCCGTCTCCAAGGCGGTCCTGACGGTCCACCGCGATTTCGGCGACCGCACCGATCGGAAACATGCCCGGCTGAAATACGTTCTCCAGGAGCGGGGCGTGGAGTTTGTCCGGGCCGAAGTCGAGGCGCGCGCCGGCATCAAGTTCGGACCGGCGCGTCCCTACGGATTCAGCACCACGGGTGACCGCTACGACTGGCAGCGGGCGCTCGACGGATCGTGGTATTGCACGCTGTTCGTCTCGATGGGCCGCGTGAAGGACGCCGACGGATGGCAGATGAAGACGGCGCTGCGGCGGGTCGCGGAACGGTTCCCGGGGGTCGAATTCCGCCTGACCGGCAACCAGAACGTCATGCTCGCCAATGTCGCGGACACGGACCGTGCGGCGGTGACCGCGCTGCTGTCGGAACACGGCGTGAAGACCGAAAAACAGGCGTCGGTGCTGCACGCGGCGGCGATCGCCTGTCCGGCCTTGCCGACGTGTGGTCTATCACTGGCGGAGTCGGAGCGTTATCTGCCGAGCCTGCTGACCCAGATCGAGGGACTCTGCGGGGAAGTGGGGCTGGGCGGTGAGGAGATCGTCATCCGCATGACCGGCTGTCCGAACGGATGCGCCCGCCCCTACATGGCCGAGATCGGCTTTGTCGGCAAGGCGCCCGGTCGTTACCAGGTCTGGCTCGGTGGCAACGCCAACGGCACCCGGCTGAACCGTGTCTGGAAGGAAATGGTGAAGGATGCCGACATCCTGAACGAACTCCGGCCGCTGCTGACCCGGTTCAAAAATGAACGCACGGTTGGCGAGCGCTTCGGCGACTGGGCGGCCCGGTCGGTTTGGACTGAACAGGTGCCGTCCGCCAATTGATTTCCGCGAATTGACGAAGAAAAAAGCCAGCCCCGGACCGGGCTGGCTTTCGAACATCTGAAAGTGACCTCAGCCGTTCAACGCCTCGTAGACCTTGCCCACCATCTTTTCGTTGGGAGCAAGGGTCTTGGCGCCGGGCTTCCACTTGGCCGGACAGGCTTCCGCCGGGTGGTTGATCAGGTAGGCGTTGGCTTCCATCTTCCGAAGCAGTTCGCCGGCATCGCGGCCGACGTTGTAGAAGTTGATCTCGGAGCCCACCAGCACGCCGCTCGGGTTGATGATGAAGGTGCCGCGCAACGCCAGCCCGGAGCCCGGATCATACACCCCGAACAGTCGGCTGACTGCTCCCGTGGGGTCGGCCGCGAGGGGATATTGGACATTGGCCAGCAGTCTCTCGGAACTGCGCCAGGCAAGGTGGGAGAACTTGGTGTCCGTGGAGACGCCCGCGACCGTCGCCCCCAGATTGACCAAGGCCGCATGTTTGTCGGCCAGGTCGGCAAGTTCCGTCGGGCAGACGAAGGTGAAGTCGGCCGGGTAGAACACCAGGATCGTCCATTTTCCCGCGGCCTTTTGCGCGGCCAGCGAGAGCTTGCCGAACTGCCCGGACGCCGGGTCGTAGGTTTCCATCTCAAAATCGGGGACAGACTGTCCCACGCGAATTGCACAGGTATCGCTCATAGAGTCAGCCGGGAAGTAACTGCCGGAATGCGGCGGCGCAAGCCGGGCGTTGCCACAGTCCGGTCGTCGTCTGCCAACACCGTCCGCCACTGCCCATCATGAACGAGAAACCCTACCGCAGCCTCGTCAAGGCCATCTCCTGGCGCGTGACCGGCACGTGTGACACCATCCTCATCTCCTTCCTGATCACCGGGAAGGTGAGCCATGCGTTCAGCATCGGCTTTGTGGAACTGTTCACCAAAATCGCCCTGTATTACGCCCACGAACGGATCTGGAACCGTCTCTCGTTCGGCCGGATCAAGGGCAAGGACGACTTCAACATCTGAAACTGAACCGCTTCTTCATGACTCCCGAAAAAATCGCCCTGGCCAACGCCGATCTCCGGAACAAGTCCGCCCTCGACATCGTGAAGTGGGGCTTCGCCCAAGCCGGTGGTCGCGCCATCGTCTCGACCAACTTCCGACCCTACGAGGCCGTCATCTTGCATCTGGTCACGCAGGTGCAGCCCGACATCCCGGTGCTGTGGGTGGACCACGGCTACAACCGGCCTGCCACCTACAAACACGCCGAGGATCTCAAGGCCCGCTTGAAGCTGAACATCAAGCCCTACCTCCCGAAGCTCACCGCCGCCCACTACGACGCCGTCTTCGGCGGCATGCCGGAGCCAACGCCGGAGAATGAAGAGCGCATCAAAGCCTTCAGCACCGCGATGAAGCTGGAACCCTTCCAGCGTGGCATGAAGGAACTGGCGCCGACCGTCTGGATCACCGCCCTGCGCAAGGTGCAGAACCCGAACCGTGCCGGCCTCGACATCGTTTCGCCCGACGGGAATTTCAATTCCCTCAAGCTCAGCCCCGTCTTCCACTGGAGCGACGCCGAGATGGAAGCCTACCTCAAGCAGCACAACCTGCCCAACGAGTGGGACTACTTCGACCCCGCCAAGGCCGACGAGAAGCGCGAGTGCGGCCTGCACGCCGCCTGGGGCGGCAAAGCCGTGGCCCAAGCCTGAAGTTTCTTTCTCCGGTCAAGAGTCCCCCCCATGAGCAGCTATCATCTCGATCACCTCCAGTATCTGGAGACCGAAGCGATTCACATCATGCGTGAAGTTGCGGCGGAATTTGAGCGGCCCGCCCTATTGTTCTCCGGCGGCAAGGATTCCATCTGCCTTCTCCGTCTGGCCGAGAAAGCCTTCCGCCCTTCGGACATTCCGATGCCGTTCCTCAACGTCGAGACCGGCCACGAGTTTCCCGAGCTGATCGAGTTTCGCGACCGTCGCGCCAAGCAGCTCGGTGCGAAGCTCATCGTCCGCTCCGTGGACGAGGGCATCGCCAAGGGCTTCGTCACGCCCACGCCCGGCCAGATCAGCCGCAACCAGCTCCAGATCCCCGTCCTGCTGAACGCCATCGAGGAGTTCCGCTTCGACTGCGCCATCGGCGGCGCCCGGCGCGACGAGGAGAAAGCCCGCGCCAAGGAACGCTTCTTCAGCTTCCGCGACGCCTTCGGCCAATGGGACCCGAAGAACCAGCGTCCCGAGATCTGGAACCTCTACAACGCGCGCCTGAACCAGGGCGAAAACATGCGCGTCTTCCCGCTCTCCAATTGGACCGAGATGGACGTCTGGGAATACATCCGGCAGGAGAAGCTGGAGGTGCCCAACATCTATTTCAGCCACACCCGCGACGTCTTCCGCCGCGCCGGCCAATGGCTGCCCGTGCCCCCGCCGCACACCGATTCGACCAAGCCCGATCCCTTCGCCGGCGGCCGTCCGAAGCCGAACGAGCCGATCCAGTCGATGGTCTGCCGCGTCCGCACCATCGCCGACATGATCAGCACCGGCATGATCGACAGCCCGGCGACGACCGTGGACGACATCATCGGCGAAGTCGCCGCCGCCCGCGTCACCGAACGCGGCACCCGCGCCGACGACAGGGCGAGCGAAGCCGCGATGGAAGACCGCAAAAAGGCTGGGTATTTCTGAGCTAAAGCCTACTTACCGTGATTCGATCGCAGATCCTGCGTTTCTGCTCTATGACCAACTTGCGCTTCAACGTCCGAGCCAAAACCAAGAAAGCGGACATTGCCATGATCGCGAGGTTCGAGGCATTGATCGGCTGCCGGTTGCCTCCCGAGTATTCTGCCTTCCTGCAGGCTCAAAACGGGGGGGAACCGCGGCCGAGAGAATATGTTCGTGTTTCCGACGGGGAAAAGAGCGCGGTTGATTTTTTCTATCACTTGGGAAGCGGAATCTGGTCGCTCCAGTCTATCGCAAGATTAAGTTGGAGGGAGAAGACCGTTCCAAAGGATTTCCTGCCGATCGCGCGTGACTTTTTTGGCGGAGATATCTGTATGCCGCTTAGTGGCATTGAAGTCGGGAGAGTCAGATATTGTCCGGATGACTTGGGTTTGCTCGAATTCGGAACGGATGGGTTCCCGGCTGAATCGTCCACAGTGTTGATTGCCAACTCGCTGAATGGCTTTTTGGAAAGCTTCCACGAACTCGACGGCTAAGGTTGCACTGAGACCAATCGTGGACATCGCGATGAACCCCGAATTCCAGCCCTTGGCTGACTCGCTCTACTGGGAGCGCGTTGAGCGAGCTCGTCGGCTGACGCCGGAGCAGCGGCTCATGGCCGGGCCGGAGCTGTTCGACTACGCCTGCACCATCACCCTGTCCGCGCTCCGTGAGCAGATGCCCGAGGCCAGTGAAGCCCAGTTGCTGGAAGCGTTGCGTCGTCGCTTGGCGGTGAAGCGCAACGTGGAGGACATCGCCGCCTAAAGCGGCGGGCTTGAGATTCATGTGATGTCAGCGCACCATCCATCGTGTGATCGACCCCGAGGACATCGTTTCAGCCGAGCAGGCTGCGTGGTATCGGCTCACGCCCTTGGAGCGTCTGCGCGAGACGGAGAAGCTATGGGCGCACTACCTGTCGATCGGAGGTGAACTTGATCCCGAACCTGATCCCCAAAGTCCGTTCTTCGATCCCGCTGATCCGTATCTGCGATCAAGCGGAACGCCCTGCTAAGTTTCCTCCGAAGTTTTCCGTTACCCACGAGTGGCAGGCAACGGAGTGCGTTCCAATTTTCCTCAGCTAGACGATTTCCCATGTCCGCCAATCACCCCATCGAACTCCTCCGATTCAACACCTGCGGCAGCGTTGACGACGGCAAGTCCACGCTCATCGGCCGGCTCCTCTACGACTCCAAGTCGATCATGGAGGACCAGATGGAGGCGCTGGAGCGTTCCGCCGACATCACCGGCGGCGGCCAGATCAACCTGGCCAACCTGACCGACGGCCTCCGCGCCGAACGCGAGCAGGGCATCACCATCGACGTCGCCTACCGCTACTTCGCCACCCCGCGCCGGAAGTTCATCGTCGCGGACACCCCGGGGCACGTGCAATACACCCGCAACATGGTCACGGGCGCCTCCACGGCGAACCTCTCCATCGTGTTGGTGGACGCCCGCATGGGCGTGATCGAGCAGACCCGCCGCCACACCTACATCGCCGCGCTGCTGGGCATTCCCCATCTCGTCATCGCGGTGAACAAGATGGACCTCGTGGACTGGAGCGAGGCCCGCTTCACGGAAATCCGCGACGAGATCGAAGGCTTCCTGCCGAAGCTGTCGTCGTTCAAGGATGTGAAGTTCATCCCCATCAGCGCGCTCAACGGCGACAATGTCGTGGAGCCGTCCAAGCACACGCCGTGGTATGTCGGGCCTTCACTGCTGGGGCATCTGGAGACTGTCCATATCGCCAGCGACTGGAACCTGAGCGCGCTGCGTTTCCCGGTGCAGTGGGTGAACCGGCCGAACAACCCGACCAACAAGGAATTGCACGACTTCCGCGGGCTGAGCGGCCAAATTGCGAGCGGTATCGTGAAGGTGGGGCAAAAGGTCATGGTGCTGCCGAGCGGCATGAAGAGCACGGTGAAGGAGATCTGGACCTTCGACGGCTCGCTGCCAGAAGCCTTCTGCCCGCAGAGCGTCACGCTCCAGCTCGCCCATGACTTGGACATCAGCCGGGGCGACATGATCGTGGGACTCGAGGGATTGCCCGGCATGGGCACTGACCTCCACGCGCGCGTATCCTGGATGAACCAGCGTCCGCTCCAGCGCGGAAAGAAATACTTCCTCAAACACAGCACCCAGACCGTCCAGGCGATGGTGACCGCGCTGGAAAGCCGGATCGACATCCAGACCTACGACGAGCTGCCCGAGCCGGCGGAACTCGCGATGAACGACATCGGGGTGATCCGCCTGAAAACCGCCAAGCCCCTCATCTACGACGGTTACGGCATCAACCGGCTGACCGGCGCGTTCATCCTCGTCGAGCAGGGCACCAACGCGACGATCGCGGCCGGCATGCTGTATCCCGCCCTGGAAGCGGTGAAGCCCGAGTATAACGACTTCGCGATCTGATGGCAGTCGTCAACGGCGGCGTCCGAATGGATACTCCGGCCGGGAAATGAAGGCTAGACACCGGAGAGGGCTCACCTTAGCTTCTGTGCCTCGATAAACGGAAATACGGGGCGGTGAAGTGCTGCCCGACACCGAATCAACATGGTCAACAAAGCTAAAGTAATCACCGAGAACCGCACTCACGACAAGGACACGGGATCACCCGAGGTCCAAATTGCGCTTCTCACCAACCGCATCAACAGCCTTTCGGAACACCTTGCCAAGAACAACAAGGACCACGCCTCGCGGCGCGGCCTGCTGATTATGGTGAGCAAACGCCGCCGCCTGCAGCAGTATTTGCAGCGCACCGATGGGGAACGCTATCAGGCGCTCATCAAGCGGCTCGGTCTCCGCAAGTAAGCTTTCTGCCACGCCGGGCCTCGCGCCCGGCGTCGCATTTCGGCCGGAGCGGAATTCGAGATGGGCCTTCGCCCATTGAAGAAGTCCGCGACGCCTTCCAAAGGACGCAACAGGGTGTCCCCGGCCGAATCCGAAACAGATCCGTTGCGTCCGCAACATAATCGCTTCGCCCGCCTCCGGGTGATTTCACTCAGCGACCCCGCGCTGCCGCGGTCTGTTTCTCAGGCCGCATTTCGGGGTGTTTGACTGAAGTTCCTCGTGGGGTGGGCGGGCAAATACCGCACATGCCAGAACAAGTAACCGTCAATGTTGGCGGCCAGGACATCATCATTGAATCCGGCCGCTATGCCCGTCAGGCCGACGGGTCCGTCACCGTCCAACTGGGCGAAACCGTCATCCTCACCGCCGCCGTCGGTGCCTCCAAGGCCAAGGAAGGCCAGGAATTCTTTCCTCTCACGGTCGACTATCGTGAACGCGCTTCCGCCGCGGGCAAATTCCCCGGTGGCTACTTCAAACGCGAAGGCCGGCCAACCGAGAAGGAAATCCTCACCAGCCGTCTGACTGACCGCCCCATCCGGCCGCTCTTTCCGAAGGGTTGGTATAACGAGGTGCAGGTGCAGACGATCCTGCTTTCGACCGACGGACAGAATGATCCCGACATCCTGAGCATCGTCGGCGCTTCGGCGGCGCTGATGGTTTCCGACATTCCTTTCGACGGTCCCATCGGCGCGGTTCGCGTCGGCCGGGTGAACGGCGAGTTTGTCGCCAACCCCACCCACGAACAGCAGGCCGAGTCCGACCTCGACCTTGTTTATGTGGGCAACGCCACCGACGTCGTGATGTATGAAGGCGCCGCCGACGAGATCAGCGAAGCCGACTTCATCAAGGCGCTCGAATTCGGCCAGCAGGCCATCCAACCCCTGATCACGGCGCAGAAGGAATTGGCCGCGAAGATCGGCAAGCCCAAGCGCCAGATCACGGTCAAGGTCGTGCCCGAGGAGATCCTCGCCGAGGCCAAGGCCCTGGCTGGCGACCGGATCGTGCCGGCGCTGCTGACGGTCCAGAAGCTGGCCCGCGAAGCCGCTGTCAACGCCGTGTTCGCCGACGTCGGCACGAAGCTGGTGGAAAAGTTCGGCGCTGAAAAGGTGACCGCCTTCGTCCTCAAGGACATCCAGTATTACCTCCAGAAGGAAGCGGTCCGCGCGCTGATCCTCGACCACAGCAAACGCCTTGATGGTCGATCTTTCGATGCCATCCGGCCGCTGAACAGCACCGTCGGCTTCCTGCCCCGGACGCATGGTTCCGCCATGTTCCAGCGCGGCGAAACTCAGTCTGTCTGCGTCGCGACGCTCGGCACCAGCGACGACATCCAGGAGTTCGACGCCTACACCGGTGGCGAGACCAAGAAACAGTTCATCCTGCACTACAACTTCCCGAACTTCTCGGTGGGCGAAACCGGCCGGATCATGGGCCCGGGCCGCCGCGAGATCGGCCACGGCGCCCTCGCCGAACGCAGCGTGCGTCCGGTGGTGCCGAGCGACGACTATCCTTACGCGATCCGCGTGGTGTCCGAGATCCTCGAGTCCAACGGCTCCAGCTCGATGGCCTCGATCTGCGGTGCGACCCTCGCGCTGATGGACGCCGGTGTGCCCCTGAAACGGCCCGTGTCCGGCATCTCCATCGGCATCTGCACCGAATACGGTGCCGACGACCAGATCAGCCGCTACCAGCTCCTGACTGACATCATCGGCTGGGAAGACGCGTTCTGCGATATGGATTGCAAGATCGCGGGCACCGCCAACGGCATCACGGGCTTCCAGCTCGACCTGAAGCTGCGAGGGCTGCCGCTCCCGATCATGGCCGAGGCGATTGAGAAGGCCCGCATTGCGCGCCTCGAAATCCTTGTGCACATGGCCGCGACGATTGCCGAGCCGCGCGCCGACATCTCCAAGTATGCGCCGCGCATCCTCGTCCTGAAGATCAACCCCGAGAAGATCGGTGCGTTGATCGGGCCGGGCGGCAAGAACATCAAGCGCCTCGTGGACGAGTCGGGCTGCGAAATCGACATCGAGGACGATGGCACGGTGAAAATCTTCTCCGTCACGCCCGAGGGCATGGAAATTGCCCGTAAGGAAGTCGAGGGACTCAGCGCCGAGATCGAACTCGACAAGATATACCAAGGCCGCGTCGTCACGATCAAAGAGTTCGGCGCTTTCGTTGAAGTCTTCCCGGGACAGGATGGCCTGGTCCACGTCAGCGAACTCAGCGACAAGCGTGTCGCCCGGGTCGAAGACGTGGTGAAGATGGGTGACTCCATCTGGGTGAAGTGCATCGGCGTGGACGAGAAGGGCCGCGTGAAGCTCAGCCGCAAGGCGGCGATGATTGAGCGCGGCGAGATGGTGGCGACGCTTTCCGAAGCCGGGAGCGATGAGGCTCCTGCCGAGCGTCCGGAACGTGCCGACCGTGGTGAGCGTCGGGATCGGGGGGAGCGACGTGGTCGGGGAGAACGTGGCGATCGTGGCGAGCGTTCTGATCGCGGTGACCGCGGTGAGCGGTCGGAACGGCCTCCTCGCGCCGAGGGCGACGACAAGCCGAAGAACAAGCGGGAAGGTTCTCCCGAAGACAAGGCCCGTGCCGCCTCCGCCGCTGAACCCGGAAAGATCTATCGGGCCAAGGTTGTTTCGATCAAAGACTTCGGGGCGTTCGTTGAGTTCTCGCCCGGAGCCGAGGGGCTCGTCCATGTCAGCGAATTGGCCAACTTCCGGGTCAAGAAGGTCGAGGACATCGTCCGCTTGGGCGATGAGATCACCGTGAAGTGCCTCGGTGTGGACGAAAAGGGCCGCGTCCGCTTGAGCCGCAAGGCGGCCTCGGAAGAACGCGAGGCGCAGGAAAACGGCGGTCCGGCTCCGGCCGAATCCGCCGCTCCCGCGGCTGAAGCGCCGGCTCCGGACGCCGCTGTCGGTGAGGCACCGCAGGCATAACCGGGTGATTCACTGAAAACGAAAAACGGCGGGCGCTACGCCCGCCGTTTTTGCTTTTGTGAGTCGCGTCTTACCGGTCGCGTTCCAGCAGATATTTCGCGAGCGCTTCCAGCGCGACCGCCCGTCCTTTGAAAGGCTTCAGGGCAGCGAAGGCTTTGTCGGTGAGTTCCCGGGCGATCCTCTTGGACTTTTCCAGACCAACGAGGCGGGGATAGGTCGCCTTCTGGGTCGCGACATCTTTGCCGGCGGTCTTGCCCAAGGTCTCGCTGGTCTGGGTCACATCCAGAATGTCGTCAATCACCTGGAACGCTAGCCCGACATGGTAGCCGAAATCCGTAAGCGCCTTGAGTTGGGCTGGCGTGCAGTTGGCGCTCATGCCGCCCAGACGGACGGAGCAGCAAAGGAGGGCGCTGGTCTTCCGCTCATGGATGTAACGGAGCTGGGGGACGGACAGCCCCTTGCCCTCTCCCTCGAGATCCGCAACCTGTCCGGCGATCAGCTGCAACGACCCCGAAGCGACCGCCAAATCCAAGATCACCGCGCGCAGATCGTAGCGCGGCCAGGTCCGGCACTGGGCCGCAATTTCGAACGCCTGGGTCAGCAGGGCGTCACCGGCCAGCACGGCGATGCCTTCGCCAAACACCTTGTGATTGGTCGGCTTCCCGCGGCGGAAGTCGTCGTTGTCCATCGCCGGCAAGTCGTCGTGGATCAGCGAATAGGTGTGGATGCACTCGACGGCGCATGCGAGGGGCATCGCCTCGTCCGCCTTCCCTCCGCAGGCTTCGGCCGCGGCGAGCACCAAGGCCGGTCGCATGCGTTTGCCGCCGGCGAACAGCGAGTAGCGCATCGCCTTGTGGATGGTCGCAGGCTTTGCGGAAGGTTTTGGCAGGAACATGTCCAAGGCGCGGTCCACGGCCTTGGCCTGGGCATTGACCCATACTGACAGATCGAACGGGGCGGATTTCTTGGCTGGCATCTCGGGGCGTGTTTCTAGCGGCAAGCCGGCGGGAAGCTCAAAGCCCAAAGTGATCAAAGAAGAGAATTTGGGCGCTTCAACGCGCTGGCGGACGACGTTTTCCAAGTTGGCACTTGCTCGCCGCCGACGGGCGCACTAGAGGGATCGCTGGAGTTTGGAAGATGTCCCGGTCCCCCCTCTTGGAACGTTACGCCGAACGCCTCCGAATTACCCCTGAGGAGGCGCGCAGCCGGCTGTTCTATGAGTGCGTCCCCAACTGGAAACGCGGATTGGTCCGGATACATCGCGTGGTTCGGCCGGGACTCTACCAGATGGATGTCCGCTTGGTGGATGAGGCCAGCAAGGCCACGAGTTATCAGGCCGTTCTCGATGCGCTGGACCGGTGGAATCACCGCATGCCGGCGGTTCGGTCAATGGCGAGAATCCGATGGCATTGGCGGGTGTCTGGCCGGCGGCTGCTGACTTTGGCGCTGGCGTTGTTCCAAGATCAGACCGCGGTGGAAGAGCCCCATTCTACGTTGCCGCCGGACGCCCCGGGGGCCCCGGCTCCGGCAAAAAAGCCTCCGGTGCCTTCGCGTTCCAATCCGACTGTGGCGGATGTGGTGCGGGCGCACGGCTGAACCGGGGGCGAGAATTTCCGTTCCTGTCCTTTTCGCCGGCGCAGCGAGCCGCTTAGGCTGGCGCCGCGATGCCGTTGCCGGAGCTCATCGAAGTCCAGCCTTTGTCACGCCCTGTCCGGGCCGAAATCACCGTGCCCGGTTCCAAAAGCATCACCAACCGCGCACTCGTGCTGGCGGCCTTGGCGGACGGTGTGACCGTGCTCAAGGGGGCGTTATGGAGCGAGGACACCGAGGTGATGGTCAACTGCCTCCACCGGCTCGGATTCGACGTGGCGGTGGCGCAGGATCCGGTCGAGCCCGCCAATCGCACGATGACGGTTCATGGCCTCGGGGGACGAATTCCTCGCGGCGGAACCGCCGCTGAGCCGCTCGAGCTGCACGTCGGAAATGCCGGCACGGCGGCGCGTTTTCTTGCGGCGATGGTATGCTTGGGAAGCGGTATCTTCGGGCTGAGCGGCGTGGCGCGGATGCACGACCGTCCTCAGTCAGCGTTGCTCGACGCACTCCGATCCCTCGGCTACCGGATCGATTCAAGCAACGGCTGCCTTCCGGCGGTCATTCACGGAGACGGCCGACGCCCCGGAACGGTCTGTGTCAGCGTTGAGGAGAGCTCCCAGTTCGCTTCGGCCCTGCTGCTGTCAGCCCGGCACGGCGGTTGGGACGTTTCGGTGGCCGGAGCCAATCCGGAAGAGCTGCCCTACGTGGAAATGACCCGGCAACTGGTGGCGGCTTTCCCCCGTTCTGGAGGCGAGTTTCAGATTGAACCGGATGCGTCCAGCGGCAGCTATTTTTGGGCTGCCGGCCAGCTGCTGGACGCTCCGGTTTCGGTGCGGGATTGGCCGAGTTCCGGGTGGCAGATTGATGCCGAGTTTCCCCGGCGGTTGCCTTTGCCTGCGGTGCTGTCCCGGGAGAGTGATCTGGGTGACTCCATCATGACGGCAATCGTCCTCGGGGCCTTTGCCGGTCACGAAGTTCACTTCACTGAACTCGGCCGGCTGCGCGTGCAGGAATGCGAACGCGTGTCCGCGTTGCGGACCGAATTGACCAAGTGCGGGGCGAACATCACTGAGGTGGGGGACACGCTGGTGGTTCAACCGGGCCCGCTGCACGGCGCGGAAATTGAGACCTATCGCGATCACCGGATGGCGATGTGTTTCGCCATCTTGGGCCTGCGGGTTCCAGGGATGCGGTTGCGCAATCCCGCCTGCGTGAAAAAGACCTTTCCCAACTTTTTTGCCAAACTGGCCGCGCCACCGCCGCATGGACTGGGAGCCTCGATCACCGAGGTCGGGTCCGGACGTCGTCTGGCCGGAGACGAACTTCTTGCCGACTGATGCCCGCAGCCAAATCCAAATCGCCAGCCGAAAAGCCAGGCTCGCGTTCCATGAAACTACCACAGGTCGTCGCCATTGATGGCCCCAGCGCGTCCGGCAAGGGCACCCTGTCCCGGCGCTTGGCGAAGGAGCTTGGTTACTACTACGTCGATTCCGGGGCGATGTATCGCACGCTCGCGTGGCAATGCCTGCGGAAGGGCGTGCCCGTGCCGGCGGAACCGAAGCTCCTGAACCGGGACACGGAGAAGCCCATCCTGGCCGAGCTCCGTCGGTGGAAGACGGAACTGCGGGAGGTGGAAGGGGCGCTCTGGCTGCACGTGGACGGATATTTCCCGAAGTCGGAGATCCGCACCAACGATGTGGAGAAGACCGTCCCGATCATCGCCCAGATCGGAAAAGTCCGTGACTGGATGGTCGCCAAGCAGCGGGAGTGCTCCACCTTGGGGGCGCTGGTGATGGAAGGCCGCGATATTGGCACCGAAGTGTTCCCGCTGGCGCCGGTGAAGTTCTTCCTGGATGCCAGTCCCGCGGCCCGGGCGGCACGACTCGAAGGACGTGGCAACGTGGCGGACACCAAGCGCGACGAATACGACGAGAAGCGCAAACAGGGAGCACTGATTCCCGCCATTGACGCGATTCGGGTCGACAACACCGGACAGTCTCCGGACGAAACCTTTGCCGTGCTGATGATGCACGTCCGGACGCGCCTGAAGTTGAACTGATCCGTGTCTTCAGGCGTCTGGATACCAAGCTGCCGAATGAAACCCTGCCTGTCCCTCCGGAAGTCCGTCGTCCTCCGATGGTGCCTTGTTTGCGGCTGGTTGGTGGCTGGCAGCCGGGCGTGGGGAGACGGGGGCGACGTCGTGCTGCTGTTCAACCGCCGGGTTCCCCAGTCGCTGGAGGTGGCCCGGCACTATGCGGAAAAGCGGCTGGTGCCGACCAATCAGATCCTTGGTTTTGAATTTCAGGATCAGGTTGCCATCACGCGCCAGGATTACATGGCGTTTGCCGAGGACTTTTTGATCAAGGAACTCGAGCGCCGCGGGTTGGCCCGGTTCCGGAAGGAGATCGTGCCGATGCAGGCCGGTCGGCCGGGACGCGTGAAGTATCACCTGACCGAGTCCAAGGTCCGCTACCTCGTGCCGACCTATGGTGTTCCCTGGCAGATTCGCGAGGCCCCGGGTTGGGGCGAAGCCCCCACGCCCGGCATGCCGGCGGCCGTGAAACGCAACGAGGCGTGTCTCGACAACGAATTGGCCGTGCTGCCGCGGCATGGCCAATGGCCGTTCGACGGTCCGCTGCGCAACGTCTGCTTCTCCCGCACGAACGCCGCGGAAATCCACCCCACACAGGGCGTCTTCATCGTCAGCCGGTTGGACGGACCCAGCCCGGAGATCGCGAAAGCGCTGGTCGACAAGGCGCTGGTCGCCGAACAGGAAGGTCTCTGGGGGCGGGCCTATTTCGACCTCCGCAACATCACCAACGGCGCCTACGCTCCCGGCGACCGTTGGATCACCAACGCCTCCACGGTTGCCCGTGATGTGGGTTTCGAGACCGTGGTGGACAACCGGCCGGCCGTGTTCAACAACGCCTTCCCGATGAGCCAGATCGCGCTCTACTTCGGCTGGTATGAGGGCACGGTAACGGGGCCGTTCGCGCTGTCGTCGGTCGAGTTCGGTCCGGGGGCGCTCGCCTACCATCTGCATTCCTTCAGTGCCGGGAACCCACGCAGTTCGACCGCGAACTGGGTCGGCCCCTTCCTCGCCAAGGGCGTGACGTTCACCATGGGATGCACCGCGGAACCCTATCTCGGCTTCACGCCGCAGGTGGATGTCTTTGCGGAGAGCCTGCTGAAACTCGGATTCACGGCGGGCGAAGCGGCCCACAACTGCCTGCCGGTCCTGTCGTGGCAGACGGTGGTGGTGGGCGATCCGCTCTACCGGCCCGGAGTGAAGAATCCCATCGAATGGGCGGACGAACTTGGGGCCCGCAACAGTCCGCAGCAGGACTGGGCCGAGCTGCGCAAGGTCAACCTGCACCTGCGCGCCGGACGCGATCCCGAAGTGCTGCGGGAATACCTGATCCAGCTTCCCTTCGCGCGGAGCAGTGCGGTGATCTGCGAGAAAGTGGCAGACCTGTTCGCCGACAAGGGCTCCTACGACGCGGCTACGGAATGGGCGGGGCTGGCGCTGAAGGCCGGCGGCACGCCGCAGCAACGGGTGCGCGTTTTGCGGACGCTGGCCGAGTGGCAACGACTCTACGGGCAGCCGGCGGATTCGCTCAACAGCCTGAACCAGTTCACGCTGGAGTTCCCCGGCCATCCCGACCTGCTGGCGGTGCGTCGGGAACAGCTTCGTCTGGCCAAAGAACTGGGCCGGACCGAACAGACCCAGTTCCTGCAGGAGGAAATTCTCCGGCTTGATCCGCCGAAAACAAACGCTGTTCCGGCAACCAACGTCACCGTGAAACCCTCCGGGAAATGAGGCCGAGGGCACCGCGGTTCACTTCTTGACCGGCTCTCTTGCGGCCAATGTGGACACCAGCCGGAACAGTTCATCTTCGCTGAGTTGTTCATTGTGCTCGGTGAACTTGTCCGCAAATCCAAGGGCCTGATAGCTGTCCTTGATCCAACCGGTGTCGAATCGTCCTGCGGTCTGGGTGAGCACAAGCTTTTTGGGGGCAACCAAGGCGGCGCAGACCGGCAGTCCGCCGGAGAGCAGGGCACCCGGAAAGAACCGGCTCGGTTGCATCAGGCGATCGGTTGCGTTCGGATTGGCCGCCTCGCAGTCCGCGATCGTGGCATCCACCATGTTGCCGGCCATCATGGTCCACGCGCCGGCTTCGCCAAAGCCGAGGAGGATTTTCTTTCGCCCGGTGACAAACTTGGCCGCAAAAGCGCAGGCGGTGCGAGTGTCCTGAACGCGCTCCTGGAAGATGGTCCGGTTGTAGGTGGTGTAGTGGTTCTCGAACAGCGGCGGAAGCTCCCTCCGGTTGCGGCCGGTTTCGTAGGCATCGAAGGCCAACACCGCGTAACCGTCGCGCACCAGTCGGGCGGCAAAGGTGCTGAGTTTGCCGCCCTTCTCGATCACTGCTTTGCCGTCCGGATGAGCGATGATGATCACCGCATCCAGCCATCCCTCGTCATTCGGCATCAGCAAGGTCTTCTCAATCCGGTCGCCTTTGCCCGGGCGCCCAAAGGCACCGAACGGCATCACGTCCCACTCCGAACCGTCGAGGGCCAAAGTGTGTCGCTGGAGCACACGCTGGATGTTCATGAAATTGGTGAACGACGCGGCGTCGGTGGGCCGCAGCCGGTCGAGGGCTGCCTGGCGGGCTTTGGTCCATTCCGCGATGAAATCGGCTTCTCCCAGCGCGGTGGGGGGAGACTTTCCGTCCGGAAAAACCTGCAAGTCGGCATCCGGTTCCTTGGAATACGCTTTCTCGGGTGTGGCGGTGCCGGCGGGTTTGCCCAACATCCATTGGCCGGCCCACGAATAGACCTGTTCGCGCGTGGCGCGATTGTAGTTGTGGGGGAAATCCAGCCGGACCGAAGCGAAGTTGGTCGGCCGATCGATCAGTTTGTAGACACCCGCGATGGCCGGGCCTTCAACTTCCAGGGTCGCCTTTGTCCAGTCGCCGGTCGCCCCCACCAGCAACTGGGGCTTGGGGGCCGCTGCGGCGGCAAAGTCCACGTTGAAGTGCCGGATGCGGAGGCCGGGTGCATTTTCGCACCAGCAGCCGCCCTGCATCGTGTGGGACACCATCACGATGGGGGCCGTGAATCGGACGCGTTCCTCCACCGCGGCCAGCAGGAAAGTCTGGGTGCCGCCGCCGGATTCGCCGGTGCAGCCGATGGCGCGTGAATTCACGTCAGGCAGTGCCGCCACAAAATCCACCGCCCGCATCGCGTTCCACAGCTGGAGGCCGAGCAGATTCAGATTCCAGAGCTGGTTCGTCGGGTCTCGGAACAGGGCGACGTGATTGTCGTAGAATTTGGGTTTGATCAGCTTGCCTTCGCTGTCCCGAGCCGAGAACTGGGCGGTGTCGTTGTAGCCCAGCATGTCCCACGAAAACGCCACCATTCCCATGCGGGCGAACTGGATGCACCGCGCCGCCGTGCTGAAGGTGGCATCGTCGGTGAGCCGGCCGAATTCCGAGTGCCCGTGGGGATTGAGCATGGCCGGGAAGGGGCCCTTTCGGCCGAGCGGCCGATAGAGATTGCCGGCGACGAAAAGGCCGGGAAACGACTCGAACTGCACCTTTTCGACCGTGTAGCCGTCCCGCTCGATCCGGCCGCTGATCTGGGCGTTAAGCGGCGTGCGGGTTGGCAGCGGCCACAGCCCGGCGCTCACGAGGATTTGGTTCCGGGCGTCGGCCTGTTGCCGCCACCACTGGTTCGAATTGGTGTAGGTGCCGAAAGTTCGCGGGGTGTTCAGTGTGACCGGCGTCCGCCCGCGCCGATCCTGTTCGGGAAAAGTCGGTTGGGCCGTCGCGCGCCACGCGGTCAGCAAAAAGAAAACCCCCATGAACCATTGGCGATACATGGGGGCAGAGTAACGGTGGCGGCGAATCACGCCAGCACGCGCTCCAGCAGCGTGTTCATCCGCTTCAGCAGGGCGCGGGGATCTTCCATCACTCCTGCCGCCACGCGGGCCTGGTCCAAGATCGTGGCGGCGACGTCGCCCGCGAAGGCGAGATCCTTATGCCGGGCGGCTTCCAATCGGACGATGATGGGGTGGGCCGGATTGATCTCGAGGTCGAGCTTGGTCGGGCTGACAGCGTCCTCGTCCTTCTTCAGGGCTTTCAGCATCCGGCGCATGCTGTTGGTCATGAACTTGTCGGCGTCCACGACGACGGCCGGACTGTCCACGAGACGCTGCGACACACGGACCTCATTGATCTGGTCGCCGAGCGTGGACTTAAGCCATTCGGCGAGCGACTTGCCGGTGGCTTCGTCGAGGGCACCGTCCTTCTTAGGGGCGTCGAGGTTGAGGTCGGCCTTTTCCGCGGACTTGAGCGGTTTGCCGTCAAATTCCCGCAGGTGTTCCATGACGAATTCGTCCCAGGCGTCGTAGAGGAACAGCACCTCGAACTTGCGCTCGCGGAAAACCTCGAAATACGGGCTGGCTTCGGCCGCCTCGCGGTTTGGCGCCATCAGGCAGTAAATCTCCTTCTGCTCGGACGACATGCGTTTCACGTAGTCCGCGAGCGAGGTCGTCTTGCCCTTCTCGGTGTGGGATGACTCGTAACGGACCAATTTGCCGAGGGCTTCCTTGTGCGTGAAATCGGTGACGATGCCCTCCTTCAGGAAGCGCTGATACTCGGCGTAAAACTTCTCGTAGGTCTCGGGCTCCTTCTCGGCCGTCTCATCGAGGAACTTCAGGAAGCGGGTGGTGAGCACCTTGTTCAGCTTCTGCATCAACGATGTGTCCTGCATCGTCTCGCGGGAGATGTTCAGGGGGAGGTCCTCGCTGTCCACGACTCCCTTCAGGAAGCGCAGCCACTCGGGGAAGAGTCCCTTGGACTTGGCCTGGATGAGCACTTTCCGGCAGTAGAGGTTCACCTCCGATTCCACGCGGCCCATGCCCATCGTCTCCCAGTTCTTCTGCGGCACGAACAGCAGCGACTGGATCGCCAGCGGGGCGTCGGCATTGAAGTGAAGGCGCAGGAGCGGCGTCTCGTGGTCGTGCCCGATGAACTGGTAAAACTCGTCGTATTCCTCCGGCTTGATCTCGCTTTTGCTGCGGGTCCACAGCGCCTGAACGGTGTTCACCTTGTCGCCGTTCAGCTCGATCGGGAACGGCACGAAGCTGGAGTAACGCTTGATGATCCGTTCGATTGCGGACTTTTCCGCGAACTCCTTGGCCTCGTCCTTGAGCTCCAGCGTGATCTTCGTTCCGCGGGCAACGTCGCCACCCGCCGGGGCGATTTCGTAGCCGCCTGCGCCCTCGCTGGTCCACACCCATGCGGGTTCGCCGCTGGCCGACCGGCTTTCCACGGTGACCCGCTTGGCCGCCATGAATGCGGCGTAAAAGCCCACGCCGAACTGGCCGATCAGACCCACATCCGGCTTCTTCTCCTCGGCCAACTGCTTGAGGAACGCCTTGGTGCCGGAATGCGCGATGGTTCCCAGGTTCTTCACCAGCTCGTCGTGGGTCATGCCGATGCCGGTGTCCGTGATGGTCAGCGTGCCCGCCTTGTCATCGGCGGTGAGCGAAATCGTCGGCGCGATTTCCGCCTGGTGCACGGCTGCTCCTGACGCCTGGGTGAAGCGCAATTTTTCGCAGGCGTCGGCGGCATTGGAAATCAGCTCGCGGACGAAGATCTCCTTGTCGGTGTAGAGCGAGTGGATGACGATGTTCAGCAACTGCTGAATCTCGGCCTGAAACGAATGCTTTTCGGGTGCGTTCATGATTGTCGGTTTGTTTAGAGGCCACCGGACGTTCGTCAAGTAGGCCGGGAAGTCATTGTCGATTCAGTCGAAGTCCGAACAGCTCATGAAATAGTGGCAGCGGGGACAGCGGAGCTTGCAGCCCTGGTTGTGCAGTTCGTGGCCGCAGCGCGGACACCATCGCCAATGTTCGCCCACGGAGTTATCCGGCGCATTTTCCGTGGGGGCTTCGGAATCCGGACGGGGCACGGGTGAATTTGGTGACGATTCCATGTGCCGGATGATTGAAAATCCCGGGCCTCCGTAAAGGTGGCATCGGCGGAATTGAACATTCGAAGGCGTCGTCGGTCCTCCCGATGGCGGCGGCGGACGGGCCACGGAACCCTTGACGGGTCAATTTGGCCCATTATCTCTAACGCCCCGTCAGATACATAAACAGCTTCGGGCAGCGCATTGTCAGCATGATTACCGTCGAAAATCTGCACAAAGAGTTCGGCCCCAAGAAGGCCGTGAACGGCATTTCGTTCAGCGTCAAGAAGGGCGAGATCCTCGGATTCCTCGGCCCCAACGGTGCCGGCAAATCCACCACCATGCGAATGATCACGGGCTTCATCCCCCCGACCTCGGGCCGGGTGACCGTGGGTGGGCATGACATCGCCGAGAACCCGATCCCGGCCAAGAAATTGATCGGTTACCTGCCGGAAAGCGCTCCGTGCTACAGCGACATGACCGTGCACGGGTTCCTGAGCTTCGCCGCCGAGGTTCGCGGCCTTCACGGCACGGTGCGCGAAGATGCGATTCGCCGCGTCGTGGGGCAGTGCTTTCTGGAGGCGGTGCTCCATCAGTCGGTGGACACCCTCTCCAAAGGCTACCGGCACCGCACCTGCCTCGCCCAATCCATCATCCACGATCCTGAGGTGCTCATCTTGGACGAACCGACCGACGGTTTGGACCCCAACCAAAAGCACGAAATCCGGCAGTTGCTCAAACGCTTCGGCAAGGACAAGGCCATCATCTTTTCGACCCACATCCTCGAAGAAGTGGACGCCGTGTGCGACCGGGCCATCATCATTGATCGCGGCCGCGTAGTGGCCAGCGGCACACCGACGGAACTACGCGGTGGCCATGCCCGGCTGGATGAATTCTTCCGCAGTGTGACCGTGTCCGACACGGCGCGGCGGGCCGACTGAACCTGAACCGACCCTGAGAACGACTACGAATCTGTTCCCATGACTTCCGAATCACTTCGCAACATCTGGACCATCGCGAAGCGCGAACTGGTGGGTTACTTCAACTCGCCGGTCGCCTACGTGTTCATTGTCATCTTCCTGCTGCTGAATGGTTTCTTCACCTTCATGCTCGGTGGCTTCTTCGAGCGCGGGGAGGCCAATCTGAATGCCTTCTTCACCTGGCATCCGTGGCTTTACCTGTTCCTGGTGCCCGCGGCTGGCATGCGCCTCTGGGCGGAAGAACGTCGGGTCGGCACGTTGGAATTGCTCCTGACCATGCCCATCGCGGCGTGGGAGGCGATCGTCGGCAAATTCCTCGCCTGCTGGGCGTTCCTGGCGTTGGCGCTGGCGCTGACCTTCCCGGTGGCAACCACCGTCTGTTACCTCGGCGACCCTGACATCGGCGGCATCATCGCCGGCTACGTCGGCAGCCTGCTGCTGGCCGGAGCTTACCTGGCGGTCACCGTGATGACGTCGGCGCTGACCCGGAATCAGGTCATCAGCTTCATCCTGTCGGTCGTCATCTGCTTCTTCCTGATTCTCGCCGGCTGGGAGCCGGTCACCAACCTGCTGGTGCGCTGGGCCCCGGACTGGTTTGTGAATGTCGTGGCCTCGTTCAGCGTGATGCCGCATTTCGCCGGCTTCCAACGGGGCGTGCTCGATCTGCGTGACCTGCTGTTTTTCGTCAGCGCGATGGTGTTCTGCCTGTTCTCAACCAGTGTGATTCTCCGCGGCCTCCGCGGCGCCTGAACCTGTCTTTCTGCGAACCATGAAGAATTCCAAGTTCCAGACGCTTCTCTACTCTACCGCCGGCGTGGCGCTGGTGTTCATCGCCGTCGTCGGTGCCAACCTGATCTTCAGCCCGGTGCGCGCCCGCGTGGACCTGACCGCTGACCGGTTGCACACGCTGTCGGACGGCACCAAGGCAATCCTCACCAAGCTCGATGCGCCGATTCAGGTCCGGCTCTACGTGAGTCAGGGCAAGGACCGCATGCCGAGCGCCATCCAACCCTACGTGCAGCGGGTGGAGGATTTGCTCGCCGAGTTCAAAGCCCAATCCAAGGGCAACCTCGAGATCAAAAAGTTCGATCCGGAACCGGATTCCGAGACCGAAGATTCGGCCAAGCTGGACGGCATCGAGCCCATCAGCCTGCAGCAGATGAGCGCGGAGCCGTTCTACCTCGGGCTGGCCATCGAGTATGCCCCGCAAAAGGTCGCGATTCCGTTCCTGTCGCCCCAACGGGAGAAGCTGCTGGAATACGATCTCGCCCGGGCCATCACCCAGGTGCTGTCCACCAACAAGCCCGTCATCGGCGTGATGTCTCCCCTGCAGGTCATGGGCGGGTTCAACCCCATGGCGATGCAGATGGGCCGGCAGCCGCAGCAAAGCGAACCCTGGGTGTTCGTGAACGAGCTGAAGCGTGATTTCGACGTCCAGGCCTTGGGCATGGACGTGGACAAGATTGACGACAACATCAAGGTGCTGGTCGTCCTGCATCCCAAGGACATCACTCCCAAGGCCGAGTTCGCGATTGATCAATTCGTGCTGCGCGGCGGCAAGCTGGTGGCTTTCCTCGACGCCCTCTGCCTCGCCGACAACCGGAATCCCAATCCGATGGGTTTCAATCTCGGCGGCGGTTCGACCTTTCCAAAACTGCTGAAGCACTGGGGTTACGAGTTCGACACGTCCAAAGTGGTCTCGGACACCGACTACATGCGGCAGTTGCAGGGGCGCGACGGCCGGCCCCAGTTGGTGCCGTCCTTCCTGTTCCTGAACGCGAATGCCATCAACAAGGACGATGCCGTGACCGGCCAACTTGATGACGTTTGGCTGCCGTTCGCCGGCGCGTTCACGGGCAAGGCTGTCGACGGTCTGAAGGCGGACGTGCTGTTCCACTCGTCCAAGAATTCCCAACTGACCGACGGCGTCACCTCGCAGTTGAACGGCGGCAAGGTCGTGGACGAATTCAAACCGAGCGGAGTCGAGTATTCGCTGGGCCTGCGCCTGACCGGCAAGTTCAAGAGCGCGTTCCCGGATGGCAATCCGTCTGACACCAACTCGGTCGCGGGCGCGACCAACGCTCCGGCTGGCGGATTCCTGAAGGAGGCGACTGCTGAGGGCGCGGTTTACCTCGTCGGCGACGCAGACCTGCTTTCTGACCAGTTCAGCGTGCGTGTGGACCAGATGTTCCGGATGGCCTATCCGCTGAACGGCAACCTGACGTTCATGCAGAACCTCATCGAACAGGCGACGGGCGATGCCAACCTCATCACCGTCCGCAGCCGCGCCTCGCTGCGCCGGCCGTTCACGGTAGTGCAGGAGATGGAAAGCAAGGCGCGCATCGCCTATCAGGCCAAGATCGAGTCGCTCGACAAAAAGCTGCAGGACCTGCAGTCCAAGCTGAACGACTTCCAGATCAAGAAGGAGGGCAACACGGCCAAGATCATCCTGTCGCCCGAGCAACAGCAGGCGCTCAAGCAAGTCAACGAGGAGCAGGCCAACACCCGCAAGGAGCTCCGCAAGGAACGGCGCAACCTGCGGCTGGAGGTCGAGTCCCTCGAAAACCGGCTGAAGTGGCTGAACATCGCCGCCATGCCGCTCCTGGTGACCGCGACCGGCATCGGGCTCGCCGTGACCCGGCGCAAGCGCACTTCGGCCCGCTGAGTCCTCCGAGTCTTCACCGAAACTTCCAGAATCACCTGCGGCCCCCGAGCCGCACTTTTTGAGACGACGATGAAATCGAAACAATTGACCCTTCTGGTGCTTGCAGCCGTGGTCCTTGGCGGCGGCGGACTGCTGGTCCTCAAGAACCGCCAGTCGGAATTCGCCGACGCCAAGACGAACGTGGGCGGCCTGCTTCTGGGCTCCTTCGACGTCACCTCCGTTGCCGGCCTGCGCATCACGCAGGGCTCCAACTCCGTCAACGTGGTCAAGTCCGGCGACGACTGGGTCGTGAAGGAGCGCGGCAGTTACCCGGCGAACTTCGACGAGGTTCGCTCGCTGGTCCGCAAACTGTCCGAACTCAAGGTCACCCAACCGGTCAAAGTGGGCCCCTCCCGGTTGCCGATGCTGGAACTGACCAAGGAAGCCGGCACCCAGGTCGAGCTGCTCGACAAGGATGGCAAGGCTCTGAAGTCCCTCACCTTGGGCAAACAGCTCACCGCGGGCGGCAATGACAATTCCCCGTTTGGCGGCGGAGGAATGCCCAACGGCCGCTACGTGCAGACCGGCACCGGGGCCGACAACATCTCGGTCGTCAACGACCCGCTGAGCTCCGCCAAGACCGATGGCTCGGAGTGGATTGCCAAGGAGTTCATCAAGGTCGAGCAGCCGATCGGCGTGGTCGTGGCAGGCAGCTCTCCCACCAACAGCTATTCACTGGCCCGCACCAACGAATTTGCCGACTGGACCCTCGCCGATGCCACGGCGGGCGAACAGCTCGACAAGAACAAGCTCTGGAGTTTCAACAGCCTGCTGAGCTCACCCAGCTTCAATGACCTCGTGCTCAATCCGGACCCGGCCAAGCTGGGCCTCGACCAGCCGACCAAGGCCACGATCCGCACCGCCGGTGGATTCGTCTACGAGGTGAAGCTCGGCAAACCCGACGGCGACAACTACCCGCTGCAGGTGTCGGTCAGCGCCGAGCTCAAAAAGGAGCGTGAGGCGGGCAAGGACGAGAAGCCGGAGGACAAGGCGAAGCTCGACAAGGAGTTTGCCGAAAAACTGGCGAAGCAGCAGGAGAAGCTGAAGGCCGAACAGGCGTTCGGGAAATGGACCTACACCGTGAGCAAATGGACCGTTGATGCCCTCCTCAAGGGACGTGCCGAGCTGCTGGCCGACAAGAAGGCCGAGGAAAGCAAGCCGGCCGGTTCGGCCACGGAATCGCTGGGCATCGAGCTGCCGAAGATCCCGGGTGCCCAGTAAATCCAGTGGGGCAGCCGCATCTCCCTGACTCACCCGCCGACAGCCTGGCTGCGGCGGGTTTTCTGTGCCAATGGGTGCAGGCGGCAGAATCGAGTTCCGCCAGCCAATCGGGTCCGGACAACCGTGAAGGGGATTCATCGTCGCCGGAGGATTTGCGCCTGACACGTCAGGTGGAACCCTGACCTTCGGAACCGAGGTTGGTCATTGCCGAATCACGAACATGTTCACCCGAAACTCCATCGAAGAACGCGTCCGCATCTCCTACACGATTCTCGAGCGACTGCGGCGCCCCAACGGCGGTTACGTGGCGAGTCCGTATTCGGCGGAGGACGGGTCCGGCGACGCCTACAACGTATTCTGGATCCGGGACATCATGTTCGCCACCTACGCGAACGAGTATCTGGGGTGCTTCGACCGGATGATCGAGAGCTTCCGGCTCGTCCTGGACATCTTCAAACGCTACCACCTGCGCATCATCCGGGCCTCGATCGTGAAGCCCGACGTCAACTACCAGCGCGGCGACTTCATGCCGGCTCGGGTCCACCCGACCACGCTGGAATCCATCACGGACGACTGGGGGCACCACCAGCTCGATGTGTTCGGGCTGTTCATGTATAAGATGGGTGACCTCATCCGGAAGGGCTACGGGTTCCGCTTCACGCGCGAGGACTACATGCTCATCAGCCACATCCGGAACTACATCTACAATCTCGGCTTTGAGCCGGACTTCGGCATGTGGGAGGAAGGGCCGGAAGAGCACGTCAGCAGCTATGGCGCGGTGCTCGGCGGCCTCATGATGTGGCACGACCGCGGCTACTACGATTACAAGTATCGGCAGAAGATCGAGATCGGCCTCCACGTGCCGGTCAGCGAGCGGATGATTGCCGATGGCCGCGCAGCGCTTGCCCGGCTGTTGCCCCGGGAGTCTCCCAGCCGGCCGTGCGATCTCGCGCAGCTCAGCCTGATCTGGCCTTACAGCATCGTGGACTACGACACCAAGCTGCTGCTCCTGCAGCAGGTGGAGAAGCATCTCGTCGGGGAACGGGGCGTGAGCCGTTATCCGGGTGACGTCTATTGCGGCAAGGGGCTGGTTCCCCACCACGGCGAAACGGCCCAGTGGCCGCTTGGGTTTGCGTGGCTGGCCATCTGCTATGCGAAGTTCGCGGAACACGGTTTCGGCTACCGCGCCGACCGGAGCTCGTTCCCGTTGAGCTGGGAGGTGCGGCAGGAATACTTTTCCAAGGCCGTCCACTACTTCATGCGCCTCGAATCGGTGATGACTCCGGAAGGCTACGTTCCGGAAATGTATGTGGGCGAACAGATGGGCCATAACACGCCCCTCGCATGGGCGCAGAGCTTCCACATCATCGCCGCGCAGATGCTGCTGAATCTCAGCCATCGGCACCCGCAGCAGTTCAGGCTTCCGGCCGAACTGCGTTTCGGAAAGCCGGGGCGGGCGGTATCCACCCCGACGCTGGGCGAGTCGCACCTGGGCTAGCCAGCGGTTGCGGACCGACTCAGTCGCCGTCGCCGTCTGACTTGCGCTCCCATTTTCGCAGGGCGCGCTCCGGCAGGCTGCGGTCGGCGATGGCGGAATACGTTCCGTCACCGAACGCTTCGGTCAGTGCGGTCTCGAACTCCACCGACGGTGCGACCGTGAAGTGGTTGTTGGGTTCCAGGTAGGCGATTTCCCCGCCCGGGAACCGCAGCGCGAGGAACAGCGGCACCGGACCACGGTGGGCCTCCACCAGCGACCGCACCGACTCCAGCTTCGCGCGGTCCAGCTTCGCGATGTCAAAGCGGAGCCGCACCTGTTTGGTGAGCTTACGGGGGGCGTCGTTGAGGCGCAGGATGTCCTGGGGAAACAGCTTGGGCTTGTCCTCGCCGGTGCTGACTTCGGAAGTGATCAGCAGGGCCTCGTTGGGGGCAAAGAGAGGTCGGAACTTCTCGTAGTTCTCGTTCATCGCGAGGATCTGCACTGTCCCGGTCAGGTCCTCGATGGTGACCATGGCGTATTTCTTGCCGGACTTCTTGCTGAAGCCGTCCTGCACGCCGGTGACCAGCCCGGCCACGCGGGCCATGCCGCGGTTGGGGACGCTCGCCAATTCCTCGATGGTGTGGGTGGCGTAGCGTTCGGCGAGTCTGAGGGACGGCTGGAACGGATGGCCGCTGACATACATGCCGAGCAGTTCCTTCTCGTAGCTGAGGCGCTCGGAAGTCGGCCATTCGGGCAGAACCACGGGCTTCTCCACCTTCTTTTTGGGCGCGGCGTCGAAGGCGTCGAAGAGCGAGCTCTGGCCCTTTGCCTTGTCGGCGGCGAGCGACGAGGCGCGGGCCAGCGACTGATCCAGCAGGGCCATCAGGGTGGCGCGGTTGGGTCCGAGCGCGTCGCAGGCGCCGGCCTTGATGAGGCATTCGAGCACCTTTTTGTTCACCGCCCGGGTGTCGATCCGTTCGCAAAGGTCGGCAAGCGTGGCGAATCGCCCGCCGGCCTGGCGGGCTTCAAGGATGCTTTGAACGGCTACTTCACCGACGCCCTTGATGGCGGCGAGGCCGAAGCGGATGCGTTCGCGAGGTGGGCGGCCAGCCTGGCCGTCACGTAGTTCGGGCAGCTTGCCCGAATCCGTTCCCGGCAGGCTGGCAGCCTGCCCTACTTTGACGGGCGAGCCGCCCGTCCTGCTGAGCGACGCCGGTGCGAAGCTCACGTCGGATTCGTTCACATCCGGTCCGAGCACCTCGATGCCGAAGCCCTTAGCCTCGGCGATGTATTGCGCGAGCTTCGCCAGGTCAGCCTGGTCGTTTGTCATCATCGCGCAGAGGAACTCCACCGGATGGTTGGCCTTCAGATAGGCCGTCTGGTAGGCGACGATGGCATAGGCGGCGGCATGGGACTTGTTGAAGCCATAGCCGGCAAATTTCTCCAGCAGGTCGAAAACCGAGTTCGCGTCCTTGGCGTTGATCTGATTCTTCTCGGCGCAGCCTTTGACGAAGGCTTCGCGCTGCTTCTGCATCTCCTCGACCTTCTTCTTGCCCATCGCGCGCCGGAGCAGGTCGGCGCCGCCCAGCGTGTAGCCGGCGAGGATCTGTGCCGCCTGCATGACCTGCTCCTGGTAGATGAGGACGCCGTAGGTCTCCTTGGAGATCGGCTCCAGCAGCGGATGCGGATACTCGACCTCCTTGCGGCCGTGGCGGCGCTCGATGAAGTCCGGAATCAGGTCCATCGGCCCCGGGCGGTAGAGCGAGACGAGCGCCGTGATGTGCTCGACGGACTGGATCTGAAACTTCCGGCACAGGTCGCGCATGCCGCCGGATTCCAACTGGAAAACCCCGAGCGTTTGGGCGTTGTTCAGCAGTTCGTAGGTCCGGGCATCCTCCAGGGTCAGCGTGTCGAGATCGATGGAAACCCCGGTGGTCCGTTTCACGAGCTCGACCGTGTTGCGCAGCACCGTGAGGGTCTTCAGGCCGAGGAAGTCCATCTTCAGCAGGCCAAGGTCCCCGACCGGTCCCATCGCGTATTGG
>CAIWAH010000142.1 GCA_903910585.1 uncultured Verrucomicrobiota bacterium
CCATGAACAGCTCCGGCAGCTGCGGGCCAAAAAACGACATGGTCTGCGGTTCATAACCGCCAAGGTGATAATACTTCGCCGGAATCACGTAGCCCACGTAGTCGCCGTTGAAGCTCGTGACCTGCAATTGCTGCCCCCGGGTGCGCGCCTCGGCCTTGAGTTCAAGGGCGAGTTCACCGCTGAAGTCGCACGGGGTGGACAGCCACACGGCGTCGTTGAAGCGGAATCCCTGCAGCACGGTCTGCCGGCCGACCGGCAGGAGCTTCGCCGCCAGCCAGGGGCGCAGCCGGATTTCATCGGTCACCCGGGCCTGGAGTTCGGGCAAATCAAGGGTCGCGCCCAGCACGCCAAAACGGATCCGGTTGGTGAGTCCGATCCGCGGCAACTGCGCGAGGGTCTCCGCCGCCAGCGCCCGCCCCAATTTGTCCACGCCGGCGAGACCGCCCTCGGGAGCCTTGGCGCTGTGGCTGCCAACTCCGCCGGCCGCGAACAAACCCAGGCCGCCGGTGGCCTCCTCGACCGCCCGTGCCCACGCCCCGGGATATTCGGCGCTGAACTCCATCATTCCGCCGCCGAGAATGGTGGCATGCGCGCCGAAACTGCCCAGCACCGCCGACCGTCCATCCGCGCGCTTCACCAACAGGAGCGCGAACTCCGGATCGATCTGCCCACGGTCGCCGACCAACCGGTTACGGATGAATTGCGGCGCAGAAAACCCACCGTGCCCCAGGCTGGCCGGGGCCAGATCCTGCAATGCCAGCGCGGTCGCAACGGCCAATTGTTGGGCGAACCAAATCCGCACGGCCGGCTGGAACGGTCCCGCGAAGGCTTCGCCCACCGGGCCTTCGCCCCAGCCGCCGAGACTGCAATGGGTGTGGGTCGCCGAGAAATACACCTGCTCGCGGCGCAGGCCGGTCTCCGCCGTGATGCGGGCCATCGCCAGTTCGGTCACTTCGCGGGGAACGATCAGGGCGTCGGCGCAGACCACGACGCCCGTCTGGCCGCCGGCCGCGAAGGCGATGGCTTTCACCCACAGGTCATCGTGGACGCCGGTCGCCGGCTTGCCCTGGCGGTTGCCGTAGCCGGCCAGCGGCAGGGACCGAAATTCACCCTGCTCCGGCACATCGCGTGAGGTTCCCACCGTCGGCGTGAGTTTCACGCGGGCGAACCCCGCCTGTAGCTCCCCTTCCCGGACCACCGCCGCCACGGCTCCCGCCGGCAGGGTGGGGATGGGTTGGGGACGGGAATCCACGTCGGTGAACGAGGCCAAACCGGCGGCGATCACGATGGCCAGCAGGACGGCCAGTCCGCGAAGGCCGAAGCGGAGCAGTTTTCTCATGCGAATCTCCGCCCACAGCATGGTGGGAAGGACAAGGGGATGACCATGGCTTTTGCTCCGTCACCCAAATGCCACGGAGAATTCATCCTTTGAACCTTTGACCCGGCAACGCGTCTGCTAGACACGCGCTGACGACGGTGCGGACCGCCTGAGTGGGTGGGTCGGCCGGAGTTTGGCTCTGGGTCATGGTGGCGGTGTGGAACCCGCAACCGGGGTCCGGAGATTATGCATAGGAGCGGGGCAGCCTGGCAACGGGCTGCCCCCATTGCTTTGCCCCGGCGGGCCGTCCTCAGCCGCCGATGCAGCTCATCGTGCGGGCCGGCTGGACGAAATCGGGCTGCCCAATCCGGTGTCCGGCTTCCTTGTGCGCGACCAGTTCCACCAGCCGTGCGGCCAGGTCGGCATCGGTGCCTCCTCCCCGCAGCAAGGGCCGGAGGTCATGCTCCCCGAGGCTGAACAGGCACGTCCGCAGCTTGCCATCGGCCGTGATCCGGAGCCGGTTGCAATGGCCGCAGAACGGTTCGCTCACCGGCGCGATGATGCCGATTTCGCCCCGGCCATCGGCAAAGGCCCACCGGCGGGCGGTCTCGGCCGGGTTCCCCGAGGCATCCACCGCCCGCAGGTCGAAGCGCGCCTGCAGCCGAGCGAGGATTTCGCGGCCGGGAACGACCAGTTCCCGCTGCCAGGCACGGCTGGAATCAAGCGGCATGAACTCGATGAACCGGAAGCTCAGGTTTCGCTGTCGGCCGAACTCGGCCAACGCCTCCAGTTCGTGGTCGTTCAGGTCACGGATGACGACCGCATTCACCTTCACCGGATGAAATCCGAGGCGCTGCGCCAGCTCGATCCCGGCCAGAACCTCCGCCAAGCCGTCGCGGCCGGTGAGCTTCCGGAAATTGGCCGGGTCCAGCGAATCCATGGAGAAGCTGACCCGCCGGAGGCCGGCGGCGCGGAGGGCCTCGGCCTTGGCGGCGAAAAGCTGACCGTTCGTGGTCATGGCGAGATCCTCGACACCCGGGATCGCCGCCAGCCGGGCAACGAGCGTTTCAACCCCGTGGCGCAGCATCGGTTCGCCGCCGGTGATCCGGACCTTGTGGACGCCAAGGCCGGTGGCCACGCGCACAATCCGTTCGATTTCCTCGAACGTCAGCAGTTCGGAACGCGGCTTCCAGTCATAGCGGATCGGCCGGAGCGCAAACGGCTGGGGATTGCGCAGGGCATCGAACTTGGCGCGGTAGAAGTTCGCCGCCTCCTCGGTCTCCGGAAGGCAGTAGAGGCAGCGGAAATTGCACCGGTCCGTGATGCTGACCCTCAGGTCCCGCATCACGCGTCCATGTGAATCCTTCAGTTCGCCGCGCACCGCGCCGGACGGTAGTGGAAGCCGCCTCCAACGCCAGCCGGCACACGTCCGGTTCAGCGGTGCGCGCGAATCCACACGGCGAATCCGCCGCAGGCAACCGAAAGGCCGCCGCAGACGCACGGAGCCAGCCAGAACTCCAGCGGATGATCCATCCGTGCACTTTCCGGGTGGTCCGGCACGAAAAGCACGGGAACGCGATCCCCGACCCGGTGCGCGGGCGGGTCGGAGGACATCGCGACGTCGAACGTCACGACGGAACCCAGTTGATTGGTGAACTGGACGACCGGTGCCCAGGTCGAGTCCACGCCGTCACCGACCTCGCGCAGCGCGACCACCGCGCCGGCTGCAGGTTGGGCCGACCGGAGAAACCGCACGGACCGGACCACCGTCACAAGGGCGCCCAATGCCGTCAGCCAGCAGCACAGGACCGCCAGCAGGAAGGGCAGCCGGCGGCTCATTGCGAGGATTTCTCCCGCCCAATCCACGCCTTCATGCGCGGCTCCAGCACGTCGAGCGGCAGGGCGCCTTTGCCGAGCAGCTCATCGTGAAAGCGGCGCACGTCGAAGCGTTCGCCGAGCTCCTTCTCGGCCAGCGCGCGCAGTTCGCGGATCTTGAGTTCGCCCAGCTTGTAGGCGAGCGCCTGCCCCGGCCAGACGATGTAGCGGTCCACCTCGACCACGATGTCGTGCTCGGTCTTGGCGGCGTTGGCCTTGAAGAACTCGATGGCCTGTTCGCGCGACCAGCCGAGGGAATGCATGCCGGTGTCCACCACCAGCCGGATCGCCCGCCACATCTCGTAGGTCAGTTGACCGAACTTCGCGTAGGGATCACTGAAGAAGCCCATCTCCTCGCCCAGCCGCTCGGAGTAGAGCGCCCAACCCTCAACAAAGGCGGTCGTCTCGGAGTGCTTCTGGAACTCGGGCACGCCGTCCAGCTCCTGCGCGAGCGCGATCTGCAGGTGATGTCCGGGCACCGCCTCGTGCAGCGTGAGCGCCTCCATCTCGTATTTCGGCCGCGTCTCCAGCGCGTAGGTGTTGGCGTAGAAGACCCCCGGCCGGCCGTAGCTGGCGGCGCCCGGCTGGTAGTAGGCCGTGGTCTGCGATTTCTCCGCGTAACTCGGAATCGGCAGCACGCCGTAGGGCAGCCGCGGCAGCCGGCCGAAGAGCTTGGGCAACTGGAGGTCCACGCGTTTCGAGACGTCGCGGTAACCCGCGAGCAGTTCCGTGCCGCGCTCAAAGTAGAACTGCCGATCGGTCCGCAGGAACTGGAGGAACTCGGCAAAGCTGCCCTGGAAGCCGACCTGCGCGATCACCTTGGCCATCTCGGCGCGGATGCGTTGCACCTCGGCCTGACCGATCGCGTGGATCTCCCGCGGCGTGAGGTCGGTGGTCGTGCTGCGCCGGGCGCGAAACGCATACCACGCTTCCCCGTCCGGCAGGGCCGTGGCGGCGATCGCCTCGCGGGACTTCGGCACATATTCCTCGACCAGAAACCGGTGAAGCTCGCGGAAGCCGGGATAGAACACGTTCGTGATCGCCGCCAGCGCCCGGCCCCGGAGCGCGGCCTGTTCCGCCGCAGGAATGGACGCAGGCAGTTCGCGGAACGGCCGGAACACCGCGCTGTCCTCGGGCTTGGCGGGCAGGTTGTTGAGCACCTGCTGCGGCACGTCGCGCAGGGTGATGCGCGGCGGCGTGATGCCCCGGGCGAGCCCTTCGCGGAGCAGTTCCAGCGTCTGCTGGACGAGTTTCCCGGAACCTTCCAGCCGCGCGATCATGTCCGCGAAGTCCGCCGGCTTGCCCGCGGGCATGATGCTCAGCGTCTGCGCGATGGCCCGCTGGACGCCGCCCATCTGGTTGAGCGGCAGCAGTTCGTCGGGAAACCGCAGGCCTTCTTTCGCCAGCGTGAGCTGCCGCTGGAACAGGTCGTGATAAAGCTGGTCGTCCGCGCCCAGCGCCGATCGGTCAATCGTCGCCAGCACCCGGATCGGCCGTTCCAGCTCGGCGCGCTGCCGGTCCCGCGTGGCCTTGGAGAGATCGGACCAACGGGCATTCTGCCCCGGGAAACCGTTGTAGGTCGCCGCCTCGGGCGACTCCATCATCTCGTAACGCCATTCGAGGTCGAAGAGCTGGCGCAGCCGCACGGCGTCGTTGGTTTTCCCGCGGGAGGCGACCGACGCCTGAAAATCGGCGTCGAATTCCGCCGGCGTTACCGGCGCGGCCGAAGCCCAGGTGACCGCACAGACCGTTGCCCAACCGATAAGCGTCCGTTTCATCGGCCAAGCAAGGCGTCCGCCCGCCGGCCGGTCAAGTCAGCCGAGGAATGCGGTGAGCGGGCTGGTCGGGCTGGCCGTCTCCAGCGGCGCTCCCAGTCCAAGCTCGAACGCGGTCCGGCCGGCCTCGACCGCCTGCCGGAACGCCACGCCCATACGGTTCGGATCGCTGGCGACCGCAATGGCGGTGTTCACCAGCACCGCGTCCGCCCCGAGTTCCATCGCCTCCGCCGCGTGACTCGGCGCGCCGATGCCGGCGTCCACCACGACGGGCACGGTGGCCTGCTCGATGATGATGCGGAGCTGGTCGCGGGTCTGGAGGCCGCGGTGCGAGCCGATGGGTGAGCCCAGCGGCATCACGGTCGCGGTGCCGATCTCCTGGAGCCGCTTGGCGAGCACAGGATCGGCGTTGATGTAGGGCAGCACCGTGAAGCCCTCCTTCACGAGGACTTCCGCGGCCTTGAAGGTCTCGATCGGGTCGGGCAGCAGGTAGCGCGGGTCGGGATGGATCTCGAGCTTCACCCACTTCGGCAGACCGGCGGCGACCGCCAGCCGAGCGAGGCGGACGGCTTCCTCCGCGTTCATCGCGCCGCTGGTGTTCGGCAGGATCAGGTAACGGGCCGGGTCAATGAACTCGATGATGTTGGCAAAGGGATCCTTCCGCCCGCTGAGGTCGGCCCGCCGCAGCGCGACCGTCACCATCTGCGTGCCGCTGGCCGCGAGGGCATCCCGCATGGACTCCGGCGACGGGAACTTGCCCGTGCCCACGAACAGGCGGCTGGAAAACTCGCGACCGGCAATGACCAACGGCTTCGACATCGGGCGGCGAATCTGGCCGCGGACCGTTTCGTTGTCGAATCCCGAGCGAAAGGGTCCTCCGTGCGAACGGCCCGGGCTCATCGTGGTTGACACTCCGGCAATCCGGAGTCCCTTGGCCGCGTCGGTCCGGCCAATCGGCTCTCCCGCCGATTTCCGAGCCGGGTTCACCTCATGCCGTTCGCCTTGCAGCTCATTCTCACCGCGCTGGTCTTCGTCATCGTCGAGATGGCGGTGACGTTTGTCGTGGCCCGACGCCTGCGGAACTTCGGCATCGTGGACGTGGTCTGGTCCCTCGGGTTCACGCCTCTGGTCTGGCTTTATGGCGGCGTCGCCGCGCTTCAGGCGTTCGATTCCCAGCGCGGCGGCTTTGGCGACTGGAACTGGCCTGCGGCCTTCGTGCTCACCGCGCTGGTCACCGCGTGGAGCCTTCGGCTGGGCTGGCACCTGTTCGTCCGGGTCCGCTCGCATCATCCCGTCGAGGACGTCCGTTATGCCCGGCTGCGCGAGGAATGGGGCGCCCGCACCGACGCCAAGATGGCCGGCTTCTTTCAGGTGCAGGGCATCCTCCAGGTGGTGCTGTCGCTGCCGTGGCTGCTGACGATGCTGGACCGCCGGCACGCGGAGACTTTTCAGTTGAGCGGGCTGAACTGGCTCGGCATCGCCCTCTGGGGCATCGGCCTGATCGGCGAAACCATTGCGGACCGTCAGCTCGCGGCCTTCCGGGCGGACCCGGCGAACAGGGGCAAAGTCTGCCAACGCGGCCTGTGGAACCATTCGCGGCATCCGAACTACTTTTTCGAGTGGATGGTTTGGGTCGGCTACGCGGTGTTCGCGCTCAGCGCGCCGTGGGGCTGGCTGGGCCTAATCTCGCCTGCGCTGATGTGGCACTTCTTGGTGAACGTGACCGGCATCCCGATGACCGAGGAACTGTCCGTGAAGTCCAAGGGTGATGCCTACCGGGATTACCAGCGCACCACGAGTGCGTTTGTGCCGTGGTTCAAGATGCCTAAGCAGCAATGAAGTCTTCCCTAAACTGGTTCCACCACGACGGAAACCGGCTTCAAATCTGGCTTGGCCCTCCTGTGGTCAATGGCGAGCATGCGTTGACCCCTGACAGTGTCCGCGTTCGTTACAATAAGGAGATCGCCAACGCATCGTTAGTGATTTGGTCCGACCAAGCGCTAGGACTATTTGGCCTAAAATCAGGAACCGACGAGATAACCTGGCACAGCACCAAGATTGAACAGTTTATCATCGAGTGGTGCCGGCCGGCCAAAGCGGGTGGTCATGTTGCGTTATTTGTCCGAACCCAGGCATGTCAGCCGGAGTGTTTCGCGCTTCATTCAACTTCGTTTTCCGACGAATCGCTCAATTGGTTTCGTATCTTGGCATCAACAATTGAATCGTGGTTTCCCGGCCGAACCGCGGAACGCGACATGGGTTGCGATGCCTGAGGCTACTGGTCTATTCGCTATGCTCGATTCCCTGCTTACCCGCGACGTCTTCCCTGACTTCCTGCTCCGCGTCGGCATCCGCCAACTGTTGCGCCAGCGGTTGCGCGAGGAGGACCGGGGCGGACTCGAACCCAACCGCGCTCATCTGCTCGCGCTCGTCGAGGAGCTGCGCCGTTCGCCCATCGCCATCGAGACTGCTGCGGCCAACGAGCAGCACTACGAAGTTCCCACACGCTTCTACCAGCTTTGCCTCGGGCCGCGCCTGAAATACTCGTCCTGCTATTACCCGACGGGCCGCGAGACGCTGGCCCAGGCGGAGGAAATCATGCTCGCGCTCACCTGCGAACGCGCGCAACTCGCCGACGGACAGGAGATCCTCGAACTCGGCTGCGGCTGGGGCTCGCTCACGCTGTGGATGGCCGAGAAGTATCCCCAGGCCCGCATCACCGGCGTCTCGAATTCCGCGACGCAGAAGCTGCACATTGACGCCGAGTGCGCCCGGCGCGGGCTGAAGAACGTCACGATCATCACCTGCGACATGAACCGGTTTGAACCGCCCGCCGGTAGCCGCCGACGTGAGGAGGCGGATTCAGTGGGCAATGATTCGTCAGTCCGCCTCGTTACCTCGGCGGCTACCGAACAGTGCGTCGGCCGCTTCGACCGGGTGGTCTCGGTCGAGATGTTCGAGCACATGAAGAACTACGAGCGGCTGCTCGGAAACATCGCCCGCTGGCTCAAGCCCGACGGCCGCCTCTTCGTCCACATCTTCACCCACAAGGACTTCGCCTACCATTTTGTCGCGCGCGACGAGAGCGACTGGATGAGCCGCTACTTCTTCACCGGCGGCATCATGCCCAGCGACGACATGCTGCTTTACTTCCAGCGTGACGTCGAGTTGGTGAACCACTGGAACGTCTGCGGCCGGCACTACGGCCAGACGGCGGAGCATTGGCTCCAGAACATGGACGCCCATGAACCGGAGATCCGGCAGATTTTCCGCGACACCTATGGCGCGGGCAACGAGACGAAGTGGTGGGTTTACTGGCGCGTGTTCTATCTCGCCTGCGCCGAGCTGTGGAACTTCCGCGGCGGCAACGAGTGGCTGGTCAGCCATTACCTGTTCCGCCCGCGGTAATTCTGCAAAGTAGGGCAGGCTGCCAGCCGCCCCGCGGCGCCGACCGGCGCGAAACGAGCCGTTACCTATTCCGCTTCCACGCCGTCCGTTCCGTGTCGGACTCAGGAAATCATTGCGCCATTTCACGCACTTGCCCCGCCTGCGCGATACGCAGTAACAAATCGCGCGGCTTGTCGCGTGAACCATTCCCAGTCACCCGCGGCAGCCCGCTTGGAATCGAAAAGGGGGCTGCCCACGCCGAATGCATCCGCGCCCGCCTGCTGGAACGCTGGCAATGTCTCCACGGTGACGCCCCCTGTGGGCATCAGCGGAATTTCCGGGAACGGCGCCTTCACCGCCCGGATGTGAGCGGGTCCGAGCTGGTCGGCCGGGAAGACCTTCACCAGAGTCGCGCCCAGCCGCCACGCGGTGAGAATCTCCGTCGGCGTCATCGCGCCGGGCATCACCGGCACCGCCCGTTCCACGCAGGCCCGGATGACTTCGGGCACCACCGCCGGAGTAACGACAAAGGCTGCTCCGGCGGCCAGGGCGCGGTCGAGTTCGGCCACGGTCGTGACGGTCCCCGCGCCGACGTTGCCCCGGTCGCCCACGAGCTCGCAGGCCAGCCGGATCAGGTCCTCGGCCCCGGCGGAGTTCATGGTGATTTCCAGGTTTCTCAGGCCGCCGGCGAGGGTTGCCGGGATGAGCTGTTTCACCTGCTCGGCCGGGAAGAAGCGCAGGATGCCCACGACGGGAAGTTCCCGGAACTGGGCGGCGTTGAAGGGCGCGGGATTCATGAACGATGGAAAGTTGAAGCAAGCAGCGTGGTCATGGCAGCCCGCCTTCCTGAGCGGTGATCCGGCGAAGGAGCACAGCCTGTCCCAGCGCGGACAGCGGTTCCGCGTCAAGGACCCGCAGCTCCGAGCCGAACCCCAGCGCTTCGCCTACCCGGGCATAGGCGTCCCGGACCGCGCCACCGGCAGCGACGATCACCGGACTTTCCCGGCTCCGCAGTTCCGCGAGCTCGGTTCCAATGAGCAGGCCGCTGAGAAAGGAGGCGTTCGCGGCCGCAGGTTGCTGGTCGAGCACCTGCCGGGTGCGGACCCGGAACAGCGCGCCGGTCAGGGACGCGTGGTTCAGTTCCCGCGCGCCTTCGATCAAGGCTTCGGCATCGATTGCCGCCGCCGGGTCCACCGAGTGCCGCAGCACGCTGTGGCGCGTGAGCAGATCGAACAATTCGCCGGTCATGAACGTGCGCAAGCCCGTGATCGTGCCGGCTTCGACCGTAAAGTGTTTGGAATGGGTCCCCGGCAGCACGAGCGTGACGCGCGACGGCAGTTCGGCGCCCAAGGACGCGGCCAGGCCGATGGCCTGCGTTTCCTCTCCCCGCGCCATGTCGGTTTCGCCCCGGAGGCCGGAGACCAGAATCGCCCGCTGGTCGAGGCGTTCCCAGACGGCCTCCCGACCGTCGAGCGGGAACGGCAGCCGCGCGTAGGGCAGTTCCCGCCAGCCGATGGTGGAACCGGCCATGCCCGAGATGACCACCGGCAGATCTTCCGGCGCGCCCAACTCCGCCAGGCCGCGGCGCAGCACCTCCCGGAACGCGGCGGCGCGGTCGCCTCCCAGCGCCGCCAGTTTGGCCGCACCGTCGTCGGTGCGGACCTCGGCCTCCGCCGGCCCGCCCACGAGGCGGAGCCGGAAGTTCGAGGTGCCCCAGTCGCAACTGACGAAATTCATCGTTCGCGCCAGCGTGACCATTCGAGGCCCGGCCGGTCCACGCGGAACTGGACGAGACGTTTCTCTCCGGCTTCGGTCACGTAAACGGTCTGCCCGTCCGCGCCGCCGAAACAGAGGTTCGTAGGATTCGGGCCAAGCACCGGAATCTCCCGGAGGATTTCCCCTTTCGGAGACAGCTTCACCACGGTGCCTTTGCCATGCCGGGTAATGTAAAGGTTGCCGTCCACGTCGCAGCGCATCCCGTCGAAGCCGAAATCAGGGAACTTCCGCAGCAGCCGCTTGTCCCCCAGCGAACCATCCGGTCCCCGGCGGAAAGCCCATACGTGGCGTTGGACGCTTTCGTTGACGTAAACCGTCCGTCCGTCCGGGCTGACCTCGATGCCGTTGGTGGTGCCCATCCCGGCCGCTTCCCGGTGGACTTTGCCGTCAGCCGAGATCCGCCAGACCTGGCCGGTGCCGTCCTTCCAGTTGGGATCGCTGGCATACAGCGTTCCGTCGGCCGCCATCGCGAGATCGTTGGGCTGGTTCATCCCGGGCTCATGCGCGAGGACGGTTACGCCGCGGGTCTTGGGGTCCACTTGCAGCACGTTGTGCCCGGTGTAGTCGGCCACGAACATCGTGCCGTCCTGACCGAACCGGATGCCGTTGCCGGCGCTGCCTTCGGGCAAGGCGACAAACAGCTCGGCGCGGCCGTCGGGAGTTACCCGGGCCAGGTTGCGCGCTTCGCGGAAGCTGACGCAGTAAATCGTCCCCTCGCGGTCGCAGGCCGGGCCTTCGATGCCCTTCGTGAAATCGCCCGATGTGAGCGGAGTCGCCACGAACAGGGTTTCCGCGCCGGCCGAAAGGCTGACCAAGGAAGCCGCCAAAGCGACGGTCCGGAAGGAATCCATGCCCACGGGTTAACAGACCGGCCGGCCACGTCACGCCCGCAATCCGGCTGTGTCCGGAGAGCAAGCCAGTGCCGTTTTCAGCCTTTGACGCTGGTTTCCGCCGACCCTAGCCTCACCGCTCCTTAAAATCTGGGCTTCGCCATGTTAGGTCTGCTTTTCAAAAAAATCTTCGGCTCCCGCAACGACCGTGAAGTGCGGAAGCTTCGTCCGCTGGTGGCGAAGATCAACGAACTGGAACTTCAGCTCCAGTCCCAGCCCGAGGAGGTCCTGCGGGAAAAGACCGCCGCCTGGAAGGCCAAGCTGGCTTCCATCACCGACAACGACGAGCTCAAGCGTGAGCTGGAAGTGATTTTGCCGGAGGCCTTTGCGGTGGTGAAAAACGCCTGCCGACGCCTCACCGAGTCCAAGGCCGTGATCCATGTCCGGGGCCACGATATGGTGTGGAACATGATCCCGTTCGATGTGCAGCTCATCGGCGGCACGTCGCTGCACCGCGGATACATCTCCGAAATGGCGACCGGCGAAGGCAAGACCCTCGTCGGCACCCTGCCGGTCTATCTCAACGCCCTGAGCGGCCGCGGGGTCCATGTCGTGACCGTCAACGACTACCTCGCATCCCGCGATTCGGAGTGGATGGGGGCGATCTACCGTTTTCTGGGACTTTCCGTCGGTTGCATCCTCCACGACCAGTCGCCGGCCGTTCGCCGGCAGATGTATGCGTGCGATATCACCTACGGCACGAACGCCGAGTTCGGCTTCGACTACCTGCGCGACAATGGCATGGCCACGACGAAGGAGGAACAGGTCCAGCGAGGCCATTACTTCGCGATCGTGGACGAGGTGGACTCCATCCTCATTGATGAGGCCCGAGTGCCGCTGATCATTTCCGGTCCGGCCGTGGTTTCGGTCGAGCAGAAGTATCGCGAGTGGAAGCCCACTGTGGAACGGCTCGTCCGCAAGCAGCAGGCGCACTGTGAGGACATGCTGCGCGAAGCCGGCGACCTGCTGGAGCAACTGAAAGGGCAGCCGAAGAATGCTGAAGAACTCGAACGCCAGCTCGCCGCCTTGCTTTACCGCGTCAAGCTGGGCCAACCCAAAGCCGAGGGCCTGCTGCGCCTGTTCGAGGATCCGGCCAACCAAAAGCGGGTCCAGCTCTACGAAGTCGAGCTGCACACCGACCAGTCGAAGAAGCAGCTCTACGCGGAGAAGGAGCAGCTTTACTTCGCGATGGAGGAGAAGTCGCACGAGGCCGACCTCACCGAGAAAGGCCGCCAGTTCATTTCTCCGACCGATCCGGATGCGTTCGTGTTGCCGGATCTGGCGACGGCCTTCAGCCAGATCGATGGCGACAACTCGCTGGATCTCCAGACACGGCTCGAAAAGAAGAAGGGGCTGCAGGCCGCCTTCGAGGAACGCGCCCAGGTCATCCACGCCATCTCCCAGCTCCTCAAGGCCTACAGCATCTACCAGCGCGACGTGCAATACGTCGTCCAGAACAACAAGGTCATCATCGTGGACGAGCATACCGGCCGTCTGATGACCGGACGCCGCTGGAGCGACGGTCTGCACCAGGCGGTCGAGGCCAAGGAAGACGTCGAGATCGAGCGCGAGACCCAGACGCTCGCCACCATCACGATCCAGAATTACTTCCGCCTCTACACGAAGCTGGCCGGCATGACCGGCACGGCCGAGACCGAGGCGCAGGAATTCCACGACATCTACAAGCTCGGGGTGATGACCATCCCGACGAACCGGCCCAACATCCGCAAGGACCGCAACGATTCGGTTTACAAGACCCGGCGGGAGAAGTTCATCGCGGTGATCAACGAGATCCGCGAGATGCACAAGCTGGGCCGCCCCGTGCTCGTGGGCACCATCTCGGTGGACACCAGCGAAATGCTCAGCCGGGCCCTGAAGAAGGAAGGGCTCGTGCATGCGGTGCTCAACGCCAAGTATCACGAGCAGGAGGCCGAAATTGTGACCCGGGCCGGCCAACGCGGCGCCATCACCATCGCCACCAACATGGCCGGCCGCGGCACCGACATTATGCTCGGCGAAGGCGTCGCCGAAGTCGGTGGCCTGCACGTTCTGGGCACCGAGCGCCCTGAATCCCGCCGCATTGACCGCCAGCTCCGTGGCCGTTGCTCCCGCCAGGGCGACCCGGGCTCGTCGCACTACTTCATCTCGCTCGAGGACGATCTCATGCGTCTGTTCGGTTCCGACCGCATCACGCGCATCATGGAGCGCATGGGCCTCGAGGAAGGGCAGGAACTCGAACATCCGCTGCTGAACCGCTCCATCGAGCAGGCCCAAAAGCGCGTGGAGCAGCATCACTTCCAGCAACGAAAACGCACGCTGGAGTTCGACGACGTGATGAACAAGCAGCGCGAGGTCATCTACGGCTTCCGCAACGAGATCATCCAGTCGGCGGACGTCCGCGACCGGCTGATGGACGTCATGGAGGAGGTCGTGCTGCTGAAGGTGCAGGAGTTCACCTCCGCCGAGAACGATCCGGCCGAATGGAACATCCGCGGCCTGTCGGACTGGG
>CAIWAH010000143.1 GCA_903910585.1 uncultured Verrucomicrobiota bacterium
CCAGCAGGGACAGGGCCAGCAGGCACGGCGCGAACAGGAAGAGGGCAAGGCGTTTCATGGTGCGGAAGGCGAGGGGGTTCAGGCAGTGCGTTTCCGGACAAAGCCGACAAGGTGGATCATGAACTGCACCGTGAGGCCGAGGCCGACGACGATGGTGCCGAGGTAGGGCGTGAGCCACGACGGGTTTTTCACGACCTGGAAGGCGCTGGTGCCCCGGGCCACGTTGACCTCGTCGCGTCCCATCTGGTGCTGGAAGAAGGTCAGGCCGGCATAGCGGAGCGGGTTGTTCATGTAGATGTCCACCTCCCGCTTCTCGCCGGACCTTGGGTTCTCTAGCAGCACCCGGCTCTGGAAATTCCGCGGAATCTCCGTGCCGCGGTAAACCTCGTGGGTGGTCTTCAGCAGCTTCACGGAGAAATGCTCGTAGTAGCGCGTCGAACGCAGGACGCCACGGTAGGTCTTGCCGCCGACTTCGAATTCCTGCTCGTTCAGCACCAGCCCGAACAGCCAGGTGCCAAGGGATTTTCCGGCGGCGTCCACGACCTCGACCACTGCGGCCGGGGTGTTGCGCTGGTCCATCGCCCGGGTGGCTGCGACGGCGTCCATGATGAGACTGGCACCGGCACCCTGAGTGGCCGGGGCCGGGCGATCCTTGTCCACCATCGGGCCACGGCGGCGGATCTCGGCGTTTTCGGCCCATTGCTTAATGCGCAGGGTGAAGGGAAGTTTCTCGTGCCGGATCTCCTGACCGGCGGCGAGCAGGCCGGTGGGGATCGCGACGACGTCGTCCATGTCCGGGGACGATGCGTCGGTGAGGAGGGCGAGTTCGGTGGCGTGGAAATCCTCGCTGAAATTGCGCCACTGGCCTTCGGTGAAGCTCATCCGGCTCTCACGGGCGAACATGTCGGTGGCGAGCTGGCCGATGAGCAGGAGGATGATCCCGATGTGCGTGAGGAAGATACCGGACTTCTGCCAGGTTAGCTTGAAACGGGTGAAGTGCGCCGCAACCAGGTTCAGCAACAGCAGCGTCCCGAGCAGGTAGCCGCCGGGCAGGATGATCTTGATCCACTTCAGCGACGGGTCATGCGGCGACCAGACCGCGTAGAGCGAGCGGAAGTATTTCTGCTGCGCCACGTAGAGGCCGTCCTCCGTCTGCGCCAGCGTGCCGAAGAAGACGACCAGGATGCCCAGCGCCAGCAGCCACACGGTCAGCTTCAGCGAGGAGAAGAATTGGAATAATCGCTTCACAGGACAGGAAATGGACCGCAGGTGGACGCCAACGGTGCCGGTGGATTCAGAACTTCACCGACTTTAGGAAGTTGACGAAATTCTCGCGCTCGGGCCCAACCACCGCGTCGGGGCCGGTGAGCTTGAAAAACCATGTCCGGTCGGCCTGGGACACGATGGCGGCCAGCATCCGGGTGCCCTTCAGTTCGCCTTCGCCGCTGAAGTCCACCACCGTCGCCGAACCGCCGCTGACCGGCACCTGCGAGGTGATCTTGGGCAGGTCGGCCTCGGTGGCCGCGGGCAGACCGAGCTGTTGGGTCCGCCAGCGATTCAGGTTCGCGAGCAGCCCGCCGGCAGACCCGCCGAGGGCGGAGATCGAGAGGTCGGCCACCTGGCCGCTGCCGCCGGGAACTTCGAACGTCGCCAGCCGCATCGGGCGCTGACCGCCGGCCTTCCAGTGCGCCGGCGGTGACCACTGGGGCACGTCGGTGGCGGGCGGCGGTGGCACGCCGGCCGTGCTCGAACTGACCATCGGTGGGATCGGGTTGGGCGCGGCCGGCGCGGCGGCGGGTGCCGGGCTGGCGGCCGGGATTTCCGTCTGCACCGACTTCAGCCACGCGAGGAACTTGGGTTCGTTCTCCGTGGCCAGGCGGTCCTCGCCGCGGAGCTTGAAGAAGATGGTGGTGCCTTCGAGGTTGAGCAGGGCGGCGAGCGTGCGTTCCTTGAACTTGCCCTCGAGGGTGGGCTGCTCGCTGACGATGTTGAGCAGCTTGCCGGTGGTGGCGCCGATGGGCACGGGCTTCACCTGGGCATCGAGCTCGGCTTCGGCGACCGGCGCCAGTTTCAGCTCGTTGCGCCAGCGGTTGACGTTGTCGAGCAGGCTGCCCGCCTGACCGCCCAGCGGAATCACGGAGATGTCGAGGCTGCGGCCGTCGTCGGTCTTCACCTCGTAGCTGGCGATGCGCATCGAGCTGGTGCTCGCCTTGGTGTTCCAGCCGTCGGGCACGGTCCACGGGACCTTGCCACCGGCAGGCGCGGCACCGTGCGGGTTGGCGCCGGCGCCCGCGGAGGCGGCCGGAACGCCCGTCGGCGAATCCTTGGGCGCCTGGTAAACTTGGATCTCCTCGCGCTTGCAGCCGGTGGCCGCGAGGACGAGCACGGAAACCAGCGGGACAGTCCAGCGAATCATGGTTCCTTGGTAGCCCGCGGCCGGAATTCCGGCAAGCCAGCCTTCCCGAATGGTGAGAAGCAGTCCGGCTGCTGACCCCGGCTTATGCGAACAGGCTCGCGGCATTCTCGGCCAGCCCGAGGTTCCGGCCGCCGGCCTGCACTTCCGTCACCGCGCCGTCGCGCCACGCCCGCAGCCGGTAGAGGGTGGCGAAACCGTAGTCGGGGGCCGCCCCGCCCTGTCCGCCGACGAGTTCGCTGCCGCGCCGGACATTGTCCTGCATCCACGCCGGCAGCAGCAGGTGGAAGGGGTTTCGTTGCACCTCGCCGACATGGAACGACGTGCCGGTGACCTGGTCCACGAGGCCCTGTTCGCTGACCTCGACCATGAGGTTCGGTTTGGTCATCTGGCCCCAGTATTCCGTCTCGACGAGGAACGTGGAAAAGCCGGATCCCAGCGTCGTCAGGGCATCCATCACGAGGAAATGCACACCGATGTGGGTGCCGTTCCAGTCGTGCTCGTGGGGGAAGAAGATCGCCCGGGGCCGTTCCGCGGCGAGAATCCCGGCGATGACCTTCACCATGCCGGCCCAGTGTGCGGGATCCTCTGCCCGGCACTTCGGTGTGACCTTCTCCAGTCCGTTGGGCGCGGTCTGGATCAGTCCGAAGCCGATGTAACGGCACGCTTCCTGAAGTTCGGCCAGCCGGCCCGCCTGCCGCGCCTTGGCGCTGCCCTGGGTCACGGCGACGTTGATGACGTTCCAGGTCGCCTCGCGCCGCAGCCGCAACGGCAGGGCGCCGATGATGCACTCGTCGTCCGGATGGGGGGAAAAGATCAGTGCCTTCGGGGCTCCGGCCGGCACGGGCGGATGGGCCGCCGGGGCGTAACCGCCCATCGCGTAGCCTTTGCCCTCGCGGAAAAAGCGGGCGTATTCGGAAACCAGCGTCGCGTAAGGATTCATGTCTTGGCGAAGGATATTCAACTCGGCTGCCGGATATCTAACCGAAAGTCCGCGCGGTCACTGCCTCAGCGCCAACTCCCATCCCAGACGTCGGCTGAACTCATCTGCCCCTGCGGGACCCAAGTGCAACGGGTCCATGAAGTGAGCTTGGTTGGTGATCCAGGCGGAAGCATCCAGCAGCGATGCACCCTGTTCCGACAATCGGTCCGAGAGGTGTCGAACGAAGCTCTGCCAGCCCGGGGTTGCCAAAGCCGGCTGAAATTCCGCCGGTCGCGGCATCAGGACGACCATGACGGCAACCTTTCGGTCCCGTGCTTCGGCGAGCAGTTGCTGAACGGGGCCGCACAGCGGGATCCTTCCCGTGGCGGCGGCTTGAGCCTTCCGCTCGAACACGGCGGTGTCCTGTTCGACCAACAGCTTGAAATCGTCGGCCCTTCCAAACCGGTTTTCCGCGGCCGGTGGCATGCCCAGGCCTCCGAGGATCCGGCGCACGTTTTCGACCTTGGCCCATAGTGTGCCGCGTTCGCGAAACATCGGCACCAGGGCCGCTGCCCGAAACAGCAACTGGCCCAGCCGTCCCCGGGCCAGATGCCGGGCCGAAATATGGGGTTCGCAGTAGAACGCGAGCGCATTGTTGCCAAACAGGGTCCACCAGTCCTGCGGCTGCGGTTCGATCAGCATGAAATCGTGACACCCGTAGATCAGCGTGCGCAGCGAATCCTGGTTGGCCAGCGCCGCACGCCCCAGAAGCAGATGCTGCACCGGGCCGGTGGCGCCGAGGCCGCCGTTAAGGACTGGACCGTCGTTTGTGCGCCCGGCTCCCTCGATGAAGGCCGGCGGACTGAATCCGGACTGGACCATGGAGTTTCCCAAGGCGACGACCTCCGCCCGGGCTTCACGGGCAGAGACCCGCCGCAGGACCTGCCGGGGAACGGAGTTGTGCGACAATGCATGGACTCCCAAGTTCAACGTGACCAACAGACCGGCAAAGACCAGCAGCAGCAGGGGTGCATGGGGACCGGGACGCATGGCTAGAAATCGATGTAGATGAACTTGGAAGTTTGCCCGCAGAACAGGGCGATGGTGCCGGCGAGAACTGCCCACCAGAGGGCGAGCCCAACCGTCTCGGCAAAGCGGCCAACCGGGGCCGGCACCGAATTGGAGATGCCGCCGAGGTAGTCCAGCCATTCCCCAATCGTGGACAAGATCCGTTTCATGGGTTCAGTCGAGGAACAGCAGACGTTGGAAGAAAGCGAACGCAGTGCGGTGATCCATGGCAAACCATGCCCAGCCAAGGTTGACTGTGATGAACGTCAGCAGCCACGAACCGACTTGGCTGGCCGGTCCGGCCTTGTCTGCCACCCGACGAGCCGCCCACCAGCGGTGAATGACCAGCGCGACGCCGTGCCAGAGGCCCCAGATCAAATAGTTCCAGCCGGCTCCGTGCCAGAGACCGCTCACGAGCAGCGTGGCGAGGACATTCAGGTATATCCGGCCGGAAGCCACCCGTGATCCTCCCAGCGGGACGAAGACATAGTCGGTGAGCCATCGGGTCAGGGACATGTGCCAGTGGCGCCAGAATTCGGCAATGTTGGTTCTGAGATAGGGCCAGTCGAAGTTCTCCTTCACCTGGAGTCCAAAGAGGCGGGAGGATCCGATCGCGATGTCCGAATACGCGGAAAAATCCACGTAGATCTGAACGCCATAGGCCAGCAACCACAGCGGCAATACCCAACGCGGTGCCTGCGCGATGTCGGTCATGTTGAGGTGGCCCGTGAACGCGGTCATGACGTCGGCGATGGCAAACTTTTTGGCCAGCCCGACCAAGATGCGGGTGACACCCCGTTCGAAGTCGCGGGCGCCGTCCGTCGAGGGAAGGCGAAGGGTGGCCAGAAAATCCTGATACCGCTTGATCGGGCCGGCCACCATCGTGGGAAAGAACAGGATGAAGGCGAGATACTCCCAAAGCGACCCGCCTTCGGTTTTCCCCTGGCGCCGGTCGGCGGCGTAATGGATGAACTCGAACGTGAAGAAGGATATTCCCAGCGGCAGAAACGCCTCCGCCCACCGAAAGGGTTGGCCGGCGCCCGGGAGAACCGACATGGCGAAGTTCCAGTATTTGAAGACGAACAGGATTGCCAGAGCCTGGGCGATGCCGAACCAACACCAGTGCGAGCCCGGCCGGTAAAGCCGGCTCACCAGCGCTTCCCACAGGAATATTCCCAGACAAAGCGCTCCGGCCGTGCCTCCAAAGGCCGACAGGGAAAAATACACGTAGAACGAGGCCCCGGTCAGTGCCAAGACGACCGGCTTCCAGCGGGGAGATGCCTGGCGGAACACCCAGGCTCCAGGCAGCAGGAACAGCACGAAATAGGCAAAGGTGTTGAAGATCACCTGATTGCTCCTTTCCCGGTCACATTGCCGCCGCGCCTCGCGGTTTCCGAGGGCGCATCCCCATGCTCTGGCGTTTGGGGCAAACTGTCTGGGGAAGACACCGGCATGCTCAATTCCTGACCACTCTGTGGTGGTGACCAAAGTTGAGTCGAGCTTTGTGGCGCAGTTTTGTCCGGGGCACGGTGCGGGCGACGGGCAATGGTCCTATTTCACTGCCCGTTCGTAGAGGCGGTAGGTCTTGTAAGGCCGGCCGGAGAAGGCGGCGAGCAGCCGGAGGACGGGTTCGTTGTCCTCGAGAATCCACGACGCCTCGCAGCCAATGAATCCGGTCTGCCGGGCGCGGCGCAGCGTCTCGGCGAACATCATCGCCTCCACGCCGCGGTTGCGGAAGCGGTCCCGGGTGCCGAGCGCGACCAACCGGAACAGCTTCGGTTGCCGCCAGCCCAGCAGGTAGGGCACCGCCCGCAGCAGGCCGGGCGAAAGCATCCGTCCCCGCAGCGGCTGGATGATTTCGTTGGCATCGGGCAGGGCCAGAAGAAACCCGGCCACCTCGTCGCCTTCCTCGGCCAGCCACACCAGGCCGTCCACAAGCAACGGCGCGAGACGTTCCGCGAGCAGGTTGATTTCACCGTCGGTCAGCGGCACCGCGCCCCAATTCTTCTCCCAGGCCTCGTTGTAGATGCGCTTGATCTTCGGCACATCCGCCGGGAGTGATTTCTTGGTGATCGGCCGGACCTGCAGGGCGGGATTCCGCCGGCGAAATCCGGCGGCGAGCCGGTCGAGTCGTTCCTGGGGGGCGGTGGCCAGATCGATGTGGAACGCGATCAGGTCCTTGGCCTTGGCGAAGCCCGCCGCCTCCACGGATCGCGGCAAATGCGGCGGGTTGTAGGACATCATGAGGGCGGGCGGCATGCCGAAGCCGTCCACCAGCAGGCCACACTCGTCGTTGATGGACGGGTTCATCGGCCCCAGAAGCCGGGTCATGCTCGCCTCCCGGGCCCAGCCGCCGGCGAGGTCGAGCAGGTCGGCAACCAGCGCCGGGTCGTCTTCACTTTCGAGAAAGCCGAAATGCGCGGTGCGTTCACCGTGGACCTGGTTGTGGGTGTCGTCTGTGATGGCGGCGATGCGGCCCACGTCCTGACCGTCCCGGTGAGCCACCCAGAGTTTCATCCGGGCGTGCCGGAAGAACGGATTGCCCGGTCCGAGCACCCGGTGCATCTCGTCGTCGAGGGGCGCCACCCACAGCGGGTCGCCACGGTAAAGCCGGTGAGCCACGCGGATGAACCGGCGGCGGTCGGCTGGCACGGCGGGGTCCATGCCGATGAACTTGACGGAGGCGGGCACGCGCGACCTTGACCTAAGCGGGCCGCCGATGCCAATGCGCGTGGAACCGGGTGGCGGAACTGATCTTCCGATTCCGCCACCGGCCAGCGACGGGTTTCCTTTCGTGGCGGGATGCGCTTCGCTGTCCCCGTGAATGTTTTCCCGCAGGGTTGGTGGCGATGGCTGGTCGCCGGTGTGCTGATGAACGCGATGGTCCGGGCGGAGCTTCCGCTCGTGGATCTGGCCGAGGATTCCGCCGGCCGGGTCGTCGTGGACCGCGAGGCGGGCCAATATCTCGGGCATCCCACCACGGTCCTGCTGGAGGATGGCCGCACGATTCTCTGCGCTTATCCGCAGGGCCACGGCAAGGGTCCGATCCAACTGCAACGCAGCGCCGATGGCGGGCGCACCTGGAGCGGGCGCCTGCCCGTGCCGGCGAATTGGTCCACCTCGCTGGAAACGCCCACCATCCACCGGGTCGTGGATGCCGCCGGCCGGAAACGCCTGATCATCTGGTCCGGCCTGTTCCCCGCACGGCTCGCGGTCTCCGAAGATGACGGCGTCACCTGGTCCCCGCTCCAACCGGCCGGCGACTGGGGCGGCATCGTGGTGATGTCGAGCCTCGAGGCGGTGCGCGGCCGGCCGGGCCATTACCTTGCGTGGTTCCACGACGACGGTCGGTTTCTGCGCCGTGATTCGAAGCCCGAGAAACCGGTTGTGTTCCGCCTGTTCCAGGTCGCTTCCATTGATGGCGGACTCACCTGGAGCCAGCCCCGCGAACTCTTCGCCTCCGCCGACGTTCACCTGTGCGAACCTGGCTCCGTGCGCAGTCCTGACGGTTGGAAACTGGTGCTCCTGCTGCGCGAGAATTCCCGCCGGAAGAATTCGCACTTCATCGTCTCGGACGACGAAGGCACGACGTGGAGTCCGCCCCAGGAACTTCCCCGCGCCCTGACCGGCGATCGGCACGTCGCGAAATACACCCCAGACGGCCGGCTGTTCCTTTCGTTCCGCGACACCGCCAAGGATTCCCCGACCGCCGGCGACTGGCTTGGCTGGGTGGGACGGTTCGAGGACATCCTTGCGGGGCGCGAGGGCCAGTATCGGGTGCGGCTCGGCGACAACCGGCACGCGTGGGACTGCGCCTATCCTGGCGTCGAAGTGCTGCCGGACGGGACCGTGGTGACGACCACCTACGGCCATTGGGACGAAGGCCAGCCGCCCTACATCATCTGCCGCCGGCTCACGCTCGCGGATTTGGACGCCCGGCTGAAACGCTGAATGTGCGGGCGAATTCCTACCGACAGGCCCGGGCCAGTCCTTTTCGGCCTTCCTGTTTTCCAGATTAATCTCTTCTGCGTCGCCACCGAATCCGGCCTTCCGCTTTCGCGCCCGGAACGTGAATCTGCGGCGTGCTCTACCGTTTCCATTTCATTCAAGTTTGCCGCTGGCTGCTGCTGGTGCTGCTGTTTGGAATGCTTTCGTTGCCGGGCCAGGGCGCGGCGCCGCCGAACATTCTGCTCATCGTGTCGGATGACCAGGCGTGGGCGGACTACGGATTCATGGGCCATCCCCACATCCGCACGCCCCGGCTCGACCGGCTGGCCGCGGAATCGCTGTGTTTCTCCCGCGGTTACGCGCCGGCGAGCCTGTGCTGTCCGAGTCTCGCCTCGCTCATCACCGGCCGTTATCCCCACGAACACCGCGTGGTGTGCAATGACCCGCCGCGTCCGGCGCGGATGGGCGCGTCCGAGTTCTACGCCAGCCTGGAATACCAGGCCGGCCGCGAACGGCTCGCCGGGTTCATCGAGGCGCTGCCCACGCTGCCGCGGCTGCTGCAGTCCCGCGGCTACGTGAGCTTCCAGTCGGGCAAATGGTGGCAGGGCGACTTCTCCCGCGGCGGCTTCACGGCGGGGATGACCAAAGGCAGCCGTCACGGCGACGAGGGACTGAAGATCGGCCGCGAAACGCTGGCACCGGTCACCGGCTTCATGGACCAGGCCCAACGCGACGGGAAACCCTGGCTGGTCTGGTATGCGCCGATGATGCCGCATGATCCGCACACGCCGCCGGAACGGCTGCTCGCGAAATACCGCGGCCTCACCCATTCGCTGCCGGTCGCCAAATACTGGGCGATGGTGGAATGGTTCGACGAGACGTGTGGGCAACTGCTCGACCACCTCGAACGCACCGGCGCCGCCACCAACACGGTGGTCGCCTACGTCACCGACAACGGCTGGATCACCGACCCCGTCACCGGCCGGTTCGCAGCGCGCTCGAAACAGTCGCCCTACGATGGCGGACTGCGCACCCCGATCCTGCTGCGCTGGCCGGGCAAGATCGCCCCCGGCCGCACGGAACAGCCCGTCAGCAGCCTCGACCTCATGCCCACGCTCCTCCGCGTGGCCGGAGCGACTCCGCCGGCCGGCCTGCCGGGTCTCGACCTGCTGGATGCCGCCGCCGTGGCGCAGCGCGAGGCGGTGTTTGGCGAATGCTTCACCCACGACGCCGTGGACCTCGACCGACCGGCCAGCGGACTGCGCTGGCGCTGGCTCGTAAGCGACGGCTGGAAACTGATCGTGCCCCACGCCCCCAACGAACCCGCCGGCCGGCCGGAACTCTACCGAATCGCGACCGATCCCTTCGAGGCCACGGACCTCGCCGCCCGAGAACCGGCGCAGGTGCAGCGCCTCCGCGCCCGGCTGGACCAGTGGTGGCAGCCGTAGCCAGCCGCCGGTGACGGCCCGGAAAAAAGTTCGCGGGCGGGCTGGAAATCGTTGCCGCAGCGGGACATGGCATGGGAAGCTGGGGTTCTATGCCAGCCCCAGCGAAACCCAGGTCCCGAGCCCGGCGGTCCGATCAGAAATCCGGGGGTGTTGTCACCGTGGTGATCCCGGTGCTGAACGAATCCCGCACCATTGCCCGGCTGGTCCGCTGGCTGCGGCGCGACCCGTTGGTCGGCGAAGTTCTGGTGGTGGATGACGGCTCGGTGGACAACACGCCCGAGCTTGCCTCCGAGGCCGGCGCCCGGGTCATCACCAGCACGCTGCTCGGCAAGGGCGCCTCAATGGAAGACGGCCTGCAGGCGGCCCCGCATGAGCTGCTGGTCTATCTCGACGGCGATCTGCGCGGGCTGTGCCGCGACCTGGTGCAGCGTCTGATTGCCCCGCTGCAGGCGGACACGGCGGATTTCGTGAAGGCGAAATTCGAACGCCAGGCCGGCCGCGTCACCGTGCTGACGGCGCGCCCGCTGCTACGGACCTATTTCCCGGAACTGGCCGAGCTCAGCCAGCCGTTGGGCGGAATCATTGCGGCACGCCGGACCATGCTGCAGCGGCTCCGGTTCGAGAATGACTACGGTGTGGACATCGGCCTGCTGATTGACGCGCTCGGCCAGCGGGCGCGGGTCGCGGAAGTGGACATCGGTCCGCTGAAACACGACAGCCAGAGCCTCACGGCGTTGGGCGAGATGGCGACGCAGGTGGCGCGAACCATCCTCGAGCGCGCCGCCGAATGGGGTCGCCTGCGCATCCGCACGCTGCGTGATGCCCGGGAGCGGGACCGGCTCCGCCGGACCGATCCCCAGCACGCGCTCAACCTGCTGCGGGGCGCAAACCGGCTCGCGCTGTTCGACATGGACGGCACGCTGCTGGACGGCCGGTTCGTGGTTGAACTGGCCCGCGAAACCGATCGCACTGAACGGCTCGCCCGGTTCCTCGAAAATCACACGTTGGACGAAGTGAAGCGGGCGCGCGCCATCGCCAAACTCTTCGCCGGAGTTCCGAAAGCGACCTTCGAGCGCGTGGCCCGGGAGATTCCGCTGATGCGGGGCGCCGCGGAGACTGTGGTCGGCCTGCGCCGGGCCGGCTACCTGGTCGGCGTCGTTACCGACAGTTACCGGATCGCCGCGGAAACGGTCCGTCGCCGGGTGTTTGCCGACTTCGCCATCGCCAACGTGATGCAGTTTCGCGGGGAAAAGGCCGCCGGCCGGATTCTGCCGGCCCCGGCGTTCGCGCACAGCAGCGGCTGCCGGGAGCATTCCCACTGCAAGGCCCGGGCGCTCGATTACCTCCTCGGCGAAGTGGGACTGGACCGCCGACAGGTGCTGGCCGTCGGTGACGGGATCAATGACGTCTGCATGCTGCGCGCGGCGGGCCGCTCCGTGGCGTTCAATCCCAAGGCTGCGCCGGTGCGCGAAGCCGCCGACCACGTCCTGACCGCCGATCTACGCCGGATTCTGGACCTGCTGGACGAGCCCGTTCCCAGGCTGCCGGAACTGCGGGAGCAGCCCTTTGCGGCGTCGGAGTCGTGAACCGGTGAGCCGGACGAGCGGAAGCCGATCGGGTTGGGGCCGGTCGGTGGCCCGTTCATCTCCCCGAAATCGCGCTTCGCCGACTGGCGAATCCGTCGCATCGTCGGGCCGTCACACATGTCCGGCGAGCCCGTCCAATACTTCCACCGCTACCGCGGGCGCATCGAGAGCGAGCAGATTTACGGCGAGGGGTTCCTCCGGTTCACCTACGGCAATCCGCTGGGGCTGCTCGCGCTGCACGCGCTGGCCAAGCGGTCGGTGTTCTCCCGCTGGTATGGCTGGCGCATGAGCCGTCCCGCCAGCCGTTCGCGCGTGGACCGGTTCATCCGGGATTACGGCCTCGACGCCGCGGAATTCGCGGATCCGCCCGCGTCGTTCCGCACCTTCAACGAGTTCTTTTACCGCCGGCTGAAGCCCGGGGCCCGGCCGGTGGTTCCGGATCCGGAGGTCGCGGCCTTCCCGGCCGACGGAAGGCATCTTGGCCTGCAGGACCTTTCCCAGGCGGACGGGTTTTACGTCAAAGGCCAGCGCCTCGACCTCGCGGAATTGCTCGGTGATGCCGGACTGGCGCAGGAATTTGCGAGCGGCTCCGTCGTCTTTTCCCGCCTGTGTCCGGTGGACTATCACCGGTTCCATTTTCCCGTGTCGGGCACCGCGGAACGGCCCCGGCTGATCAACGGGTTTCTTTATTCGGTAAGTCCCATCGCGCTCCGGCGGAATGTCCGCTACCTCTGCGAAAACCGGCGTTCGCTGTCGGTCATGGATTCCCCGCGGTTCGGCCGGGTGGCGACGCTGGAGGTGGGCGCGACGAATGTCGGCAGCTGGGACTACACCTTTGTGCCCGGGGCTGTGACGAAAGGTCAGGAGAAGGGTTTCTTCCGCTTTGGCGGCTCCCTGACGATCACGGTCTTCGCCCGCGGCCGGGTCCGGCTGGCCGACGATCTGGTGGCGCAGGCGGTGCAGGGCCGGGAAGTCTATGCCCGGGTGGGCGATCGGATGGCGACGGCAGCGTAGCGGGTGCCCGGAGGATTACCGCGGCAGCGCAAACGCCACATACGCGTCGCCGCTCTTCGTGCCGATCTTGCCGCCGCCGCAGGCGATGACCACGAACTGGCGGCCGTTTACGGAATAGGTCGCGGGTGTGGCGTAACCGGCCGCGGGCAGTTTCGCCTTCCACACTTCCTGGCCTGTCTTGCGGTCGAAGGCGCGGAGATGTTCGTCGCGGGTGGCGGCAATGAAGACGAGTCCGCCGGCGGTGACGACCGGGCCGCCGTAGTTCTCGGTGCCGGTTTTCGGCACGCCGCGCGCGGTGAGTTCGGGATACTCGCCGAGCGGAGTGCGCCAGCGGAATTCGCCGGTGTTGAGGTCAATCGCGTTGAGCGTGCCCCACGGCGGTTTCACCGTGGGATAACCGTTCGTGTCGAGCCAGCGGTGATAGCCGGTCATCGAGTAGGGAATTGAGCCGAGCGCATCCACGCCGCCGAGTTCCTCCTTGCTGTTCGGGTCGCGGACCGCCGCGACCGGCGCCGGCGTGCCGAGCAGGTGGCTGACGACCAACTCGCGCTGGTTTTCCGTAAGAAAATCGAAGGACGGCATCACGCCCTTGCCGGTCTTGAGCAGCGCGAGCACGTCTGCGGCCTTGAGGCGCTGCTCGACGCCGACGAGCGACGGCACGTTCTGCGCCTTGTTTCCCTGGCGGTCGAGGCCGTGGCAGACCGCGCAAATCTGGTTGAAGATGGCCTCGCCCGTCGCCAGCGGTTCACCGCCGCTGCGCTTCGCCTCCACCATGTTCAGCACCCACGGCATCTCGTTGGCGTTCACGTAGAGCACGCCGTCGGGCGAGGTCGCCGCGCCGCCCCATTCCGCGCCGCCGTCGAAGCCGGGAAAGATGATCGTGCCTTCCTTGCTCGGCGGCAGGAACGGCGTGTGCGGCCGGATTTTGGCGAACCGCTCCAGCACCTGCCGATGCGACGCGGGCGAGATGTCCGTGATCTCGTCGTAGGTGAAAAGCTGCCGGGCAAACGGTGCGGGCTTCAGCGGCAGCGGCTGCGTGGGCCAGGCGGATTCGCCGGAAAGATCGGACGCGGGCACCGGCACCTCGCGGACCGGGAACAGCGGTTCGCCGGTCTCGCGGTTGAAGACGAAGACGTGGCCGGATTTCGTGACCTGGGCGACGGCATCCACCTTCTTCCTGGCGTGGGTGACGGTGAGCAGGTTCGGCGGCGCCGGCAGGTCGCGGTCCCAGAGGTCGTGATGGACGAACTGGAAGTGCCACACGCGTTTCCCGGTGCGGGCATCGAGCGCGATGAGGCAGTTGGCGTAGAGGTTCTGGCCGATGCGATTGCCGCCCCAGAAGTCGAACGCGGCCGAGCCGGTCGGGCAGAAGACGAGGCCGCGCTGCTCGTCGAGCGCGAAGCCGGTCCACACGTTGACGCCGCCGGCGTATTGATAGGCATTGGGCGGCCAGGTTTCGTGGCCGGGTTCGCCGGGCTGGGGAATCGAGTTGAAGCGCCAGACCAGTTTGCCGGTGCGAAGGCTGTAGGCGCGGATGTGGCCCGGGGCGGCGGGCGCGGGGCCTTCGCCGAGGCGCATGCCCATAATGAGCAGGTCGCCGAAGACGACGCCGGGCGTGGTGCTTTGCAGGGCCAGCCCGCTCACGTCGCGGCCGAGATCGCGCTTCAGGTCAATGGTGCCGCCCTCGCCGAACGACGGGATGCGTTCGCCCGTGGCGGCGTTCAGCGCGTGCAGGAAGTGGTCGTTGGCGTAGAGCACGCGGCGGTCGTTGCCGTCGGCCCAGAAGACGAGCCCGCGGTTGACGCCGGCCTTGGTGACGCCCTTCACCGACGCCGGGTTGAAGCGCCACAATTCCCCGCCCGTGGCCGCATCGAGGGCGACAGCCTGCAAGTCCGGCGTAGTGCCATAGAGCACGCCGTCCACGACCAGCGGGTTGCACTGGATCTGGGAGCGGTTGTTTTTGTCCGCGCCGCCGGCGTGGAAAGTCCAGGCGACTTCGAGCTTCGCGACGTTGCGCGGCGTCAGTTGCTTCAGCGTGGAGTAGTGGCTGCTGGCCTTGTCGCCGAGATAGACGGGCCAGTTGGCATCAGCCGCGCGGGCCACGGAGGGCAGCAGCGCGAGCAGGAACGGGGCGAAGCGGAACATGGCGGGCACGCCTGAGAGAATCACACCCGCTGCCGGCGCGGAACCAGTTCCTTGCGCTTCACAGCCCGCGGAACGCCGGCTGGAGGTCCGGCGGAATCTCCCGGCCGGAATCGAGCAGGAGCTCATGGGTCGAACGCAGCAGGGGAACGGTTTGTTCGTTCCGTCCGAACGAGGCGACGGAAAGCACCAGGCCGGGCAGGCGGCGGTCCAGATCCGCACGGAGGGCCTGGACATCGCCGCGGTGGGCTTGGGTGGCGAAACGCAGATGCTGTTGCAAGGCGTTGGTCCAAAGCAGTTGCGACTGCTGCTGGTGCCAGCGAAGGAGAGCGAAAGCCGTGACCGCTGCAGAAAGGATCGCGCCGCAGAAGAACGCCGCGGCGACCGGGAGCTTGAGCTTCATCAGCCCGTTGGACCAAGCCCGCCACAGTTCGTCACGCGGCCCGTCAACGCCCCGACGTCAGCCGCGCATCGCGGAACCAGGCGGCGCTGTGGTCGAGCATCAGCCGGTTGCGACCGCGGGGGTGGGCGGCCCGGCCGGCAAGCTCCGGGGCGACGGTCGGAAGGGTCGCGGGAAAATACACGTCCACGGCCAGTTCCACTTCGGAAGGGCCGTTCGGCACACCGGCGATGGGATTGTTCGCGGCCCGGAGATCAGCCAGGGCCTGTTCGCCGGTCTTGTTCCAGAAGTTGTCCAACGGCACGGGCTCGTTGGTGCGGTCGAAGCGCCACAGCCAGTAGCCGGTGCTGCGCCGGGGCTCGTTCGTTGAGAGCGTCTGGACTGCTTCGGGCGCCTGTCGGAGCGGCGAGCTGGCGACGGCCGGGCACAGCCACACGCGGTCGCCGCACAGATTGCTGAGGGCGATCAGGGCCCAGCCCGCCCGCGGGTCGGAGGCCGGCCAACCGTTCCACGGCTGATAGCCGAGGGTGGCCTTGAGGTCGCGTCGGTCAGGGAAGCGGTCGGCGTGATCGTCGCGGTAGAGCCCGAAGCCGAGGCCGACTTGGCGCAAGTTCGAGAGACAGGCCGCCTGCGTCGCCTTCTGCTTCGCACGGGCCAGCGCCGGCAACAGCAGCGAAGCAAGCACCGCAATGATCGCGATGACCACCAGCAGCTCGATGAGTGTGAAGGCAACGGGGCGCGGACGGCCACGTCCGCGCGAACTCCGCACCGCGGTGGACCGGCGGAAGGAAGCCAACTCGCGGACGTGACCGTCCGCGCTCCGATTGTCGCCGGGCGCTGCCTCCATGGCCGGCGCTCAGTAGCCGCCTGCACCAATGGCCGCGGCCTTGGTCTCGACACTTTGCCCGGCCTTCTCGGCCGCCTCGCGCCGGCGGTATTCGTCCAGCATTGCGGCCGTGGCGGTGGCGCCGCAACGCGAGCCGCCGAGATCGCGGACCCGGATGAGGCCGTCCAGATCACGCACGCCGCCGGCAGCCTTGACCTGCACCTTCGCGGAGACGTTCGCGCGCATCAGGGCGAGGTCGTGTTCGGTGGCGCCCCTGTAGTTGTAGCTGCCGTCGGGCTGCTTCACGAAGCCGTAGCCGCTGCTGGTCTTCACCCACGCCGCACCGGCACGTTCGCAGAGCTGGCAGAGCCTGATCTTAAACTCATCGCTGCCGAGCCCCGCGCCGCCCTTCGTGAGATAATCGTTCTCGAAGATGACCTTCACCTTCGCGCCGTGCCGGGCAGCCTCGTCGCAGACGGCCCGGACGTCGCGTTCGACGTAATCCCAGTCGCCGCCGAGGGCCTTGCCGACATTGATGACCATGTCGATCTCGGCGGCGCCGTCGCGGCAGGCGAGTTCGGTCTCGTAGCGCTTGGACTCGGTGGAGGAATTGCCGTGGGGAAAACCGATGACCGCGCCCACGAGCACGCCGGTGCCCCGGAGAAGTTCGGCGGCCCGCTTTACGGCGCAGGGCTTGATGCACACGGACGCGACCCCGTATTTCGCGGCGAGCCGGCAGCCGTCCTCCAGCTCCTGATCCGTCATCGTCGGATGCAGCAGGGAGTGATCAATCATCTTCGCGAGTTCTTCGTAGGAGTATTTCATGG